>NZ_JAOCEA010000016.1:0-148386 GCF_029841165.1 Pseudomonas sp. GD03842 | reverse complement strand
TTGGAACCGGGGACAGATCCGTTTGCGTGTGGGCTGGGACCTCGGTTTCGCTCCTTACGAGCGACTCCATTTTGTCTTGGCAAAATGGAGCAAATGGCTTTGGTCACTTTCCCCGAAAGGAAAGTGACCCGCTGTAAAAGCGGAATGGTGAATCAGCATCACCCTCGCCAACCGATCAACCCGCCGTCATCCATACCAGCCAATCAAGGCTGGCCATCACGCCAAGCTCTTACTCACCACCTCATACACGTCCGGCGACAACTGCCCGGAAGCACGGATGCGCTCCAGTTCCTCTTTCATCAGCACTTGACGTTTCTCGTCGTACTTGCGCCAGCGAGTCAACGGCGCCAGCTGCCGAGAGGCGATCTGTGGGTTGAAACCGTCCAGTTCAATCACCAGATCCGCCAGGAAACGGTAGCCCGACCCGTCCGCCGCATGGAAGTTGATCAGGTTCTGCCCAGCAAATGCACCGATCAACGCCCGCACCTTGTTCGGGTTCTTCAGCGTGAATGCAGGGTGTTGCATCAGCGCTTTCACACGCTCCAGACCACCGGGCAGCGTGCTGCCCGCCTGCACACTGAACCACTGATCCATGACGAGCGCGTTATCCTTGAAGTTCTCGGCAAATACCGCCAAGGCCTGGGCCTTCTCGGCTTCGAATGGAGAATTGACCAGCACGGCCAGCGCGGTCAGACGCTCGGTCATGTTGTCGGCGTTATCGAACTGTTCGATGGCAGCCGCCAGCACGTCCGGTTTGCCGTTCAACATCAGGTAAGACAGCGCGATGTTCTGCAGCGCCCGACGCGCGAAGTGCTCGGATTCAGCCACGTAAGGCGTTGCCTTGGACACCTCGCGGTTCGCTTGGTAGCGCTTCCACAGTGCGTCGCTCAGGCCATCGGCCAACTGCTGACGGGCGAACTCGCGGGCCGCGTGAATGGCATCGACATCCGCCACTTCGCTGATTTCAGTGAGATACGCTTCACCCGGCAGCGAGAGCATTTCTGCGACCATCGCCTGATCGAGGCTCTCGTCCGCCAGCACGGTGCCCAGCGCGGTGAGCAGGCGTTGATCCAGTACCAGCGGCTCGCCTTTCTGATGCTGGCCGATCAGTTCCTGCAGCACTTGGACCGACAACTGCTGCCCGGCGTCCCACCGATTGAAGCCATCAGTGTCGTGCTGCATCAGGAACATCAATTGGTCGCGGCTGTAGGGGAAGCTCAGTTTTACCGGCGCCGAGAAACCGCGCAGCAACGACGGCAGCGGCCGCTCGGCGATGTCAACGAAGGTCACCGTCTGTTCGGCTTCGCTGATGGCGATGACGCGAGACGTCCCCGCCGCCGCGGACTCACCCTGCAACCGCAACGGGATTTCCTGCCCTTGGGTATCCAGCAGCCCCAATGAAACCGGGATCACGAACGGCTTTTTCGCATCGCCCGGTTGCCCAGGCGTCGTGGGCGCCGTCTGACGGAAAGTCAGGCTGTAGGTGTGGGCGGCGGCGTCATAAGACTCCGTCACCGCCAGGCGTGGCGTACCGGCCTGGGAGTACCAGCGCTTGAATTGGGTCAGGTCGACACCGTTGGCGTCTTCCATGGCCTTGACGAAGTCGTCGCAGGTCACCGCTTGGCCGTCGTGGCGTTCGAAGTAAAGGTCGCTGCCCTTGCGGAAGCCTTCGGCGCCGAGCAGGGTATGGATCATACCGACCACTTCCGAACCCTTTTCGTACACGGTCAGGGTGTAGAAGTTGGAAATTTCGATGAAGCTGTCCGGGCGCACCGCGTGTGCCATGGGGCCGGCGTCTTCCGCGAACTGGTGGGTGCGCAGGTATGCCACGTCCTGGATGCGCTTGACGGTCGCCGAGTGCATGTCGGCGGAGAAACCGGCATCACGGAAAACGGTAAAACCTTCCTTCAGCGACAACTGGAACCAGTCGCGGCAGGTTACACGGTTGCCGGACCAGTTATGGAAGTACTCATGGGCGACGATCGCTTCGACCCGCTGGTGCGCCGCGTCCGTCGCCGTTTCGGCACGGGCCAGCACGGCGCTGGAGTTGAAGATGTTGAGGCCCTTGTTCTCCATGGCGCCCATGTTGAAGTCGTTGACGGCAACGATCATGAAAATGTCGAGATCGTATTCGCGGCCGTAGACTTCCTCGTCCCAACGCATGGATCTTTTCAGGCTGTCCATGGCGTGCTGGCATTTATCGATGTTTTCCTTCTCGACATAGATGCGCAGCGTGACCTTGCGCTCGCTCATCGTGACGAAGGTGTCCTCGATGCACCACAGGTCACCGGCCACCAGTGCGAAAAGGTACGCCGGTTTCTTGAACGGGTCTTCCCAGGTGATCCAGTGACGTTGCTCGCCCTCGGGCCCAGCATCGACCGGATTACCGTTGGACAGCAGGATCGGATAATCCTGTTTACTGGCGATGACCGTCGTCGTGAAGGTGCTCATGACATCCGGGCGGTCGAGGTAATAGGTGATCTTGCGGAAGCCCTCGGCCTCGCACTGGGTGCAGAACATCCCGCTGGACTTGTACAGGCCCTCCAGCGCGGTATTGGTTTCTGGATGGATCTTGACGCTGGTATCGAGCGTGAAGGCTTCAGCGGTGGGATGGACGGTCAGGCTGTCCGGCGTCAGTTGGTAGTCTTCGGAGGTGAGGTCCACGTCGGCCAGTTTGACCGACAGCAGCTCCAGCAGTTGACCATCGAGCACCAGCGGCGGCAGAGCGCCCCCCGGCAAGAGCCGGGCACGCTCCGGGTTGCGGCGCATGACCAACTGCGCGTGGACCAAGGTGTGGTCCTCGAACAATTCGAAGGTCAGGTGCGTCTCGTCGATGAGGTACTCAGGCGCCTGATAATCCTTCAGGTAGATCATTTTTGGCTGTTCGGTGCGCATGATGCTGTCCTTAGTGATGCACGGCGAGTTGATACGCCGTGTATTTGCGAATGTTGATCACGCCGGTGTCGAAGATCAGGTACTGGCCCTTGACGCCCAGCAGCGTGCCTTCGGCGATCGGGTCTTTATCGAGATTGAAGCTGACCACCTTGGTCGGGTAAGCCTCCACCGGGTAGCGGATCTCGATCGGCTCGACGTCGTCGAGCACCTGAATGGCTTGCAGGCCGAAGCGCTGCTGGAGCGTGCGCAGGCCTTCGGCGCAGGATTCGAACAACTGCTGACGGATGGCGGCCAGGTCAACCGCTGGGGCATCGCCTTTGAGCAGCGCTCGCCAGTTGGTACGGTCCGCCACCTGAGTGCGAAACAGGTCCTCGACGAACCCGGACTGCTGGCGGGTGGCGACCCGCACGATCGGCAATGCCTGGCTGGCGCCCTGATCCAGCCAGCGGGTCGGCAGTTGCGTGGCGCGGGTGATGCCGACTTTGACGCCCGAGGAGTTGGCGAGATAGACCACGTGCTCGGTCATGCAGAACTGCTGGCCCCACGACGGATCCCGACAGGTGCCTTGATCGTGGTGGCATCTTTCCGGGCTGACGATGCAGACGTCGCATTGCGCCAGTTTCTGCATGCACGGGTAGCAATACCCTTGGCTGAAACTGGTCTTGGTGCGTCGGCCGCAGTGGCTGCAATGAATGGCGCCCAGGTATTCCAGGCGTACGGTCTTGCCGATCAGCGGGTTGACCGGAATCTGCGCGTCACCCAGACGAAACGCATAGTGCACCTGCTCCGCATCGAGCCGCGCGGACATTTTGTTGACGGAGCCTCGGCCAATCTCGATCAATGGATGGCATCCGACTTGAAGAGGATGTTTGGAATCGGCGCCGACTTGGAGGCACATTCCTGCGGGCCCATGTAGCCGATGCGCTGCTCTTCCGGCACATTGCGCACTTCCCACGCGATGAGTGCCTGAAGGGACAGCTCACGTTGCTCCTGGGTCAGTTTGCGGCCATCGGACCACTTGCCGATTTCCACCGCCAGCTTGAGGCTTTCGTAAATGTCCGGCGTGATGTTTTCGATCATTTCAGCAAAAGATGACATGTGAACAACCTCTGATAAACGTCGCTGGTTCAACCAGCGCAATTATGACCTTTCGACACTGGGCATGATGCCAGCTCGTCAGAATTCCTTGGACAGTTTTACCTGCACCAGCTCCTTTTCCAGCAAACGACGGAAAATCTGCGGCGCGGCGAAGGTGTAGGCAGCGAAGGCCAGCCACACCCAGTCGACCAGTTGGGCCACTTGGGGGTGGCCCTGCGCGGCGAGCGTGATCACCACCACGCGGTAGGTGACGAACATGAACAGCAAGAGAATGATGGCCCGGGTGGCACTGCGTTCGTTCATCCAACTGTTGAAGCGCCACCAGGCTCCCAGAAAAAGACTGCTTCGCGCCTTCACCGCCGTGAGCAGGTGCAGCGCGGCAACGTTGTTGGCATTTTCCTGCAACGCCCAGATGGCGTGGTCGCGGGCGCCGCCGATGTCGCCTTCGCGCAGCAGCAGATGCCCCAGCACAATGACCGCGCCGGGGTGGCCCGGGGACGCCTGCAAAGCCTGCCGAGCGAATTGATAGGCCTGCTCCCAGTGGCGGCTGGCGCGGTGAAACTCGGCCATCGCCACCAGATTGGCGGCGTCGTCCGGGCCCAGTTCCAGCGCTTTTTCCAGCGGCTCACGGCTCTGTTTCAGACGCCCCGTCAATTGATACAGCTCGGCCAGGCAACGATGGTTCAACGGGTTGAGCGGCTCCATGTCGAGCAACTGCGCAAGATGCTCTTCGGCCAGCTTGAATTTGCGCTGGGCAATGGCCACCTGTGCCGCCGCATAGTGGGCCAAAGGCAACTGAGCATCGGCGGCCAGGGCGAGTTGCACTTCACGGCGAGCAGCATGCACACGCCGCATGTTCATCAGACAGATGGCCAGTAACCCGTGCGCCTCGGCCGAATCCGGGTCATTGGCCAGCAATTGTCGAAGGGCATCGATGGCCCCGTCGTTGTGATCGGCCTGCAGGCGCTGATAAGCCAACTGCAGCAGGTAATCGGTATTCATCAGCTCACCACCAGGTACCAGAGGGTGTAGGGCAACAACTTCACGACCATGCCTTTGAGCACGAAACCGCCGATCAGCGCCAGCGGCAGACCGAAGCGGCTCAACTCACCGCCGTAGTACTGGTAAATCTCGATGGTCTGGTTCTGCTGCATGTACAGCAGGTATCCAATGGTCAGTTTCCACACCACCAGAACCAGCAACGCGTACTGGACTTGCGCCTGGGTTGCCAGGTACCCCGCGCCTGCCAATTGCATGAGTGCCAGGCCGATGGCCACACTGCCCACGAGCGCCACACCGGCCAGGCAGATTTCACGCACACGCGTCGGGCTGCCGACGGCAATCGAATTGAACACGAACCACGGCAGGCCCAGCCAGGCACCGCCGAGCATCATGCCCAGCAGCGGCCAGAACGGCGAAACGGCCCATTTCGCCAACGCACCCGGACGCGGCTCGTCCTCGATGCGGTATCCCCCATAGCGCGCCATCAACGACCCTTCCCGTGCTTGTCGAGGAACGCCAACACTTCATCGTATTGATTGCCCTCGTTGGCGTAGCGGGCGTAGTTGCGGGCGGTGGTCAGCCACTCGAGCGTGGTGGCTCGCACTTCTTTCAACGCGTCCTTGAAGTGCGCGTCACAGATCACGCGCTCGGTGCCGCTGCTGAGCGAATCTTCGATGGCCCCGTCTGCAGCGGTCTCCACCAGCTCGCCCAAATCAGCGCCGGAGAAGCCGGAAGTGCTTTTCGCCAGGAACGCGAAGTCGATGTCATCGGCCATCGGCCGGTCTTTCATCATCATGCGCAACATGCTTTCCCGGGCTTCGCGATCAGGCGGCGGAACAAACAGCACCCGGTCGAACCGGCCGGGACGACGGAACGCCGAATCCACCGACCACGGCACGTTGGTCGCGGCCAGGATCAGCACGCCCTTGTTGTCCTGAGTGAAGCCGTCCATTTCCGAAAGGAACTGGCTGACCAGTTTGGAGGACGTCGATTCGCGCGTGTTGGCGCGCTTGCCACCCAGGGCCTCGACTTCATCGAAGAACATCACCGCTGGCGCCTTTGCCCGAGCCTGCTCGAACAGCGCATGAAGTTTGCGTTCCGACTCGCCGATGTACATGTCCAGCACGTCGGAAATGGCGATGTTGAAAAACGTCGCGTTGCACTCCCCCGCCGTGGCCCTGGCCAGGAGGGTCTTGCCGCAACCGGGAGGACCGTACAGCAGCACGCCTCCGCCGACCTTCTTGCGAAAGCGCTGGAAAAGGCCGGGCTTCTGGTAAGGCAGGATGATTTTCTTGTGAATGGTTTTTTTCAGATCTTCCAGACCGCCAATGTCGCTGAAGGTCACGGTCTGGTTGTCCGGCTCAAGCAACCGCACCACTTCGCTCTGATCGGTGTCGTCGTTGGAGATCACACGCAACCGCGGGCGCCCGTCGGCACGAGGCACCTCGGCCACCGAGGCATTCAGACGACGCGAGAACACCACATCCTCCAACGCCGGGTTGGCTTCGATCGCCGCACGGTATTCGACCTGCGCGTCCTTGAGGCGGTCCAGGTCGGCCAGCACCCGCGCCTTGAACAGCCGCGTGTGGGCGTCAGGCTCCTCGGCCAGCCGCAGCGCTCGGCTGGCATCGCCTGCCGCCAGGCACAACTTCGCCGCCGCCAGTTTCAGCGCGGGGGCCGAAGGCCATTGCTCCAGGTCGTCGGGCAACAGTTTCAGACCACGCGCGTGCTCACCGCGCTGGACGCTGGCGTCGATCAGCATCGTGAGCAGCGCGACGTTGCCGGGGGCTGCTTGCAGCGCAGCCTCCAGCTGGTCGAACGTCGAATCATCCATGGGGGGTCCTCGCAATCAAAGGGTACGGTGCTGCCGTGCGCATCAAAGTCGCTCAACCGGCCGTTCGACATCGACCCAGACAAACTTGGCCGGGTCAATGACGGTTTCCTGGTCCAGACGGTAAGCCACCAATTTGCCGTACAGCACGGCGCTGTAGTCCAGGCACGCCAGATTCGGGCGAATCGGCGCGGGGATTCCACTGCGCCAGTAATGCCCAACGAACAGCAACGGCTGATCGGGGCCATAGCGCAGCAAGGCGTTCTTTTCGGAGTCGGAGAGCGGGCGCTTGGCCACAGGCTCGGGCAAAGCGTCAGGCTGGAACACCACATCGCCATAGGTCTGGGGATCGTCTTCCCAGAACTTGGTACGAAACGACGCACGCGTGAGGCCGTCTCCACCGGTCAACGTCATGCCATGGGGCAGCCGCATGTCGGTGCCACGCAGCAGGCGGTCGAAAACGGCGCTGGCAAAACTGCCGGGCACCGCCGAGGCCTGAACGAAATGCTGATCGACACGGCCATCGCCGTGCGCGCTGCGCAGGGGCTCGATCAGGCTGGCGTCCCAGCAGGCATGGACCAGGCGAAAGCGCTCGGCGTCGATGAACAGCGGCAGTTCATAGAACCACGTGAGGAAGTCATTCCAGTCACCGGGATGGCCCTCGAACTGCGCCAGGGTTTCGCCCAACAGCCGTGCGTGGCGCGGCGTATGTTCACGCACGAACTGTTTGCCGCTCTCCGGTGGCGCCGGAGTGGCCCAGCCCAACGCGTTGAATTCGTGGTTGCCCATGATGCAGAACGCCTGACCGGCGACCACCATGTCGTGGACGATGTGCAGCGCCTCGCGAATGCGTGGGCCGCGGTCGATGATGTCGCCCAGGAACAGGGCGATGCGCTCGGGATGGCGCCAGACGCCTGCCTGAAAGCGGTAACCGAGGGTGTCGAGCAAGTGCTCAAGGGTCTGGGCACAACCATGCACGTCACCGATCAGATCGTAGCCACGCGCGGGATCGAGCATCAGTCGCCCCCGCCGCCAAGCCGACTGCCCCAACCGAGTTTGGTCCGGCAGACTTCGTAATAGTTGTGGTCCAGCGGGTGAATCAGACGCAGTTTTTGCGGTTTCTTTTTCACGGTCACGGTGTCACCCGGCGCGCAGGTGAAGTGGTTTTGTCCATCGCAGGAGACCTGGGGGTAGATCGTCATGTCCTTTGAGACAACGATTTTCAGCTCGCTGTTTCCATCGACGACGATTGGCCGACCGGACAGGGTGTGCGGGTACATCGGCACGATGACGATGGCGTCCAGCTTGGGGTGCATGATCGGGCCACCCGCCGACAAGGCGTAGGCGGTGGAGCCGGTCGGCGTCGCCACGATCAGCCCGTCGGCCTTCTGGCTGCAGACGAATTGACCGTCGATGTAGATTTCGAATTCGATCATCCGCGTAGATTTGCCGGGGTGCAGGACCACGTCGTTCAGCGCGTCGCCCTGGCCGATGGCCTCGCCGTGGCGACGGACTTCGGCTTGCAACAGGAATCGGTTTTCCACCAGGTAATGGCCGTCCAGCACCTCGGCCACCTTCACTTCCAGCTCATCGGGGCGGATGTCGGTCAGAAAGCCCAGACTGCCCCGGTTGATCCCCAGTACCGGCACATGGTGCTTGGCCAGGGCACGGGCCGCGCCGAGCAGGCTGCCGTCGCCGCCCACCACGATGACCATGTCGCAGACCTCGCCCAGCAGCTTGCGTGATGACGTTTGCAGGCCATGGCCAGGCAAGACCTCGGCAATGGTGTCTTCAAGGATCACATGCAGGTGCCGAGACATCAGGAATTTCTTGAGCCGGCGGACGGTCTCCAGGACCTGAGAGCTGCCCAGGCGACCAATGATGCCGATATTGCGAAACTGCTCCATGGGGCTCCTGCGGTGTTCATGCCGGTAAAGAACGCGATTATGGGCGATGGGGTCGATAGCGGCAAACCGACAAACGCCAACGCAGCGCCGCGACGCGGTTTTCGTGCATGAAAGGTGACTGTGAGCCATCGACGGTCCTGCTATTCTGCCGCGATGACGCCATTTCCAACCCTCACCGCCCTGCCCCGCCAACTGCGCACTGCACAGGTACGCGACCTGGCGTGGGTGATGGTTTCACCGCCCATGCTGAGCCTGACCGAATGGCCGCAACGCCATCCATTGGCAGGCAGCGACTGGGTCGAGGACCCGCAGGCGCTAACGGACTTTCTGCATCGCCTGGACCGCGATCCCCAGCCTTTGAGCCAGTGGCTCTCGCGCCGTTCCATCCGCCGACTGGGCCTGTATTACGAGCACTTGTGGCAGTTTGCGATCGAGCATGCCCCAGGCGTGGAGCTGGTGGCCGCCAACCTGCCGATTCGGGTCGCCCATCATACGCTCGGCGAACTGGACATGCTGGTGCGTGACAAGGGCGGCGTACACCATATCGAACTGGCGATCAAATTCTATCTCGGGCCCCAGCAGGCCGATGGGATTGACCCGATGAACTGGCTCGGCCCGGGCTCCCATGACCGGTTGGGCGCAAAACTGGCGCACCTCAACCAACATCAGTTGCCGATGTCGGGACGCCCGGAAAGCCGCGAGGCGCTGGCCGCATTAAGGATCGAGGAATTCCAGACACACCTGTGGATGGGCGGCTATTTGCTGTACCCCTGGCAAGGCGAATGCCGGTCGCCCGTCGGCGCGCACCCGGCCCACTTACGCGGGCAGTGGCTGCACCAAAAGGACTGGCCGGCGTTCATCGAGCAACGCTCGCCGCAACGCTGGCAATGGGTGCCTCGCGCCGAGTGGCTGGCCCCGGCTCGCGTCGAGGCACCTTGGCAGGGGGAAACCGTGGCGGCGTGGCTCCCCGCGTCAGATCCCCAGGCCCATGCGCAACTGATGGCGCGCCTGGCCCCCACGCCTGAGGGGCATTGGGAAGAAGCCGAGCGCGTCTTTGTGGTTCCGGATCACTGGCCTCTGGCGGCCGAACCCGGGCAGCTCACAGGCTCAGCCGCACCACCAGCGCCGCCAGGGTGATCAGCAGCACTGGCAAGGTCAACACGATGCCGACGCGAAAATAATAGCCCCAACCGATGCTCACGCCCTTGCGCGCCAGCACGTGCAGCCAGAGCAAGGTCGCCAGGCTGCCAATGGGCGTGATTTTCGGCCCCAGGTCGCTGCCGATCACGTTGGCGTAGATCATCGCTTCCTGCAGCGGGCCCTGCGCCTGGCTGGCATCGATCGACAGCAGCCCGATCAGCACCGTCGGCAGGTTGTTCATCACCGATGACAACAGGGCGGTCAGTACCCCGGTGCCCATGGCTGCGCCCCACAGCCCATAATCGGCGAAGCGGTCAAGCCATCCGGCCAGGTACGAGGTCATGCCGGCGTTGCGCAGCCCGTAGACCACCAGGTACATGCCCAAAGAGAAAATCACGATCTGCCACGGCGCTTCTTTCATCACCTTTCGCGTGGCGATGGTGTGCCCTTTCGCCGCGATGCCCAGCAGGATCGCCGCACAGACGGCCGAGATCGCGCTGATAGGGATGCCCAACGGCTCTAGCGCAAAGCACCCGATCAGCAGAATGACCAACACCCACCACCCGGCGATGAAGGTCGCCCGGTCGTGAATGGCCGTGGTCGGGTCCGCCAATTGCGCGGTGTCGAATGTGTCCGGAACATCGCGGCGGAAGAACAGCATCAGCACCGCCAGGGTCGCGGCGACGCTCACCAGATTGACCGGCACCATCACCGATGCATAGCGGTTGAAGCCAATGCCGAAGTAGTCCGCTGAAACGATATTGACCAGGTTCGACACCACCAGCGGCAGGCTCGCGGTGTCCGCGATGAAGCCGGCAGCCATGACGAAGGCCAGCGTGGTCGCGGGTGAAAACCGCAGCGCCAGCAGCATCGACATGACGATGGGGGTGAGGATCAGTGCGGCGCCGTCATTGGCGAACAGTGCCGAGACCAGCGCACCGAGCAGCACGATGAAGGCGAACAGACGCCTGCCGCTGCCCCTTCCCCAGCGCGCCACATGCAAGGCGGCCCAGTTGAAAAAGCCGGCCTCGTCCAGCAGCAGGCTGATGATGATCAGCGCAATGAAGGTGCCGGTCGCGTTCCAGATGATGTGCCAGACCTGCGGAATGTCCGTCAGGTGAACGACCCCGAACAGCAGCGCCAGCACCGCGCCGAACGTCGCACTCCAGCCGACGCCCAGCCCCTTGGGTTGCCAGATCACCAGGGTAATGGTGGCCAGAAAGATAAGAACCGCTGTCAGCATCAGTGTGTCGTCTTCGGAAGCAAAATGGCCAATATGCCCAGCAGCGGGAGGTACGAACAGAGGGTGTAGACAAACACGATGCCGTGAAGATCCGCGAGGTGACCAAGAAGGGCAGCGCCGATGCCGCCGAAGCCGAACATCAGGCCGAAGAAGATCCCGGCGATCATCCCGACATTGCCCGGTACCAGCTCTTGGGCATAGACCACGATGGCCGAGAACGCCGAGGCCAGGATGAAGCCGATGATCACGCTCAGCACACTGGTCCAGAACAAATCGGCATACGGCAAGGCAATAGTGAACGGCGCCACGCCTAGAATCGAAAACCAGATGACCGCTTTACGGCCAATCTTGTCGCCGATCGGACCGCCGAAGAACGTGCCGGCTGCGACGGCCGCCAGAAACATGAACAGGTGCAATTGCGAGCTGGCCACGCTGAGCTGGAATTTGTCGATCAGAAAGAAGGTGAAGTAACTGGTGAAACTGGCCATGTAGAAATACTTCGAGAAAACCAGTAACGCCAGCACCACCAAGGCGCTGGTGACACGCGCCCTGGAAAGGCCATGGGTCGCCGCCGTGCCGGCCTTGAGCTTGAACAGTGCCAAGTGTTTCTTGTACCAGCGGCTGATGGCGTACAGCAGCCCCACTGAGAACAGCGCGACCAGACCGAAATAGGCGATGTGCCCTTGACCAAACGGAATGATGATCGCGGCCGCCAACAATGGCCCTATGGCCGAGCCGCTGTTGCCCCCCACCTGGAAACTCGACTGCGCCAGACCGAAGCGGCCGCCGGAGGCCAGGCGCGCAATGCGCGATGCCTCAGGGTGGAAGGTCGAGGAACCGATGCCGATCAACCCGGCGGCCAGCAGAATGAGCGGGAAACTGCCCACCGTCGCCAGCATCAGCACCCCAGCCAGAATGCACAGCGAGCCCACTGGCAGCACCAGCGGGTTGGGGTGGCGGTCCGTGTAATAACCGACCCAGGGCTGAAGCAGCGAAGCGGTCACTTGAAACGTCAGGGTGATCAGGCCGACCTGGGTGAAACTCAGCCCGTAGCTGGCTTTGAGCATCGGGTAGATCGACGGCAGGATCGACTGGATCAGGTCATTGAGCAGGTGGGCCAGCGCCACGGCGCCGATGATGCGCATGACCAGCGGGCTGGATTGAGGGCGTGCAGGCGTCGCGGTCATGGGGCTGGGAACGGCCATCCGGGTCTTCCATCGAGAGGGAGAGGCGCCGCCCGCTAATTGGTTACAGAAGATGTCGGCGGCACAAAGGAGGGCCAATGTGCCATTTTTTGGGGCAGCTTGACCATGCCCTGACACAAATTTGTGAACGGCCCTTTGATCGGCTGACCGCTCACGGGTGCCGTGGTCGGACGCCGCCATTGGCGTCCCTTCCAGGCAGCGGCGTCGCTCAAGACACCACCGCCTGCAAACCCACCCGGAGCCGATCACGCGGCGGGCTGCATCCGATGACGCTGACCCAATGTGCCGTCCACTTCGTCCAGCGAGACCTTGCAGGTTTCGCGCAAGGCCAGTCCGCCCACCAGCCCCAGCAGGGCGATGGCAATCAGGTAGAACGCCGGGGCCAGGTTGCTGCCCGTCAGGCCAATCAGCCAGGTGGCCATCAGCGGTGCGGTCCCGCCGAAAATCGTGTAGGCCATGTTGTAGGTGATCGCCGAAGCGGTGTAGCGGGTGCGGGTCGGAAAGGTTTCCGAAAGCAGCGCGGCCGTCACCACGTTGCACAACACCGCGCCGGTGGCCAAAAGCATCACGCCCACGATTGAACCGGCGAACGAACCGGAGCTGGCCATGAGAAACGATGGGTACACCATGACAGCCAGCAGCACACAGGCGGTGATCACCGTGTTACGCCGCCCGACCTTGTCGGAAAACGCCCCCGCGACCGGGCACATTGCGGCAGCGAACAACAGCGCGATCAGCGACACCAGCAACGCCGTGGCGCGGCTCAGCCCCCCCGCCACTTGCAGGTAGGTCGCGAAATACGTGGTGAACATGTAAAACGACAGGGCCGTCAGGGAAATGAAGGCGCCCAACGCCAGAATCGCACCTCCATGGTGGCGCAGGGTGTCCTTCAGCGGCGAGTGGGCGACGGCGTGCTCTTCTTCGACCGCTTGAAACGCCGGCGTCTCGTCCAGTTTCCAACGCAGGTACAAGCCGACCAGCCCCAAGGGCGCGGCCACCAGGAAAGGCAGGCGCCAGCCCCAACTGCTCATGGCTTCAGTCGACAGCGAGGCTTCGAGCGCATAGGCGAAAATGGCTGCCGAGGCGAACGCGGCAAAGGTCGAGACGGGCACGAAACTGCCGTACCACGCGCGCTTGCCCCTTGGAGCGTGCTCCATCAGGTACGCGCACGCGCCGGCATATTCGCCGCCTGCGGAAAAACCTTGCGCGCATCGAATGACCGTCAACAGGATGGGAGCGGTGACGCCGATGGCGGCGTAAGTGGGCAGCACGCCGATCAGCGTCGTGGCGCCCGCCATCAGCAAAATGGTGAATGCCAGCGTACGCTTGCGGCCGATCCTGTCGCCCAGCATGCCGAAAAACAGACCACCCAGCGGGCGGAAGGCGAACGCCACCGCGAAGACGGCGAACGTCTTGAGCAAGGCGGCACTGGCATCGCCGCTGGGAAAGAATTCCTGGGCAATGGTGGTGGCGAGAAATCCGTACACCGCGAAATCGAACCACTCGACAAAATTGCCGATACTGGCCGCAACGATGACTTTTCTCAAAGTGGCAGGATCGACCTGCTCAGGGGTGGGAGTGGTCATGCATACCTCGGCGCGGGTGAAAAGAATCGATTATCGAGACAGCGCGTGAGCGGACCGACTCCAGATGAGTCGCCGACATGCTCAGAACCGACCTGTCGTCGCGTCTGGTGCGCAGGATTCGTGCCACCCCAGGCTCGGACCAGAAAGGTGCGCCGGTGGCACTGGCCGTAACGGCTGCCGGGCCGGGCCGAGGCAGGACTCGAAAGCTCCTCGTCGAGCTGAGTGGCTAGAGGGCGGCGATGGCCCGTCTGCCCTGCAGGCCGCCCGTGTGCACCAAGATCAGTCGGGTGCCCGCCGCAAACCGGCCCGCCTCGACAGCCAGCTTCAATGCCAGCAACGCCTTGCCGGTGTACAGGGGCTCCAGCGGAACACCACTTTGAGCCTCGCTGGTGGCGATGAATTCGAGCAATTGAGCATCGACTTTCGCGAACCCGCCCCGGCTGGCGTCGAGCAATTCGTACCGATCATCGAATGCAGCGCCCAACAGGCCGCGGACATTCTCGGCGACGCCGTGTCCTTCGGGCACCGCCATCGCGCCGTAGACCTTGCGCGGCCGGTCTTCAGCCAAGGCCAGCCCCGCCAGGGTGGTGCCCGTTCCGCAGGCCAGCCACCAGCCTTGGTAATCGTTCCAGCCCAACGCTCCAAGCCGGGCACGGGCCTGGTGCACGATGGGCGCGCAGCCCAGCGCGCCGTCCCTGCCCCCTCCGCCTTCGGGAACGGGATACAACCTCGGATAACGGGCTTGCCAGGGCAGCCAGAAGTCCGCTTCATGTCGCGCGCGATACCCTGCATAGCCGAGCCAATGCAAGGCCATCCCGAACCCTTCGAGGTCGCGAACGGTCGGGGTTTGCACGGGATGGCCGCGCAGCAGGCCGACGGTGGAAAAGCCCAGGCGCTGCCCCGCCGCTGCCAACGCATGCAGATGGTTGGAATGAGCGCCGCCCAGGCTCATGAGCCCATTGGCCCCTGCAAGCTTGGCGGCGTCGAGATGATGGCTGAGCTTGAACCACTTGTTGCCGCTGATGAGGGGGTCGATGAGGTCCAGGCGCAGGATCGCAACGTCGACCGCGGCGCGAGTGAGCCACGGAAGGGTGAGCAGGTGGAGTGGAGCTGGAGCGAACATGGCCTTCACCGCACGACGGGGCGTGCGAGTTTAGCGGGCTGCAGGGCTACCTGGAAACGGCTCGCTCGGGACTGCGAAGGATCACGCTCATTGACGCGGGTGGACGTGCACGCGTGCGGCGTCCACCCGAACCACCAGGGCACCCCGCCTACAGGGCCGCTGCCAGCCGCGACCCCTGGTTGATGGCACGCTTGGCATCCAGCTCCGCAGCCACGTCGGCGCCCCCGATCAGGTGCACGCTCTGCCCCGCCGCTTGCAAGCCCTCGTACAGCTCGCGCAACGGGTCCTGCCCGGCGCAGATCACCACGTTGTCTACGGCCAGGACTCTTTCCTCGCCCTCGGCGCCGATCCGGATATGCAGGCCCGCGTCGTCGATCTTCAGGTACTCCACGCTGTTGAGCATCTGCACCTTCTTGTTTTTGAGCCCCGTACGATGAATCCAGCCGGTGGTTTTACCCAGGCCATCGCCGACCTTGGACGCCTTGCGCTGTAACAGAAACACTTGGCGCGCCGGTGCGTGAGGGTGCGGCTGGATGCCGGCGACACCGCCGCGGGCCTTCAAACTGCCATCGATGCCCCACTCTTCCCAGAAGGCGTCGCGGTCCAGGCTGGTCGCTATTCCTTGGTGCACGAGGAATTCCGAGACGTCGAAACCGATGCCACCCGCACCGATCACCGCCACTGACGGCCCGACTGGCTTGCGCTGCAGGATCACGTCCAGGTAACTCAACACACTGGGGTGATCGATGCCCGGAATGGCGGGGACCCGAGGCGCGATCCCCGTGGCCAGAATCACTTCGTCGTAACCTTTGCCTGCGAGGTCCTCCACTGCCACCCGCGTATTCAAACGCACATCGACACCTGTGGTCTGCAATTTGCGACCGAAGTAGCGCAGGGTTTCGTAGAATTCTTCCTTGCCTGGGATGCGTTTGGCGATGTTGAACTGCCCACCGATCTCGGCGGCCGAGTCGAACAGCGTGACGTCGTGCCCGCGTTCCGCCGCCACGGTCGCGGCCGCAAGTCCGGCAGGGCCAGCACCGACGACGGCGATCTTTCTCGCCTGCTGGACCGGCAGGTAGTTGAGTTCCGTTTCGTGGCAGGCACGTGGATTGACCAGGCAACTGGTGAGCTTGCCGCCGAAGGTGTGGTCCAGACAGGCCTGGTTGCAGCCGATGCAGGTGTTGATCTCATCGGCGCGACCGGCAGCCGCCTTGTTGACGAAATCGGCGTCGGCGAGGAACGGGCGCGCCATGGACACCATGTCCGCGTCGCCCTCGGCCAGCACCTGCTCGGCCACCTCCGGGGTGTTGATGCGGTTGGTGGTAATGAGCGGGATCGACACCGACCCACGCATCTTCGCTGTGACCTTGGCAAATGCTGCACGCGGCACTTTGGTAGCGATGGTCGGAATACGCGCTTCGTGCCAGCCGATGCCGGTGTTGATGATCGTCGCACCGGCCTGCTCGATGGCCTGGGCCAACTGCACCACTTCTTCCCACGTGCTGCCGCCTTCGATCAGATCGAGCATCGACAAACGATAGATGATGATGAAATTCGGCCCGACCGCTTCTCGCACTCGGCGCACGATCGAGACCGGCAGGCGCATGCGGTTTTCATAACTGCCGCCCCATCGGTCAGTGCGATGGTTGGTGTGCGCTACCAGAAACTGGTTAATGAAATAGCCTTCCGAGCCCATGATTTCCACACCGTCGTATTCGGCGCGCTGGGCCAGGGTGGCGCAGGTCACGAAGTCTTGAATCTGCTTTTCGATGCCTTCTTCATCCAGCTCTCTGGGCTTGAAGGGGTTGATCGGCGCCTGAATGGCGCTGGGCGCGACCTGTTGAGGGCTGTAGGCATAACGCCCCGCGTGGAGGATCTGCATGCAGATCTTGCCACCGGCCTCATGCACGGCCCGGGTCACGATGCGATGGTGGTCGGCTTCTTCGGGCGTGGTCAGTTTGGCCGCCCCGGCATACACCCCACCCTCGGCATTGGGCGCGATGCCGCCCGTCACCATAAGCCCGACGCCGCCGCGGGCGCGCTCGGCAAAATACGCGGCCATGCGCTCGAAACCGCCGGGTTTTTCCTCGAGGCCAGTGTGCATCGACCCCATCAGGGTGCGGTTGCGCAGGGTGGTGAATCCCAGATCCAGCGGGGCCAGCAGGTGCGGGTACTGAGCGGCGGCCATACACAACTCCATCGAACGTCATCACGGAAAGCGCAGGCGCTCTGGGGGCCTGTCGCGTCGTCGGGGCCACTCTCGGGGTCCCGTTCATGGCGCAGACATTAACCACCACTCCGGTCACGCTCAATGACTCAAAGTGACAACTTGATGATCGAAATGCGCAGCAGACCGGCAATGCTTATGCCAGGCCGATAAACGCTCCTTGATGACTGGCGCTGGCGCTCAGTGCGATGCCAAGCCCGGCCAGTTGCGCCGCCAACTGCTCGTTCGACGTTTCGAACGCCCACTGCACCTGAGTCTCGGTCTGGCCGTCGGTGTCGGCCAGCGCCTGCAGCCATTGCTGCCCGTCCGGTAGCCAGGCGGTGTAGCCATTGCCTCGAATGGCGCTGACGTGGATGCCCAACCGTTCACAGATGGCCACTTTGCGAACGATGTCATCGCGATCGGCCTGGCGCGACCGTTCGATCAGCGCGCCCAGTACTGGGTCCACGCCTCGCTCTCGATGAATCAGGACGGGACCCTCGACCCAAACCTCCTCAGGACAGTCTTTGGCCTCGGGATTCAAGGTAATGGATGGATTGATTTCGGCGGGATAGATCCGGCATACCAGAGGCCGGCTTTCATACTGGCCGCAGCGGTTATCGTCCTGCAGGTATCGGCAGCGCCCGGGATTGAACGCGGCAAAGGTGATCATCACGCGGGGTTGCAGCGTTGCGCAGTGAACGGCGCGCGAACGTCTCATCAGGTGAGCGCGTTGGGCGCTGTCGAATCCGGGGCCGTCTTCGACAAAGCCGTCCACCAGAATGATCAGTTGGCCGCCGTCGGCGACCCACCGCACAGCCTCATTCAGGGTCAGCGGTATGTGATGATTCTGGCAACAACGGCCACAGCCGTTGCACTCGAACCGCACCTCGTTCGCTTCGTTCAACCCGTCACACTCCCGACCGAATATCCGCGGGATAGTAACCGAAGAGCGCGCAGGCGTTGAAAGGATTCTGCAACGGGAGCGGCAGCGGGGTGCCAATGAGCCCCGCGCGTATCTTTGACGCGGGATGCCATTTGGGCCAAGCCTGTTGAAGCGTCAGGCTTTCGTCACGACAGACTCAAGACAATCGATGATCAGTTGTGCGTCGTACGGTTTGCCCAGGAAACACAAGGCCCCGCCTGCGATGGCCGCTCTGCGCGCCGACTCCTTGGGATAGGCGGTGATGAACAGGATGGGCAGCGACCGTCCCTTGGCGAGCAGCGAGCGCTGCAAGGCCAACCCATCCATGCCGGGCATTTGTACGTCGGAGATCAGGCAATCGACATCCTCGGCATCGATCAGCGCGAGGAAATCTTCGGCGCTTGAGCATACACACGGCACATAGCCGAGCGAACGCACCAGGCTGGCCAGTGCCATGCGACAGGATTGATCGTCGTCGACGATGGCGATACGGGGTATGTGATCCACCCACTAGGCCTCTGGCTGGCATGCGTTGGACTGCCAGGATTTCGGACTGATGCCATTCAACTGCCTGAATACTCGGGTGAAGTAGGATTGATCCGAAAAACCGCATTCATGGGCCACCTGACAGATCGGCAATTTACGCTGGCGCAGCAGTGCTTCTGCCCGGCGGATCTGCTCCCTGCGAAACCAGTCATGCGGCGCCATCCCGGTGGCATTTTTGAAGGCGCGGGAAAAATGACTTCTGGAAATGGCACACTCCCTGGCGATCCACTCGATCGAGCAGCCCTGGGCCATGAGCCGAATCATCAGGTCCTTGGCCTTTTTGACGCGCCAGGGCGCCAATGACTCCTGAGGCCTTTTGAGGGGGCGATCGGCGGACGCATCCTGGGATGTGCCCGGTGCGCAGTGCCCCTGGGGCGCACGCACGGCATCGTGTAATGAGAATTCAAGGGCTGGCATTGCAGACATGTGCATGCTCTCCGCGCTACGACAGTTCCAGTTGACGACTCGCCCGCACCACGTCGGCGACGGTGCGCACGTGCATCTTTTTCATCATGTTGGCGCGATGAAGCTTGACCGTGATTTCGCTGACTTCCAGTTGGCTGGCGATCTGCTTATTGAGAAACCCGTTGGCGACCCCGCCCATGACTTGACGCTCTCGGGGAGTCAGGCATTCGAATCGCCTGCGCAACGCGTCTACAGCTTCCTGTTTTTGCAGGTACTCGGCGTATACCGCGAGCGCCCTGGCCACAGCGTCGATCAGATCCTGGGAGCTAAAGGGCTTGGTCAGGAAATCCACGGCCCCTGCTTTCATCGCACGGACCGACATGGGAATGTCGCCATAGCCGGTGATGAAAATGACCGGCAGGCGGCTGCCGGCGTCGCTCAAACGCCGTTGCAGATCGAACCCGCTGTAGCCTTGCAACCGAACATCCAGGATCAGGCAGGCCGCTTGCCCGGCCAGCGGGTGCAGGAACAGTTCCTCCGGGTCGCCCAGCGCCACGACGTGGTGGCCAACGGACCTGAGCAGGCTGGCCAGTGCACCGCTGAGCACCGGATCGTCGTCCACCACGAAGACGACCGGCTCGTCCATCCGGGTCGCCGTCGCAACCATCATGTTCTGCATGTCAATCTCCCCTGCCATCGCTGCTGTTGAAAACCCGGCAGAATGAGAAGAGAGTCCGTTCCTCGGCGGTTGAACTAACTTCGATATTCCATTCTGCCCACTTGATGTTCGAATCAAGTGCATATACGGATCGTACGGGGACACTTCAGTGGTGCAAGCGGATCAACAAGAACATCCGATAAGTCCGCATCCCTTACAGGATGCGGTGAACTTTGTACCGCGCGGGGCTCAAGGTCAATTCATACCTAAGGTTAGGTCTGATGCAACTAAAGGACTTACAGCAAACGTCATCGCCGTTATGAGCCGGAGACCGAAGACGCGTCGCTCACTGATTCATTCTCGCCCTCTCTGGCTTCACGCCGGAATGACTGGGGCGATACGCCAAGTTTGCGAATGAACACTTCGCGCAAATGACGCCGGTCGCGGAAGCCGGTTTCCCGCGCAATGATTTCCAGCGAGTGCTGACTGCGCTGAAGCATGTTGCGCGCCGTCTCCAGGCGAAGCTGTTCGACGGCCTTGGCCGGAGAGAGTCCGGTTTCGGACAGGAACACCCGGCGAAACTGACGTTCGCTCAGGTGCACGGTGCGAGCCAGGGCCTCGGCACTGAGGTCATCTTTCAGGTGAGATCGGGCGTAATCCAGCGCCGCCTGCACGCGGTCGGATTTGGGCGCGATGTTCAGCATTTCCGAATGCTGGGACTGCCCCCCGGAGCGTCGGTGATACATGACCAGCACCCGTGCCACCTTGTTCGCGATCTCGTGGCCCAGGTCCTTCTCGACCATCCCCAGGGCCAGGTCCATCGCGGCGGACAAGCCGGCGGAGGTCCAGATGGCGCCGTCATTGATGAAAATGGAATCCGCTTCCACGAGGGTCAAGGGGAACCGCTCCTTGAGAACGCTGGCGTAGGCCCAATGGGTCGTGACTTTCTTGCCATCGAGCAGCCCAGCCTCGGCCAATACGAAGGCCCCTGTGCACATCCCGCCCACCCGCTGCGCCTGCCCGGCGGCGCGCTGAATGAAGCCGAGTTCTTCGGCAGTGCTGACATGGCCGATTGGATCGACGATACCCGACACCATCCAGGTATCGGCCCGCGATTCGGGCGTCACAGGCTGAGTATTGACCGAGGCGCCGATCGATGACACGACCACGCCCCCCGACAACGAATAATTGGTGACCTGATAGACCTGCTCCCTGGCGACGACGTTGGCGAACTCGAACACCGACTGGGTGCCCAGTGCCATGACCTGAAATCCATCGGTCAGGAAGTAGCCGATTGTGTGCATGCCCCACTCCGTCCAGCGCCATGTCCGAAAACATGACCGTAAATGTCGTTTTATTTCGCGTCAACGCCCTGCACGATGCGCACGATGCGGTGCCGTCATCGAGAGGATGAATGGCGTCGCATCCTATAATGAATATCAGGTGACATCGAGGGCCTTTTATTCATTAACGCGAACGGCAAACTGCATTGATTGTTGTAGTGTGCCGCTGTGCGCCACTCATTATAAAAAGAGCGAGCCAAGTGCCGAGAAACCCTGTAATTCGCACCAAAATCCTATTCATCCCGTTCTTCTACTCGTACTAATGAACACCCAAGGGTCAACTAACGACGTTGCGGATGTCCCGTTGATCGCAGACTTTCTCTGTAGTCGATAACAAAGAGCCAAGGGCGATGACTGAGCAATCCACAAGTTCCCCTGCGCCGGTTCAATTCATCCTAATTGCGAGCGATCCATCATGACATCCCTGACCACCTATAAAGCCGTCGTCGCGACCGCCCCAGGCCAACTGGAACTCGTCGAGCGCCCGATTCCCACGCCAGGCCCTGGCCAAGTGCGCATCCGGATCGAAGCCTGCGGTGTGTGCCATTCCGACAGCGCCACGGTCGAGGGTTTCGCGGGCGTCCCATATCCCCGTGTCCCCGGCCACGAAGTGATTGGCCGCATCGAGGCACTCGGCGATGGCGTACCGAGCTGGCGTATCGGTCAACGGGTGGGCGTTGGCTTTCTGGCCGGTGAAGACGGCACCTGTCCGTCCTGCCGGCAAGGGGATCCCGTGACCTGCCAGAATCCGGTGATCACCGGCATGACCACCGATGGCGGTTATGCCGAAATCATGATTGCCGAGGCCCGTGGGCTGGTGAAGGTGCCTGAAGACCTGGACGCCGCTGAAGCCGCTCCGCTGCTGTGTGCCGGCCTCACGACCTTCAATGCGCTGCGCCATTCAGGTGCTCAGGCCGGTGATGTCGTGGCCATCCACGGGCTCGGCGGGCTCGGCCATCTGGGCGTGCAGTTCGCTCGCAAGATGGGTTTCCATACCGTGGCGATTGCGCGCGGCGCCAACAAGGCCGAGCTGGCCATGTCGCTGGGCGCTCACCGCTACATCGACGCGACAAGCGAGAACGTCGCCGAGGCGTTGCGTAGCCTGGGTGGGGCCAAAGTGGTGCTCGGCACTGCACCGACCGCACAAGGCATGGCGCAGACCATTCCCGGTCTGTCCCCTCGTGGGCAACTGGTGGTCGTGGCCGTGCCGGGCGAGCCCTTGGCCGTCAATGCCACAGACCTGATTTTCGGTGCGCGCTCGGTCAGCGGCGCCCTGACCGGCACGGTCATCGACAATGAGCAAACGCTGGCCTTCGCCAACCTGCAACAGATCCGGCCGCTGGTGGAAACCTTCCCGCTTGAACAGGCGCCGCAGGCCTACGCGCGGATGATGCGCGCCGACGTCAAGTTGCGCGCCGTGCTGGTCATGGGCGCGCAGACAGCGAACGCCAGTTGAACGTTGGCCAGGGCGCTACGTACAGCAGCGCCTTGGCCTGTAGGGTCACCCACCGGGACGGAACTGTCCCTTGCCCACACTGCTGCGGAGAGAAATCAATGCCTCGTTTCACTGCTATTCCCGCCGACCAAGCCACAGGCGCCACAGCCGAGACTTACGCCAGCATCAAGAAATCCGTAGGTAAGGTGCCGAACGCCTACGCGGCGCTCGCCAGCCTGGCGCCAGCCGCACTGCAGGCGATGCTCGCAGCCGATAAGGTGCTCGCCAGCGGCCCCTTGAGCAAACCGGACCAGGAAACCGTCAAGCTGGTCATCAGCGAACTGGCGGGCTGCGACTACTGCGTCGCTGCGCACAGCATGGTCGGCAAGCTAGTCGGCCTGTCTCCCGACACGCTGCACGCGATCCGTGACGGCGTAACGACCGGTGATGCCCGTCGAGATGCCCTGGTGTCATTCGTACGCCACCTGGCGCTCAATCCCGGCACGCTGCCGGAATCGCAGGTGCAGGCGCTGCAAGCGGTGGGCTACCAGGGCGAAGACATCGTGCACATCGGCCTGGCAATTTCGGTGATCACCTTTACCAACGTGTTCAACCGCATCAACGATACCGTCGTCGACTTTCCAAAACCCGAATAGCCGCCTTTGTGGCAAGGATGTCGTTTTGAACAGCCTCCTATCCTTTCTCCCGGCGGACCCCGAACTGCGTGCTGCGTGCGAAGCTTTCGCGATTCCGGAGCGCGTGCCGGCCTCTGCCGAAGAAGTGGCGTTCCTGGCCACGGGCAGGCGGACTTCCCTGACCTTGGATCGACAGGAGGTCGCCTACTGGACCTTCGGCGACGGCCCTCGCGTGCTGCTCATGCACGGCTGGTGCAGTCGTGGCTCGCACTTGGCCGGGTTCGTGGCGCCGCTGCTCGCAGCGGGTCGCAGCGTGGTGCTCTTCGATGCGCCAGGCCACGGCGACTCCGACGGGGCGGCTTCGAGCATGATCCACGCGGCGCGATGCGCCTTGAGCTTGGCCCAGGCGGGCGGCGGGTTCGAAGCGCTGATCGCCCACTCCGCCGGCTCGACCGCGGCGCTGTGGGCGCTGGCCAACGGCTTGTCGGTGCAAAAGAGTGTGCACCTGTGTGGGCCGAGTTCGATGAGACAGGTCGTCACCGGAACGGCACGCGCCCAGGGGCTCGAACAAGGGCTTGCATTGCGCTTTGAGGCGTGGGTCGAAACCTTCACCGGGGTCGACCTGGATTCGACAACGCTGTCGAGTTTGACTGCAAACCTTCATCATGCCGGGCTGATCATTCATGACAGCAGTGACCGAGTCGTCGACCTGTCTCAATCCAGGGCCTTGCAGGCGGCCTGGCCGGAAGCCAGATTGCAGGTGACAGAGGGACTGGGGCACCGTCGGATACTCGGGGATGCCCGGACCATCGCCAGCGCGGTCGCGTTTCTGGCGGGTGAGGCCTGAGCGCATGCCCGCCCGACACCCTACCGCAACACATCACCCTGACAGTGCGTGGAGAACAATCCCATGACGCCCCCCCTCTCACGTGCTGAGGCCGAGGTGTTCGAGCGTTTTCACGATGCGGTATTCGTGCGGGACATGGAAGGAACGATCCACTTCTGGAACTCGGCGTCCGCCGCGCTGTACGGATGGCCCTCGCACACCGCACTCGGCGCCAACGCGCGCACCTTGCTCAAATGCAAGCATGGCTGCGATGCGCATTCGACTGCCGATGCCCAGGTGCTCGCAGACGGCTACTGGGAAGGGGAATTGTCGCGACTGACCGGAAGCGGTGACCGCCGACTGGTGAACGCTCGCTGGTCCCTGCTCAAGGATGCTGGCGGCAACCCGGTCGGCATTCTGGAAACAGGCTATGACATTTCCTCGGCCAAGGACCTGGAGCGCCACCTCAAGGCCAGCGAGTACCGTTACCGCAACCTGTTTCAGGCCATGGCCGCGTCCTTCTGGGAGTTGGACTTCACTGCTGTCGGCCCCAAGATCCGGGCGCTGCTGGACGCCGGCGTGCGGGACCTGGAGCCGTATTTCCTGGCTCATCCCGAGGTCGTGCGCGACATGATGCAAAGCACTCGGGTGCTGGACCTGAACGACCACAGCCTGCGTTTGTTCGGGCGGGGCGACCGCAACGAAATGCTCGGAACGATCGACCGCTACTGGCCAGACGAAAGCATTCAGGTGTATGCCCGCTGCGTGGTCAAATCCCTCGCCGGCCTGCCCAACAACATTGAGGTCACACGGCTCAGAACCCTGGAAGGCAACGTGTTCGAATGCCTGTTCACTGCCTGCTTTTCCAAGGAAAACCTGGCCCGAGGGGTGATTCTGATCGGCATCATCGACCTCTCGGAACTGGCGGCGGCGCGCCACGCGCTGGAGATCATGCAAACCGAACTCGCCCATGTCGCGCGTATCTCGATACTCGGCGAGCTGAGCGCATCCATCACCCACGAAATCAAACAGCCGCTGACCTCGATTTCCACCTATGCCCAGGCGGCGCTGCGCTGGCTGAAACGCCCGCAGCCCGATCTTCAGGAAGTCGAAAATGCCCTGCTGCAGATCATCGGCGAAGCGCAACGGACCGATGACGTCATCGGCCGCATCCGTGCCATGGCACTGCGTCGCCCGGCTGAAGAGACGCAGGTGTCGCTCAACGAAGTGGTGCAGGATTCCCTGAAGTTCACCGACCATGAACTGCGCAAGCACTCCATTCGCCTGACCCTGGATCTGACCGGCGCGTTGCCGCCGGTAAGAGCGGACCGCGTATTGCTGCAGCAAGTCATCGTCAATCTGGTCATGAATGCCGCTCAGGCGATGGCCTCTGCCAACCGTTCACCCAGGGCATTGACGCTGCGCAGCGACTGTCCGGACGGTCGGCAACTGCGCATCGAAGTGCTGGACAGCGGGCCCGGAATTGCGCCGGGCCTGGAAGACAAGGTGTTCCAGAGTTTCTTCACCACCAAGAGCACCGGCATGGGTATGGGCTTACCGATCTGCCGTTCCATCATCGAGGCCGCTGGCGGCCAGATTCGCATGGCGAACCGGGAGGATGGCCAGTCCGGCGCACGGGTCACGGTCACGTTGCCGGGGCTTGCGGTGTCGGCGTGATCGCCCCGGTGGGGCCATTATCGACTGGCACACACGTGACGGAAGGCGCGAGGCTCACGAACGCCTGCGCAACATGACGGCGGCCCGAACCCTTCGGCGACCGAACACGGTCATGCGCTGAAATTCGCCGTGGCTGACCGGCAAGTGCTGGCAATCGAGGCCGCGCTTGTAGCGGCTGTGGTCCACATCGGGGTCGTGCAAGTAGACGAAGTCGTCATCGCAGCCGGTGATCAACACCCAATGTGGCGCCTTGAGGCGGGTGAATCGGTAGCTGCTGATCAGCACCACCGGCTTGAAGCCTTCGGCCAGGGCCCCACGGATATCCAGGGTGGAGGACAGCACCTGCTCCACCTGCGTCTCGCCCAGCGCCTGGGCGAAATTGTCTTCCACCAGCGTCATGATGGCTTTCTTCTCCAGGCTGCGAACACCCTCCAGAAACAGCGAGCCCGGCGCACTGACCACAAGCCGCACGTCGAACCCGCGCCGCCATGCCGCCAGCGCAAGACCTTGCGGACTGCAGCCGCCGTGGCCTGCGGTCATGAAGATGGTGGTCGCCTCCCGCCAGAGCTGGATTTCTTCAGGACGGCTCATCGAGCGTTGCGCGTCCAGGGCTGCCATGGCCATCAGCAGGCAGGCAGCGCCGCAGGTGAACTCGGTCGTCTGGGGGTAATACGGTACGTGGCGAGCGGGCGCCGGGGCGTCGCGCAACAGGCGCTTCTCGTAACGCAACGCTTCAGCGTGGTCTTCGTAATAGTCTTCGACGATCGCAAAGCGCTCAAAGCCGTTGGCCTCGTACAGGCTGATCGCGGCAGGGTTATCGGGGCGAACTTCCAACCGCAGCCAGGCGCAATTGCGAGCGAGCGCACAGGCCTGCGCCTCGTCCAACAAGCGCTGACCCAGGCCGTGCCCCCGCCAGGTTTGACTGACGGCAATCGAATAGAGCCGAGCCAGGGAAGTGCCGCGATGAAACAGCAACAGGGCGTATCCGGCCAGACAGTCCTGTGCCGTCACGACCATCAGGCAGGCATTCGCCCGGCTGACCATCCACTGGAAATTGCGCGGGCTCAACCGATCGAGGGTAAAACAGGCCTGCTCCAGTTCCACCAGAGCCTGCACATCGTCCATTGACGCAAAGCGAACATCAAAAAGCATGGCGACACCGTAATGTTTGAGTAACGAACCGGGACAGGGCCAAAGGCCCGTGATTTATTGAAGCGGCGTCTTCTTCAACACGGATCGATTACTCATGTCAGCGGTGCCAGCCAACGTGAACGCAGTATTGGACAAATCCGAACGTTCGACAATCTCTCTGGTCGAGGAACCTCCCAGTGCCCACCCTTCCGGCAGTCGACTGCTGATTCTGGTGGAGCGCAAAGAGGACTGGGCCGACTACTTGCCCAGCGAAAGCCTGATGCTGGCGCAGGACTACCTCGAACACAGCGATGATTTTCCCCATCGCACCCAGGTCATCAACCTGTGCCGTCATTACAAATACTTGGGGCAGGGTTACTACTGCTCGTTGCTCGCAGAAGCCCGTGGGCACAAGGTGTTTCCTTCGGTGAGAACGGTCAGCGAACTGGCCCGCAGAGCGCTGTACGGGGTCGGACTGGACGACCTGGAACGCACTCTGGAACGGGCGTTGGCCAACCACCCTTACGGCAGCACCGAGGCATTCACCCTGTCGCTGTACTTCGGCAAAGCCTCCATCGCCTCGCTGCAGGAAATTGGTCGCCAACTGTTCGAGATTTTCCCCTGCCCTATCCTGCTGGTGGAATTTCGTCGAGGCGAGACCTGGCAGATCGCGGGGATCAAAGCCGGTGCGCTGCATAGGCTGCGCGACGAACAGCAACACGTTTTCGCCGACGCGCTGGATGCCTTCAATCGCCGCACTTGGCGTCAGCCTGCCTCCCGCCGGGTGGCGCGTTACGATCTGGCCATCCTGCACGATCCGACCGAAACCCTGCCCCCTTCCAACCCTGAGGCGCTGGAACGTTTCATCCAGACCGGTCAACGGCTCGGCATCGATGTCGAGTTGATCGAGAAGAAGGATTACGCACGCCTGGCCGAGTTCGATGCGCTGTTCATCCGCGAAACGACGCGGGTGGACGATCACACCTACCGCTTTGCGAAAAAAGCCGAGCGCGAAGGCCTGGTGGTGATCGACGACCCCGCCTCGATTCTTCGCTGCACCAACAAGGTCTACCTCGCTGACTTGCTGAAACGCCGGGGGCTGGGCATGCCTGCCACGGAAATTCTCTACAAGGATCGCGCGCAGGAGCTGGAACACGTAGGGCGCCGCCTGGGCTTTCCGCTGGTGCTGAAGATCCCGGATGGTTGCTTCTCGCGCGGGGTGATCAAGGTCACCGACACCCCGGCCCTGATGGCCGCCGCCCACGAGCTGTTCGAGCACTCGGTGCTGCTGCTCGCCCAGGAATATTGCTACACCGAATACGACTGGCGAGTGGGTGTGCTCAACGGCGAAGCCCTCTACGCCTGTCAGTACTTCATGTCCAAGGGGCACTGGCAGATTTACAACCACAAGGCTGTCGCAGGCGAGGTCAACGGCCAGTGTCGCGCAGTGCCGGTGGAACAGGCGCCACCCGAGGTGGTGAAACTGGCCGTGGACACCGCCCGCCTGATCGGGGACGGGCTGTATGGCGTCGACCTCAAGCAGACCGGCGATCGGGTACTGGTCATCGAAGTGAACGACAACCCCAACCTGGACGCGGGCATCGAAGACGCTGTGTTGGGCGACGAGTTGTATCGCCGGGTGTTGCAGGCCTTCACCCAACGGCTGGAACGCAAACACCGCGGCCAGGCGTGGTGAATGATGATCGACGGCTATTGCATCGAATCCGGTGCGCTGCGCGCCGCGCCTGAAACTCACGCCGAAGTATGGCTGTGCACCGCACCGGACGCCCTTGAACAGAAGGCGTTGCAGGAACGGCTGGGCGTCGGCGCCCAAGCGATCGCCTCTTCACTGGACCCGGACGAAGTGGCCCGCATCGAAATCAAGCCCGATCACCTGTTCCTGATCTGGAAACGCCCGGAAAGCTTCGATGGCCGCGCCTTCAATGTGTCGTCGTTCGGCGTGGTGCTGAGTGAACGGCGCCTGGGGGTAATTTGCGCCAGCAATTCGCTGCTGTCGAGCCTGAACGAGGCGCCCGACCTGGCCGGCCCGCTGGATGTACTGATGGCGCTGTTGGCTGAAAGTGTTCACCACTACCTGGGGCATCTGCGGGTGGTGAAACACGTGGCCCGAGAGATTCAACAGCAATTCACCCAGACGATGGACAACCGGCAACTGGCGCAGATGTACAACCTCAGCGAAAGCCTCGTGTATTACGTCAACGCGATCCATGGCAACGGCACGGTGCTCACCCTGCTGCGCAGTCACGGCCAACGACACGGGTTCAGCGACCACCAGTTGCAGGTGCTCAACGACCTGATCATCGAAAACGAACAAAGCTATCAACAGGCCAGGATCCACGCGAAGGTGTTTGCCAACCTCATCGAATCGCGCGGCAACCTGGCCAACAACGGCATGAACCTCGCGCTGCGCAAGCTCACCCTGATCAACGTGGTGTTCCTGCCCTTGAACCTGATTGCCGGCATTGGCGGGATGTCGGAGTTCAGCATGATGACCGCCGGCGTGCCCTGGTGGATTTCGTTTCCGAGCCTGATCGTCGGCATGGCGCTTCTGGGCGCTGGCATGGTGGTCGCGCTGCGACGGATGGCGTGACCCGTCCTCTTTTTCAATTCTTCCCAAGGCATTCAGGAGTCAATGATGCACGCTTCAGATGTGGGTCTGGTCATGATGGGGGTGATTGCGGTGCTGGGCACCCTGATCAGTCTGTTGGACCATCGCATGCAGGACGAGCCGCCCGCGGCCAAACCTGTTGACGAGCGGGAAAGTCGTCGTTGAGCGCCAGCTCACCTCGGGCACATTCACTGGTCAGCCAGCGCTCCCCTAGCCCCCCACAGGCCTGGCGAAATGCGGCGACTGTCCAAAGGCCTCGATCAAGAACTCGGCGAGCGCCTGGATCTTGCGCGCGGGATGGGCACCGGGCGGGCGCACGATATACGCCCCTGCCGGGGGCGGCGGATACCGCGTCATGATCGGAACCAGTGCGCCAGACAGCAGGTGTTCATAAGTGAGGCAATCCGGCAGGTAGGCAATCCCCAGGCCTGCCTTGGCCGCTGCGACCAAGGCCACGCCGCTGTCAGCCTTGAACCGGCCCTGTGGGTGAACGGTCACCACGTTGGCGCCATCCTTGAACTGCCAGCGCTCGGTGCCCTGCATGAGGGCCTCGTGCGCGGGCACTTCATCCGGCGACTCCGGCTCGCCCCGCGCACTGATGTAGTCGGGGCTGGCGACCAGTTTGGTGTAGATCGGGCCAATTCCCCGGGCGATCAGATTGGAGTCGGCCAGGTAACCGACGCGAATCGCGCAATCGAACCCCTCGGCGATGAGGTCGACGAAGCGGTCGCTGTAGCACGTGTGGATGTGCAAGGCGGGGTGCCGCCGCGCCAGTTCCGCCAACATAGGTGCGAAATGGGTCGGCCCGAATGAAAGGGGCGCAGCGATGCGTAACCGGCCGCGAAGAGGCCCCTCCGGCAGGATCGTTTCGCGAGCGGCCTCGATTTCGGCGCAGATTCTGGCCGCGTGATCCCTGAACGCCGTCCCGGCCTCGGTCAGTGCCGCGCCCCGCGTCGTGCGAGCCAGCAACTGCACGCCCAGACCGGCCTCGAGGCGGGCGAGCCTGCGGCTGACCATGGATTTGGACACCCCGAGACGGACCGCCGCTGGCGAAATCCCCCCGGCGTCGGCGACTTCCACAAACGTCTGCAACTCGTCGATATCCACGCCAGCGTTCCTCTTTGTGCAACACAGCAAGGCTCGACATGCTACTACTGAGTCGAAGAATGCAACAGCACAATCCTGCTGCCTGATGGCTTCCCTCTCCGGGAGGCCGTTCGGGTATCGAGTTGATCTCGATTCGGCGAGGACAGACTCTGGCTCGTCCGTTTGCAACGGCGAGCGTACGGCCCGTCCCACACCTCGACAATAAATCCAAGCAGGAGCAGCACATGGCAAGCGAGACCATTCGCAACCCGTTGACCGATCATCTTTTGTCGCCGGAAAATTCGGCGCTGATCATCATCGATTACCAGCCCGTCCAGGTCTCTTCGATCCGCTCGATGCCGCGCGACGAACTGGTATTCAACATCACCAGCGTGGCCAAGGCAGCGCTCAACTACAACCTTCCGATCATTCACTCCACCGTCAACGTTGCGACAGGGCGTAACAAACCGCCGATCCTGGCGCTGCAGGAGGTATTGGGCCACCTGCCGACCTACGATCGAACGTCCATCAACAGTTGGGAAGACATCGAGTTCAAGCAGGCGGTCAAGGCTCTCGGCCGCCGCAAGCTCATCATCACCGCGCTCTGGACAGAAGCCTGCCTGGCGTTTCCAGCCCTCGACGCTTTGCAGGAAGGTTACGAGGTCTACGTACCGGTCGATGCCGTGGGTGGTACCTCGGTGGCCGCGCACGAAGCGGCGTTGCGTCGAATCGAGCAAGCGGGTGGGAAGCTGATCAGCCGCGTGCAGATGTACTGCGAGCTTCAACGTGACTGGGCAAGGGCATCGACGGTGCCGGGCTTCATGGGCGTCTTCGAAAACGCCGACGGGTTCAACGCGGAAAAATCCCTCTAAACGCGGCTCGATTCAGGCCAACCGAGCGCCAGGGGATGGGGTCGCGCACAGCGGCCCCCTCCCTCAACCGCTGGCGATCAGTCGCCCCACCAAGGGCTCGACGATCGTGCCGAACACCTTGGGATCTCCATACGCACGGGCCGAAAGCATGGCGCCGTGGACCGCCGCCATGAAGGCTTCGGCCTCCGTGCGGGCATCGTTGGACAGCACAAGGCGTCCACGCATCGCGCCACGTTCCAAGACCGACGTCAGCCAGGCACTCAATGAACGGAAATGCGCACGCACTTCGAGCACGATTTCCTGAGGCAATACCGGAATCTGGGTCGCCAGCAGCGCACATACGCAATAACCCTTGGCGGCATCGTCGATGCACCCCATCCAGTAACCGATGTAGGCGCGCAACTGATCGGCCGCATCCGGGCACTGGCGCTCGAGTTCGGCAATCCCGGCCTCCGCCTGCTGGCGATACTGCATCACGAGGGTGCGCACCAGGTCGACCTTGGTGGGGAAATGGTGGTGGATACTGGCCTTGCGGATACCGACGAATTCGGAAATATCGGCGTAGCTGAAACCGCTGTAGCCGCCCGCGACGATCAGCGAGCGGGCGCAGTCGAGAATATCGAAGTAAGTCGTAGAGTGCGTGTTCATGGGCGCACCCTACCTTCTAGTAGATCACCCGGTCAAGCCGTGCCGTTCAGCCGTCCGACATCACGTTTTCGCGCAGACGCTTGGCTTCGGCGACGTCAGTGGTGCGGGGAAGCTGGATGCCGTTCTTGGCCGCCAGAATTTCCGCCATGACGCTGACGGCGATCTCCGCCGGTGTCTTGCTGCCGATGTAAATGCCCATCGGGCCGTGCAGTCGGCGAAGCGAGGCGTCGGTCTCCCCGAAGTGCTCGATCAGACGTTCACGCCGCAGCTGGCTGTTACGCCGCGATCCGATGGCACCGATGTAGAACGCAGGGCTCTGCAACGCTTCCAGCAAAGCCAGGTCGTCCAGCTTGGGATCATGGCTCAAGGCGACGATGCAGGTGCGCAGATCGACGGCGAACTCGCGAACCACGTCATCCGGCATGCCTACCCGGCACTCGACCCCGGCAACGGCCCAGGTTTCGACGTACTCGGGGCGCGGGTCGCAGACCGTGACCTTGAAGCCATTGAACAGCGCCATCGTCGCCAGGTATTCGGCCAGCGCACCGGCACCGATCATCAACAATCGGTACCCCGGCCCCAGCGTGTTGAGCATGTGCTCACCATCGAAGCTGAATTGCTCCGGCTGGGCGCTGTGTTCGAGGGCAATCGCGTTGGTGTCCAGGCGTAACCGCCGTCGCACCAACTGACCTGTGTCGAGCCGCGCCAGCAGTTCATCGAGGGAGCGCCAGTCGGGGGTGAACTCGAGCACCAGTTCCAACGTGCCCCCGCAGGGCAAGCCGAAGCGATGGGCTTCGTCGGCACTGACGCCGTAGCGCACGACGTCAGGCTGACGGTCCGGCAGCCCGCTGCCACCATAGGCCGTGGTGTAACGGTGAATCAGATCGTCCTCGATGCAGCCACCGGACACACTGCCCACCACCCGCCCGTCGTTGCGCAGCGCCATCATCGATCCCACCGGCCGCGGCGAAGAGCCCCAGGTGCGGGCGACGGTTGCCAACAAGACCCGGTGGCCCGACGCGAGCCAGTCGCGCGCGGTGCGTAACACCAATAGATCGATGCTTTCCATCTGACGTCCTCAACGCATGTGCAGAATGATCGGGCTGCTGCTGGCCGGATCGGTGTGCTCTCGCAGTTTGCCAACCGATTGTGCATCCACCGCCGTGCCGTGATTGCCCCAAGTGGTGCGAATGAACGTCAGGACCTCAGCGATTTGCTGATCCGACAACTGCTCGCGAAACGCCGGCATGCGATAGGCATCCGGTACCCCTGCCGCGACCACCCGTTGCGAGCCGTTCAACGTGATGTTGATCGCTGAAGCCGCCTCCTTCGCCAGCGCCGAAGTGGCGCCCGCCAATGGGGGCATCGCCTCAGGCTGGCCCTGTCCGTCCACCCCGTGGCACGAAGCGCAGCGGGTAACATAAGTGTGAGCGCCGGGCGTGTCCAATCGTTCCACAGCGGAGACGGCCTGATACTGCCAAGGCGTGCCGTCACGCTGGCTATCTCCCGGCAGCGACTTGAGGTAGCGGGCAATGGCAGCAAGGTCGTTATCGCTCATGAACTGAGTAGAGTTGTTGAACGCTTCGGTCATCGAGCCGAACACCACGGCGTGCTGGTTGCGACCGGTTTTGAGGAACTGCACGATCTGCGCTTCGCTCCAGCGACCCAGCCCCGTGTTGGGGTCGTCCCGCAGGCTCGGCGCGTACCAGCCATCCAATAATGCACCGGCCAGGAACGGCTTGCCGGATTCATTCAGCGCCTTCTCATTGAATGCCAGGCCACGCGGCGTGTGGCAACTGCCACAGTGACCCGCGCCTTGCACCAGGTACGCGCCCCGATTCCACAGTTCATCCTGTCCGGACTTGGCCACATACGGCGTGGTGTCAGCGAACACACCATTCCACAGCGCGATCGGCCAGCGCAAATTCAAGGGCCATGGAATCGAGCTGGGGAGATTGACCTGCTTGACCGGCGCAACCCCTTTCATGAAGAAGGCGTACAGCGCACGCACATCGTCATCATTGAGCTTGGCATACGACGGATACGGCATTGCCGGATACAGGCGTCGGCCGCCCGGCGCGACACCGTGGCGCAGGGCCCGATCAAAATCGGCCAGGCTGTAACCGCCAATCCCGGTTTCTTTGTCCGGGGTGATGTTGGTGGCATGAATCGCCCCCAACGGAGTGGCCATTTCCAGGCCGCCTGCGAAAGGCGCGCCATTCGGCACGCTGTGGCAGGCCACGCAGTCGCTGAGCCGAGCGACGTACTCGCCACGGCTCACCAGGGCAGGGTCGATGTCGGCGACCGCAGTGGGATCGTTCTGCAACGACGAGGCGGGTTCACGGGTGACGTACCAGGCCAGCAGCATCGCCGCGACCAGGCACACCACGACCACTCCCCCAGCGGTTCTTGCGAATCGGCTGTTCTTCATAGGCATTGCTGTAGACGCTCCCTGCAGGTCAGGTAAAAGAATGTCGGCTCAGTGGCAGGCTGCGCACGCGCTGCCCGGTCAAGGTCGCCACCGCATTGGCCACGGCAGGCGCCACCGCAGGCAGCGGCGGTTCACCGATGCCGCCCATCTTTTCCCCACTCTCGACCACCTTCACATGCACCCGTGCCATGCGTGACGGCGGCAGGATCGGGTACAGGTCATAGTTGCGGCCTTTCGGTATGCCATTGACGTAAACCACCTCTTCCACCAGCGTCTGCGACAGCCCGAGTGCCACCGCACCATTGACCTGCGCCTCGACAATCGCCGGGTTGACGATGTTGCCAGGGTCAATGGCCTGCCAGATGTCATGCACCACGACCTGGCCGTCCTTGATGGACACTTCCGCGATCACCGCCGTCTGCGTCCCGAACGGTGACGCCATGGCGACCCCACGCGCACGCCGGGTGCCGTCCTCGGCGGTGAACGGTCCGCGCTTCCAGCCGCCCGACAGCTCGCCGACCGCGGTGAGCAAGGTGGTCAGGCGTGGGTTGTCGCGCAGCAGGTGCTTGCGCAACTCGAAGGGATCCTTGCCGCCCTTGTCTGCCAGTTCATCCAGGAACGACTCATAAAAGAAGTCGTTGAGTGAATTGCCCACGGAGCGCCAGTAACCCAGCATGACCGGGCCCTTGACGTAGATCTGCGCGATCCGTTTGTTGGGGATGGCGTACGATTTGCCCGCCAGGCCTTCGAGGGCGGTGGGGTCGATCTTGTCGCCCTGCTTGCCCGCCAGTGCTTCAGTTGGGCCTTCCGTCGCGCTCACCGCTTCGATTGCGACCGGCCAACCGTTTTCGTCCAGCGCTCCACGGAAATTGACCGCCGCGATGGGGCGCATTGCATCGCGCAAGAACTCTTCCTCGCGGCTCCAGATCAACTTCACCGGCCGGCCCACCGCCTTGGCCAACGCAATTGCCTGCGGGTAGGGGTTGGCCGATTCGTACAGGAAATGGCGTCCGAAAAACCCACCCAGCAGCGGCGAATGCAAGGTGATTTGCGCCGGGTCGAGCCCGGTGCGTTTGGCAATGTCCGCTCGGAACATGTCCGGCGCCTGGTTGGGCAACCAGATCTCCAGCGAGCCGTCGGCGTTGAACCGCGCCAACGCCGAGGACGGTTCAAGCTGGGCATGGTTCAGGTACTGGTTGTGATAAGTCGCTTCCACTGTCGATTTGGCCTTGGCCAGGACGCCCGCGACATCCCCCTCTTTCTCGTCGTCGCGTGCCGGGCTTTTTTCCGCGGCCAGACGCTGGACGTACGCGTCACTGGAAAAGTCGGCGGGCATCGTGCGCCCGCTCGCATTGGCCGGGGCCTCCTGCCAGTCGACCTGGATGGCTTCCACCGCCCGTTTGGCCGTCCACCAGCGCTCGGCAACGACCGCCACAGCGCCGGGCAACCGGTGCACCGAGTGCACGCCTTTCATGGCCTTGACCTGCTCTTCATTGCGCAGATTGCCCACGGTCATGCCCAGGCGCGGCGCATGCTGGACCGCCGCATGCAGCATGCCATCGACCTTCATGTCGATGCTGTACAGCGCTTTTCCGGTGGATTTGTCGTAGGCGTCGAGACGCTTGACCGGTTTGCCGATCCAGCGGAACTGGCTTGGGTCGCGCAGTTGCACACTGGCGGGGTCGGGCACAGGCAGGTCCATGGCCCGCTCGGCCAGTTCGCCGTAGGTCACTGAACGGCCGGAGGCCGCGTGCACCACTTTACCGGGCTCGGTGGACAGCTCGCTCACCGGCACGCCGAGCTTTTCCGCCCCGGCCTGGAGGAACATGGCGCGGGCCAAAGCGCCCATGCGCCGCATAGTCGGGTAACTCATGCGCACCGACATGCTGCCGCCGGTGATGCGCATGCCGTTTTCCATCACGTAATAGGCATCACCGGGTGGCGCGGCGTCGACGAAGAAATTCGCCGGATCGACATCCAGCTCTTCCCCAACGATCTGCGCCATGGCGGTGAAAGTGCCCTGCCCGCCCTCGATGAACGGGCAGCGCAAGTGCACGGTGTTGTCCGGGCGGACTTCCAGGAAGGCCGGGACTTGCGTGCCCCGCTCCGTCGCGTTGCCGGCCGCGGCGGCCTGCACACGGGAGGCGCCCAACGGCAAGCCAAAACCCAGCACCAGAGCGCCGAGCGCGGAACCGGTGAGAAAGCGACGGCGGGAGAAATTCACCGGCCCCGTCAGTGGTTGACCCAGCGCCTGCTCAATGGCATCAAGACGAGCGTTCATCAGGCTTCCCCCTTCGCCAGATCGTGCACGGCGGCATGAATAGCGTTATAGGTGCCGCAGCGACACAGGTTGACCATGGCCGCCTCGATCTGCGCGTCGCTGGGTTTGGGATTGTGTTTGAGCAGCGCCGTGGCCGCCATCACTTGACCGGACTGGCAGTAGCCACACTGGGCCACTTGCTGATCGACCCACGTTGCGACGACGCGCTTGCCGACCTCGTCCGACTCGATTGCCTCGATGGTGGTGATTTCACGCCCCACCACCCCGGCAACCGGCGTGACGCAGGAGCGCACCACGTTGCCGTCCACCAATACCGAGCACGCACCGCATTGCGCCAGGCCACAGCCATATTTGGTGCCGGTCATACCCAAATCGTCGCGAATCACCCACAGCAAGGGCGTGTCCGCATCCGTATCGACCTGATAGGTCTTCTGGTTGATTCGTAGTTCCATGGTTCACCCGCTGATCATCGGTTATGTTGCGTTTTGTCATTCGTGACCCGCGTCGAGGCGGATCATCGGTCATACGGATTGCGGCCTAGGCCGTTTCACTGTCCAGGGACGATTCATCGACCCGCTGGCCCCGCCGTTGGGCGATGTCCAGCCGGGGGGCCGCGCCGAACAGGCGACTGTATTCTCGGCTGAATTGCGAAGGGCTTTCATAGCCGACCGCGAAAGCGGCACGGGACACCTCGAGCCGTTCGCTGAGCATAAGGCGCCGCGCTTCATTCAGCCGCAGCCATTTCTGGTATTGCAGCGGGCTCATCGCGGTGAGCTGGCGAAAATGGTGGTGAAACGTGGGGGCGCTCATCTGCACCCGCGCGGCGAGCTCTTCGATACGCAGCGGCGCGGTGTAATTCAGCTTAAGCCAGTCGATGGCCTTGGCGATGCGGTAACCCTGTCCGTCCACGGCAGCGATTTGTCGCAAGCGAGCGGCCTGATCGCTGTGCAACAGGCGGTAGTGAATCTCCCGCAGCACCAGGGGCGCCAGCACTGGGATGGCTTGGGGTTCATCGAGCATTTCCAACAGCCGGGCAAGCGCCCCTTCCAGCACCGGCGACAAACGACCGATGCCCACCCCCGTCCCCGCAGCCCGCGCTTGGGGCGAGGGCGTGACGCCTGCGGCAATCACCTCGGTCAACAGGGTCACGTCGAGCTTGAGCACCAGTCCGACGCAGGGCTGCTCCGGGCTTGCAACGAGCACCTGACCGTTGGCAGGCAGATCCAGGGACGTCACCAGAAAATGCGACGGGTCATAGCTGTACGCTTCACCGCCGATCCACAATTGCTTCGCACCCCGTGCGACGAGAATCAGGCTCGGCTCGACCAGGCATGTCGCTGGCGGCACTGGCCGGTCGCGACGAAACAGCGCCAGCCCGGGGATCGACGTCTGGATGTCGCCCGGCTCGCGGATACGTGGGTCGATGAGCTTGGCCAGTGACGAGGCCTGGTGCACGCGGGGGTGAATCATCGTTCGAACTCCTTTGTGCAGACTCTAGTCTGCAATCCCGGCGTTTCCTATCCGTGCGCCTGCATTCTCAGAGGATTAGGCAAGCATTCCAGAGGATTGAACTACGGCTGGGTTGATCCGCATGAACGCACTGCAAGCCACTCGAGGAATCAGTATCGCCGGGCTGTAAGCCCTGCCACCCATCAATCGCGTTGAACGCCTGACAGCGGTTCCGATCCATTGAGACAGCGGTTCAACCCACGCGGCCGCACGTTGCGGACCGCAAGAACCCTTTCTCGCTCATCATCCTCGGGAGTTTCCATGAACTATAAAACCTACCTGACTGCGTTTTCGCTCGCGGCCCTGTGCGCTGTTTCCAGCATCAGCCAAGCGGCCGAGGAGCCCACCGTCAAGATGGACCGGCCTGGCGCGGGCGTTCGGGAGATCAAAAAGGGCGACAACGTGCCTGACGAGTATCAGCGTGAAAGTATGGCGATCAAGGACTGGAAAAGCCGCAAGCTGACAGCGCCAGGGGAGCATGAGCAATGGGTAGAGATCGGCGGTAAATACGCGCTGGTCAATATCCCGACGGGCACCATCAAAGAGATGGTCAACAAGAAATAGCGTCGTGGGTACACCACCCACAAGCTGCGGAGCTTTTGCGCAGCCGCGTGCCGCCTGCTGGTCAGGCGGCCTTCATTTCGCGATGGCTCAAGCGCGCCGGCCTGTCCTTCTGCTCTCTCTGCCGTGGGTTTGGGCGAATCGAGTACGCAGTTGAGCCACCAACTCGGCAATGGCCCGACTGTTGTCCAGCGATGCGGCATTGATTCCACCTGTCACCAGGTTGGCGCCGGTGGCGGGATCGACGAGCTCGATCGTCAGTTCATTGGAGGCGCTTGCCGTGCACCGGCATTCCAGAGGCAGGAAGCCCGATTCGATGATGTGACGCAGTTCAAGCAGAGAAATAGCCATCGCGATTGTCCTTGTTATGTCGGCAGTACAGCGTCAGGTTCATCCCTTGAAATCTTTCGGCCCGGCTCATCGGGCACCGTTCGGCCTTCCGCTGGCCTTTATCGATTATTTATGTACCCGCCGTAGCATGGATGCGCATTGATCGGCATCAACGCCCTGGGCGGGGGGGATTTTTTCAGCGCTGGGGTGGATGCTCCGAGGACACCGAGTTGTTGGCGTCTACGTCAGACATGTCCTCGTCCTCCAAAGCCGCCTCATCGTCCGGCTCGAGCGGAACATGGGCGTTCTCGGGCGCTGGATCGGGGATTACGTCCGGCCTGCCGGATTCGAGCGGTTCAATGGAGTCGACCGCGTTTTCGCTGCCACCGGGAATGCCTGTTGATGGGCTCATATACACCTCTTGGTTCAGGGTTGGGTCGTGCTTAAAAGTTTCGAATCACCCCCCGCCCCTGTCGTTCAACGAAGTTCCCGAACGGTCGTACCGAGCATGTTGCTAAACATGTCGCCAAAACTGTCCTAGCTTTGAGTCCTAGCTTTGAGTCCGAGCTTTCAGCCCGAACTTCGCCCTGCCCCGCCCCTCAGATGAGGAAGTGGGCCAGTTCGAGAGGTATACGCAATGGGAGCGCTGAAAATTGCCACATTCAACGTCAACGGTATTGGCGCGCGCCTTCCCAATCTGTTGCGGTGGCTGGAGCGTGAACAACCCGACATCGTCTGCCTGCAGGAGCTCAAGGCGCCAGACAAGGCCTTTCCTGCCCGGGAGATCGAGGCAGCGGGCTATGGCTCGCTCCACCTGGGTCAGCCTTCCTGGAACGGCGTTGCCATTCTGGCGCGCGACACTGAGCCCTTGCTGATCCGCAAGGGGCTGCCAGGGGAAGAAGCCGATACCCACGCACGCTACCTCGAAGCAGCGGCTCACGGTGTCATTGTCGCGTGCCTGTATTTGCCCAACGGCAACCCCCAGCCAGGGCCGAAGTTCGATTACAAACTCAGGTGGTTCGAACACCTGATCAAGCACGCCGAAACGTTGCAGGCGAGTGAACATCCCGTGGTCATGGCGGGCGACTTCAACGTGGTGCCCACTGACGACGACATTTACAACCCGCGTTCATGGCGCAAGGACGCTCTGCTGCAACCTGAAAGCCGCGAATGCTTTCAGCGGCTGCTGGCCCAAGGCTGGATCGACTCGGTCAGGCATCTGTATCCAGAGGAGCGCGTCTTCACATTTTGGGATTATTTCCGGCAGCACTGGCAAAAAAACTCCGGGCTGCGCATCGACCATCTGCTTCTCAACCCCGTACTTGCCCCGCGTCTCGAAGACGCCGGGGTGGACGCGTGGGTGCGGGGAGAAGCCCATGCGAGCGACCATGCGCCTACCTGGATCCGCCTCGAAGGGCTGTAGTGGTGGGTCGTCAAACGGGTCAGGGCTGACGCTCGAGCGTATCGGTCTCGGCGCTTGTCACAGCAGGGCCCAGCAAGCGGTAATAGCGCATGTGAAACCGCGACTCCTCCTCACGCCCCTCAAGTCGCGCACGCAGGGCCGTATCCAGATGCCACTGGCGAATGCGGCACAGGCTTTCGATCTGGCGTTTGGACCGGGTGCTGTCACTCATCGGGCTCTCCTTGCCTCAATTTTTGGGGAAGTCGGCGGACGGCTAGACACTTGCCTTCAGCCCGTCGCAGTCGTAGGAATGACCTAGGTCCGTTCGCGGCGGTTCAGCCACGACTTCAGCCGAGACGACGGATGGCGTTCCCCCTGCCTGCCTAGCGCCTCCGCCGCTTGCGAAAGGACCGACACGAGCAGGCGCCTCCAGGGTCGGCAGGCGCTTGCTCATGGCCTGAGCGATCAGGCGGCCGGTTTCAGGATGACCTTCGTCCACCCTTCATCCCGCGCATCGAAGTGCTTGTACGCATCAGGGCCTTCCTCCAATTTCAGGCTGTGCGAAATGATCTGCGAAGGCTGGGCGCGGCCATGGTGAATCAATGCTGCCAACCGCCGGTTGTAGGCTTTCACATTGGCCTGGCCGGTGCGTACCTGCTGACCCTTGAACCAGAACGTGCCGAAATCGAAGGCCATCTTGCCCTCCTTCGCCAGCGCGTTATTGGCGCCCGGATCCTGTGGAACGAACACGCCGACTGCGCCAATCCCGCCCGTGGCCTTGGTCGATGCCACGAGATTGTTCATGGTCAAGTGATTCGCTTCGTGCCCATGCCTGTCACAGCATTGGTAACCCACGCATTCACAGCCCCGGTCGGTGCCCCGCCCGTTGGTCAGATTGAGGATCTGCTCGACGGCCTCCTGCTCCAGACCGGAGATCGGGGTAGCGCCCATCTGCGCAGCGAGCTTGAGCCGGTCAGGATGGGTGTCGACCACGAACACTTGAGACGCCCCTTTGATCATCGCCGCATGGGCGGCCATGAGCCCTACCGGTCCGGCTCCGTAGATGGCAATCGTCTCGCCGGGCAGCAGACCGGCGAGCTCCGTGGCATGCCAGCCAGTGGGAAAGATGTCCGAGAGCAGGACGTAATCGTTTTCTTTTTCTTGCGCATCTTCAGGAAGCACCAGGCAATTGAAATCCGCGTAGGGCACGCGCAATAACTCGGCCTGCCCACCTTGGTACGGTCCCATGTCGGCGAACCCATAGGCGGCGCCCGCCGTTCCCGGATTGGCCGTCAGACAGAATCCCGTCAGCCCCTTTTCACAGTTCTCACAGAAACCGCAGCCGATGTTGAATGGCAGGCAGACGCGGTCGCCCACCTTGATTCGGTCGACACCCAGGCCGACCTCCACCACCTCCCCGAGGTTCTCATGCCCGAACACTCGGCCGGTTTCCATAGACGTGCGGCCTTCATACATATGCAGGTCAGAGCCACAGATGTTCGTGGTGGTGATGCGCACCACGACATCGGTGGGTTTTTCGATTTTCGCATCGGGCACGTTTTGCACGCTCACGTCGCGCGGCCCGTTGTAGACGATGGCTTTCATAAGACACTCCCGTTCAAACACCAAAAGGTTTGTCGGCTCACAAGGTATCTGTCCGGTGGGGGCGGCAATTGGGTCAACGATTCGTTCAGGCATATGACGAGTGGCGCTCTTTTTTTTTGGCCCCGCGGCGCAACCAAGTGAATTTGCATCGAAAGCGGGGATCTATGATCGGATTGATCGCCGGCCGTTTAAGAAATAAACGCCTTATGCGCCGCAACACTTCGCCATGAAAACGCACAAGGACTGAACATGGATTCGCTCAAACGTGACGACCACTCAACCGCTGAAAGCGACGTGTGGTTTTTGTCGGATACCAGCGAAGTCTCAAACCTTCTGCGCCGCTTGAGCGCGCAGGATTGCCCTCTCGGCGCGCCCGCTGCCTGGTCGAGAAGCCTGCAAACCCTGGTCGCGACGATGTTGCCGGTCAAGGCCCAGATCGTGCTGTTTTGGGGGCCGGATTATGTGGCGCTTTATAACGACGCCTACGCTCCGACCATTGGCGCAAAACACCCGCGAGCACTGGGGCGTCCTGCGGTCGAGAATTGGAGCGAGCTGTGGGACGACCTTGAGCCACTGTTGCGCGGCGTGCGTGAAACCGGGGAGACGTTCAGCGCGAAGGATCGCCCTTTCTATATTCAGCGCAGTGCCCGGGGCGAGGTCGTGTACTTCGATGTGTCCTATTCGGCGGTGCGCGCCGAAGACGGCTCGATCGGCGGCGTCCTGTGCATCGTCACCGAAACGACCCAACGTGTTCAATTCGAGGAACTGCAGGCATTTCTCGTGCAACTTGGGCACTCGTTCCCCGCGTTCGTCGAGCCGGAACAGATCGAAACCCACCTGCTGAATGCGTTGAGCGCCAAGTTGCGGCCGGGGATGCTGTGCCTGGGGCGTACGGAAGACAACGGCGGTACATTCTTGCCGGCGCAGGTTCACGAAGGGGGAAGGCTGTTGCGGCACTGCGTCATGCCGGCCTGGCATGGCGTGAACCTCCAAAGGCTGCGCACCGGTCAGGCGCTTTACTATTGGAACGATGATGTGCACGTTGACGAATCGGTGCACGCCCCCTTCTTCCTCGAACAGGCCATCCCCGCGCGAATCGACATTCCGTTACTGCGGGACGGCCGGCTGGCAGGCGTGCTGACCTTCAAACCCGACCCGGCGAACGAATTCGGCCCTCATCAACTTCGCCTGGCCATCGAAGCTGCGGGGCTGGCTTGGCTGTGGATGAACCACGCCAGTGCAGAGATGGCGGTGCGTGTCAGTTCACGTCAGCTTTCAGCGATGTTCGATCAGGCAAGCGCTGGCATCGCGGTCTGCGATGTGAGTTCGAAACTCGAGCGCATCAACGAGCGTTACTGCCAGATGCTGGGGTGCTCCGGCGATGCGACGACCTTGGGTAGCCTGGACCGTTTGATGCGAGGTGAGGCGTTCAGCCCCATGCGACCGGAATTCGAGCGCGCGCTTTACAGTGGCGTGCCGTTCGAAAGCACACAACGCTACCGACGCCAGGATGGAACGGACGTCTGGATTCAGAACCATGTCACCCCCATCAGAGACGGCCGCGACCGCTATTCCCGATTGCTGTGCGTAGGCATCGACGTCAGCGCCCGGATCGAGGCGGAGAACGAACTGCGGCGGTTGAACGATGAATTGGAACGGCGCGTCGGTGAAATGGTGGCCGAGCGCGAAAAAGCGCTGGCGCAGTTGCACGAGTCTCGAAAGATGGAAATGGTGGGGCAGATTGGCGGTGGCGTGGCCCATGACTTCAATAACTTGCTCACCCCCATCATCACCTCGATGGAGCTGATCAAGCGTCGCGTCACCGACGAACGGATCTCCCGGCTGGTGGACGGTGCCTTGCAAGCGGCGGACCGCGCGCGGGTCCTGGTGGGTCGCCTGCTGACCTTCGCTCGCAGGCAGACGCTCAGACCCGAACCGACCCAGCTTGCGCGGTTGATCCATGACTTGACCGACCTGATCGAGCGCTCTCTGGGCCCCACGATCCCAGTGACCCTGAACATCGATGCTGAGCTGCCCAATGTGTTGGTCGACGCCCACCAACTGGAGCTCGCCATCCTGAATCTCGCAGTGAATGCACGCGATGCCATGCCCCAGGGGGGACACTTGGTGATTTCGGCGACCCACGCGACCGACGCCGCGAGCAAAGGGCTGGCTGAAGGGGATTACGTCAAATTGTCCGTACAGGATAACGGCTGCGGAATGGCCGAGGACGTGCTGCGCAAGTGCGTGGAACCGTTTTACTCCACCAAGGGCGCTGGGAAAGGCACCGGGCTAGGCCTTTCCATGGTGCATGGGCTGGCGCTCCAATCGGGCGGTGCGTTCGATCTGACCTCTCGGCCTGGCGCTGGCACCACCGTCAGCCTCTGGTTACCGACCACCTGCGAAGCGGTGAGGCCCGAAGAGCATCCTCAGGTCGAGGCTCCGACGGCGCAGGCCAAAACCCATATTCTGTTGGTGGACGACGAAAACCTGGTCAGGCAAAGCACCGCATTGCTGCTGCGCGACTTGGGCTATCAGGTCACCGAGAGCAGCAGCGCCACCGAGGCGCTGGCAAAGGTCGCGGACGGCCTGCTGCCCGACCTGCTGTTGTCCGACCAGGTCATGGCGGATCGCTCGGGACTTCAATTGGCGCACCAATTGCGCGCGCAATTCCCGCACCTGCCTGTCCTGATCATCACCGGGTACACCCACATCGAACTGCCCCACGGTGAGGGGTTCGAACTGCTGACCAAACCCTTCAGCCGCGAGGACATCGCGTCGAGAATTCTTCATCTGCTGAAGGGGCGTGAAGCGGCGGGGTGAATGGCGCTGACACCGCGGATGCGACAACGCCTGGTGCTGCCGTCCGCCCTGATGCTACCCCCGCTTCATCCCCCTCACATCCGTCCTAGCTTGAAAGGCGCGCGTACGGATGGCCATAGACCGTATAGGCCAGCCACGAGGTGTCGAGGTCGCGCCGCGCCTGCTCACGTGCGGCGCGCAATGCATGACTGACATTCTGTCCTGTCTTCAGTTGCCCATAGAATTGCGACGCGAACCCCAGCGCAGGCCTGTCGCCAATCGACCAAAGCGTACCGACGAACAACCCCGCGCCGCGCTGGACGAAAGCCTGGGCCAGCCCGCCCGCCCCCGAGAGCGTTTTACCCGTCACCCCTGACTGGCAGGCATTCAGGAAGACCAGCGGCCGGTAACCGTCGAGCGCCAAATTGGCGTAAGTCTGTACGGACGCAACCGAAAGCAGCGCCGTCTTGTCACTGCCAGCCACATTCAGCAGCAGTCCGGCATTCCAGACTTGTTGATAATCCGTACTGCCATGGCAAGCGAAGTGCAGAGCGTCGAAATCTTCTCCTTTCGCACGCGCCAGCGCACTGAGCACCGGAGCGATTTCGTCGCCGATCGACACCGCACCAAACAGCTCGCCCAGCAAGGTCGCTTCCTGTTCGACGTTGGCCAGATTCAGCTTTGTATCGTGATAGCGAGGGATGCAATAAGCCGCCTTTCCTGTTCGCAATCTGAGCTTTGAAGGCGCGATGCCGACATTGCTCATCCAGCGCGTGAGGCCCAATTCGGCCAGAAACACACCACCGCTCAAGGGCGTCGGTTTGTCAGGGTCGACGACGTGCACGACCTCCCAGGGGATTGAAGGCTCATTGGCCACGACCTGAAAGCTACCGATCGCCGCGCGGTGCTGCCAGATGAGGCGACGCAGTTCCAGGGGGAACAACTCGTTGAACATCTGCACGCCCTCAGCGCGTACGCTTTGCATCAACTGCTCGAACACCTCCCCCGCCACCGCCCAGCAATTTTCCAGCTTCTTGTAGAGGGTTCCAATGTAGGCCTCCTTTTTGCTGGTGAAGTCCTGAGTCACGAACTCATGGTTGATTTCCAGATCGTCGCAGCGGGCGATGAACCTGAGCCGCCATCTGTCCGGGACACCTTCCTCTAAGATGCGAAGGTCGACCATGGGCGGGTCTTCCTGAGCGCTGTCGACAACCGATAACACGCTCAGGTTGCCCTTGGACACAAACACCGGCTGCAGAATCATGCGTGTCAGACGGCGGGCGCCCTGCAGCACGTCTACCCAAACCTCCGCCGGCCCCACAGCCATGCCCTTCAGCCCAAACGACAGCGTCTGGGGAGAACCTTTGCCAGGCGGCGCAATCGTCTCGTTGTCAGGGCCTTCTATGCGGCAATTGGTCCGCGGACGAATTTTGACATGCAAGAAAACATCGGGCTTCACGGCAACGATGTCGCTGACGTGGGTCTTGCCGGCGTCCTTGGCAATGTCCTCCAGCGAAAGCGTGACTTCAAGTTCTGCGGTTTCTCCTAACACCGGGGATTCCGGCAACGACGCGTTGACATAGCAGGTGGTCGGCGCCTCCTGCCCCTGCGGCGGCGCCATTCCAGGTGCAGGGGCAGGTGCCTCGCCCAGGGTATCGATGTCATTGGGCGACAAATCCCAGTCTCCGAAGGCGCCCCCTCGGTGAACAGGCGATTGATCCTCGATGTCGGCAACCGCATCGGCGAGCACCGGGCTTTCAAAAAAGGCGTGATCCAACTCAAGCGGAGTCGCCGCATCGCGCAGGGTGTGCGTCAACCCCTGCGACATGCCCAGCCAGTTGGAGAGTTGCTCGCACGTCCGGGCCTGAGCAAAGTACACGGTGTGGTAGATCAAATCCTTGTTGGCATAGGCGAAGACGGAAGTCTTGGGGAGAGTGGTTCCTTCACCAAACGTGGTCATTGACGCAGTGTCGACGACCAGATCGTTGTCCTCGTTCTTCCACAACCGGTCCGTCAGACGGTCAGCCAGGAACTCAGCCAGCGCCCTCGTCATACCGTTGCCGACATCGAATCGGTCTGGCTCGAAATTCGCGGTGATCGCCCGATAAGTGGCAGTCTGGGATGGATCCTCAACACCGTTCAGCCGCCGGACCGTCGCTCCGCTCGGTTCCATGGAAGCCAGGCCGGGGACCTTGCGTTCGTCGATCGCAACTTGTGCCAGCATCTGCATGAACTCGCCCAGCGTCTTGATTGCCAGGCTGACCAGCGGCGTCAGCAGGACGCTCCCCGTGATCGCCCCGACAGCCCGGGCACCGGCCATGACCACATTGGTATAGAAATCAATGAGGTCATGCCAGTTGGCCGGCTCGGCAAGGTGAGTGCCGGCGTTGGTGCAACCGACGAAGACGGTGTTGCGCAAGAGAATGTCGGGGCTGCTGCGGGGCAACAGCTCCCGTGCCCATACACGCCATACCAAACCGCCCCGGCTGAAGGCGACGCTGTCGACAATGGTGCCTCTTGGCAGCCCGCCGAGCACCAGCGCCATTGCCTGGGCATTGGTCTCGACATCCTCCGCCAGTGTCTTGTGGTCGAAGCCTATGACAGCGTCGTACTTTTGGTACGCCTGGCTGAGAAACTCGCGTCCGCTCTCATGCGCAGTGAGCGCGCCGAAACTGCCGGACGTCGAAGAGAAGGTGCCATGAATCAGCAGAAGTACCTGCAGGGTACCGCCTCGACCACGCGTGGGAAGCGTTTTACCCATCGGCACCCATTTAGCCGGGTCCATACCCTCTAACAAGACCAGCCCCGTGCGGTTGCCCGACTCGATGTGAGACACGATGGCATTGACGGTCTGGCCAGCGACGAACCTGAGCACCAGTACGCGGATCGGCTTGATCAATGTACCGATCACCCAGTCGGTCAAAGGCCCACGGCGCAGCGGTTGCGCTTCCCCCGGGTCGAGCGGTGTCAGCGTGAAGGTGCGGGTGGACTTTGCGCCACTGCGGGTCTGGGGATTAACCACGGGGTCCGGTTGCTGCCAGGCGAACACACCCCCCTCGCCCTCCAACAGAACCACAGCGAGCTCATCGGGATTGAGGTCGACGTCGACCCGTATGTGATCACCCAGATTCCGCTGGTCCCGAGCCTGCACATCACCGCTCAACGCCACGTCACTGCGGACCTCGAATCCAGCATCGCTCAGTGCCTCATGCAACGCATCTACCTGCCATTGCGAAGGAACCGTTGCGTTGCGCTGGGTCAACGGTGGGGCGGGGCTGGCGACTCCGCCGTGGACTTCAAGCAAGATATCCGCAGGTAAGTGAAAGGTGACGTCCAACTCAGTCGGCGAGCTCCCCGCTCTGACGGTGCGCATGATGTTCACTCCAACAGGTGGTTGTAGCTTCTGAAGTTCGTCCTTTGGCAGAAGCCCACAACCAGAAGCCCGGTGAAAATCGTGCCAGGAATCTGGGGCGTTTGCGTTTCGGTGGGTTGACCATTCCCCGTGCCGACGAGCGCAGGGTGATGGCGTTCATCCAGCATAGAAGCGCTTATCGACTTGCGCGAGCAATGACCACGCGTTTTCTGCGTGCAGCCGCAGCGCCTCGCCCTGAATGCCACCACAACATTGACAGCCCAAGGTCTCACTGGCTATAACTGCCTTGTTGTACGACAACATATGATTCAAAGCGACAACATTTCCAAAAAATAAAAACAGTGTCGGCCACCCCCATGAATCCAGACTGCTTGCTCATTAGCCCTAATCCCCGGCCTTTTCACGCTTTTTGGCGAAATGGCGAGCCTCCCGCAGTGAAGCCCCTGGCCAGCGCACTGCCGATTCCACCACCCTCCACTTGTTAGACGTCTGACTCCGAGAGTCTACTCGGGCCAATCTGCACATTCTCGGCACACGGCCGAGAGACCATCACACCTCCAAGAACAAGAGTGATGTCATGAACCTCAACGAGTCCACTCACCCGCAAAGCATGACCCAAGCGGCAACCCGTTCCATCGGCAAATACCGTTGGACGATCTGTGCGTTGCTGTTCTTCGCCACCACGGTCAATTATCTGGACCGCCAAGTGCTGAGCCTGCTGGCTCCGGACCTGTCCGCTCAATTCGGCTGGAGCAACACCGACTACGCCAACATCGCGTCGGTCTTCCAGTTTGTCTACGCCATCGCGATGGTCTTCGCAGGCCGAGTGGTCGACAAGATCGGGACGAAAACTGCCTACATGGTGGCCATTGGGGTCTGGTCGACGGGCGCTGTGATGCACGCCTTTGCGGTACCGCTGGGTCAAGGCATCGGTGCGATCGCCGGCGCGTTGGGCTTGGCGGCGATCCCGGTGTCCATCGCAGGTTTCATGTTGTCGCGGGCGGTGCTGGCGATCGGCGAAGCGGGCAACTTCCCCATCGCGATCAAAGCCACGGCCGAATACTTCCCCAAGAAAGAACGCTCATTCGCCACGGGCATCTTCAACTCCGGGGCCAATGTCGGGGCAATCGCTGCGCCCATCTGTGTGCCGCTCATCGCGGCGGCATGGGGTTGGGAAGCGGCTTTCATCGTGATTGGCCTGCTGGGTTTCGTCTGGCTGGGCTTCTGGCTGGCGCTGTACGAAAGACCGGATCAGCAAAAGCGCCTGACCGCCGACGAGTTGGCTTATATCCGCAGTGACGAAGCCGAATCCACCCAGCCCCTCCCGGCATCGAACGTGCCTGGCCGAAAGGTCTCGTGGTTCAAACTGCTCACCTATCGTCAGACTTGGGCCTTCGCGTTTGGCAAGTTCATGACCGACGGCGTGTGGTGGTTCTTCCTGTTCTGGCTCCCGACCTACCTGGCTGCGCAGTACGGAATGAAAGGTCCCTCCATCGTGATGCCGTTGTTCGTGCTGTACAGCATGACCATGGTCGGGAGTATCGGCGGTGGCTGGTTTCCCAGCTATTTCATGGCACGCGGCGACAAACCTTACGACGGCCGCATGAAGGCGATGCTGGTGATCGCGCTGTTCCCACTGCTGGTACTCCTGGCGCAACCGCTGGGCTACATCAGCTTCTGGGTGCCCGTCTTGCTGATCGGCATCGGCGCGTCCGCCCATCAGGCATGGTCCTGCAACATTTTCACCACGGTTTCCGACATGTTCCCGCAAAAAACCGTGGCCTCCGTGGTCGGCATCGGCGGCATGGCGGGTGGCCTGGGGGGCGTGGTCCTGACCAAGATCGGAGGCTGGGTATTCGACTATTACAAATCGATCAACGATATCCACACCGGCTACATGATCATGTTCGCCATCTGTGCACTGGCCTACCTGGTGGCCTGGGGCGTGATGAAGACGCTCGTCCCGCGCCATAAGGAAATCACGGACCTCTAAGGTGGCCTGCCCGACCGATTACACGGCAATGCCGTACCGACACGCGGGGGTGTTCTGCCCTCGACGACAACAAGAAGGAAAGAGCGATGACCCGATACAAACTGCTGCTGGGCTTTCTGGGCGTGTTTTCCGGATATGTGTTCGCCGCGCCGTCCGCCGACGAGCAAGCCGTGGCCAAGGCGGTCGACAACATGACCCAAGCGATGCTGCACAAGGACACCAAGGCCCTGAGCGCCCTGACGTCCGACAATGTCACCTACGGCCACTCCAGCGGCAAGATCCAGAACAAGGCTGAATTCATCGCCGACATCGAGACCGGACGCAGTGGGTTCAAGACACTGCAGATGTTGAACCAGAAAATCACCCTGGACGGCGACGTCGCCCTGGTGCGCAACCACTTTTCCGCACAGGCCGTGAACAGCGGCGTGGAAGTCCCCACCGAGATCGAGAACTTCCAGGTCTGGCAGAAGCAAAAAGGTCAGTGGTTGCTGATCGGACGACAAGCCTTCAAGTTCTGACATTCCGCCCCGTATGGACTGATCGGCAGTGAGCAGTCAGCCTCCCTGCCGGTGAGTGCGTGCATCCTGAGTCTCCCGGCACCGACACCTCAGATCGGCGTCCCCCATACTCACGTCCGCGGCTCACACCGCCGCATCACCGATTTGAACGATCCGCCCTGCCGAGATATCGCCCACGATGGCGCTGAGCCGACTTTCTTCGCGCTGGAACATCGCGATCATCCGCTGCAACGCCTGGGCATCCGGTTCATTGCCTGCCTGGCTCAACCGCTCGGCAATTCTGACCAGTTCTACCGCTGACCACTTGAGATCGGCTGCCAGACCTTGCAGGTCCCTGCGCAGCGTTTGCGTGGTGGTGTCCATCATGACGCTCCTGTTCATTTCTTCAGATGCATATCGGCAGCGAACCGAGAGGGTTGCATGTCCTTCGTCGGTTCGTAAACGCGAGGTTCACGCCTCGCGGCCTTGATCGCCTTCGCAGGGAGGGCGCGTGCCCTTCTGCTCGATGGCATGGCTGTACGCGGCGTCGGCGTAATCCAGCATTTCGTCGAGCTCGCTGGCCGTGATGATACCCAGCCTGGCCAACGCCATGGCATGCCCGGTGAGTTCGCCGCTCCAATGCTCAATCGCCAGCTCCCGACGCCCCTCGTGGTTCAACAATATGTTCCACAGTTCCAGCTCCCGGTCCCTGACCTGTTCATACCCCATGACGCTTCCTCCTTCAATCAACGGGCCTGCACCACCAGGACTGGGCATACCAGACCTCCCCTTCGAGCTGAATGCCGCTGAGGGTGAACCCCTCCCGCGCCATGGCCGACAGGCTCGCGTCGTAGAGCTCCGGCAGCAGCAGCTTGAAATCACCGTGGGTCGCCCTGAGGGTGGCGACGTTCGAGTGCCGGTGCAGGGGCTCGCACACACGGTTGGTGATGGTGAGCTCGCCGTGGATCACGGTCGTGCGTTTGGGCGGAACCATCGGCAGCGCCTTGCCGTTGCTGCGTCGGGGGGTGATGAGAAATTGCATCGAAGTCACTGCCGCTGTACTGTACACATATACAGTTAACTAGACCCCTGAGCGGTGGTCAATGCTGTATGGCATGAGTGGCGTAATGTGAGGTGACCAACATGTGTGGCGGTGTCGAAGCGAAGGACAAGAACCGAGCGTATGAGCCCGTGCGCGTCTACTTCCCCAATCCGATGGCTGCGCTGCCGGTGGTGTTGGAAGATGGTACGGATCTTGGGTGGGTACGCTGGGGGCGACGCAAGGAGCAGCCGGGCTGGGGCCCACAGGGCGGCTGGGCGAAGTATGAAACCATCGAGCGAGGCGGCTGGGAAAAGTATCACCCGCAACGTGCCATCGCGTTGGTCAGCCGCTTCATGGAAAAGGACGCTGAACGGGTGTCCCACTGGTTCGATATGAACGACGGCTATGGCCTTGAGTGCCTGGTGATCGGCGAGGCGCAGGAGCGACGGGTTTACGTGGTCACCCGCGCACCGCCTGCGGCGTACGAATGGCTGCACGACCGTTGGCCGGCAGTCACGCCGGTTCCTGGAAATGACCGTGAAATGTGATTTCGGCCGCTTGTCCCGCGTCAAGTGAGCTATTGCCCCCACCGCTGTCGGGGGACTGATGACAGGGCCCTCCATGCAAACGCTGTTGAACGACATTCTTGATGAAGTCCGTCCCTTGATCGGCAAGGGCAAAGTGGCTGACTACATACCCGCGCTGGCCGACGTACCGGCGCAGCAGCTAGGCATTGCCGTGTATGGCAATGATGGCAGCTACCACTGCGCAGGCGACGCGCTGGTGCCTTTTTCCATACAGAGCATCTCCAAGGTGTTCAGCCTGGTTCAAGCGATCGGCCACTCCGGCGAAGCCATCTGGGAACGCCTGGGCCACGAGCCCTCAGGCCAGCCGTTCAACTCGCTGGTGCAACTGGAGTTCGAGGGCGGACGGCCGCGTAATCCGTTCATCAATGCGGGCGCATTGGTCATTTGCGATATCAATCAATCGCGCTTTGCGGCGCCGACGTTGTCGATGCGCGATTTCGTGAGGCGCTTGTCGGGTAATCCTCACGTCTTGATGGACGCCCGGGTGGCCGACTCGGAGTACCAATTCCGCGCGCGCAACGCGGCGATGGCGTACCTGATGCAGTCGTTCGGCAACTTTCACAACGAAGTCGAGACGGTATTGCGCAGCTATTTCAGCTATTGCGCGCTGCGCATGAGCTGCCTGGACCTGGCTCGTGCATTCTGTTTCCTGGCCAACGACGGCTTCTGCAAGCACAGCGGTGAACAGATCCTGACGCGCCGCCAGACTCAGCAGGTGAATTCGATCATGGCCACCAGTGGGCTGTATGACGAGGCCGGAAATTTCGCCTACCGCGTGGGGTTGCCCGGCAAGAGCGGCGTAGGAGGCGGGATCGTCGCCATCGTACCCGGGCAGTTCAGCGTGTGCGTGTGGTCACCGGAGCTCAATGCAGCAGGCAATTCCCTCGCCGGAATGGCCGCGCTGGAATTGTTGAGTTCGCGCATTGGCTGGTCGGTGTTCTGAAGAGCGCCCCGGCTCTGTTCCGGGGCAAAGACAGCGCAGCGGGGGCGGGGCTGGTCGGTACTGTATGGAAAGACTCACCGTCGGATGACCATCTGCTTCTTCCACCCAGACTCCCATTTCCCTGTAAAATGGTTGCACTTGGCCATGAGCATGTCGTGCATGGTGGGGCTACCAGGACGACTTATGAGTGATCACAAACCGCAACGCAGTTTCACCTCGATCAGCTGCGCTGAATGCCGGAATCTGAGTGACCTGGGTTTCAACTTCACGATGGCCTTTCAGCCTATCTTCGACGTACGCACCGCGCAGCCGTGGGCCTATGAGGCGCTGGTGCGGGGCATCAACGGCGAATCGGCAATGAGCATCCTGGCCCAGGTCAATGACGATAACCGGTATCGCTTCGATCAGGCTTGCCGGGTCAAGGCGATCGAACTCGCGGCTCAATTGGGTTTGCCCGCGCTTGCGGACTGCAAGCTCAGCATCAACTTTCTGCCCAATGCCGTCTACCGGGCCGAAACCTGCATTCGCGCCACGCTGGAAGCCGCACGCGCCTTCAACTTTCCAACCGAGCGCCTGATGTTCGAGGTGACCGAAGGCGAGCGGGTGGACGACCCCGAGCATTTGAAAGCCATCTTCAATGAGTACGAGCGGCAGGGATTTACCACTGCCATCGACGATTTCGGATCGGGCTATTCGGGCCTCAACTTCCTGGCGATGTTTCAGCCCAATGTGTTGAAAATCGACATGGCGTTGACCCGGAACATCGACTCCGACCCGGTGCGCAAAGCCATTGTGGAGGGCATCGTGCTCGTCTCGAGAAGGCTGAACATCACGGTGGTCGCCGAAGGTATCGAAACCGCTGAAGAACGCGATTCGTTGCTGGTCCTGGGCGTCAACCTCATGCAAGGCTACTTGTTCGCCAGGCCACAGGTGGGCGCGTTGCCGAAGATGCTGGCCCAATAAAGCCCTGCACCTCTGAAGGCAGTGCCGCGAACCGTCATGCCCCCGCGTCGCAGGCATCGAGAACGTTTACTGACGAAACAGGGTCACAACAGCTGACTGCACAGGGGTGACGAGAATGATGGTAAATACGCTGGTGTTTCTGACCACGCTGATCGGCATGGAAGGATTTGCCTTCGTCGCCCATAAATACATCATGCATGGCTGGGGCTGGGGATGGCACCGCTCCCACCATGAGCCCAGAACGGGGTGGTTCGAGAAGAATGACCTGTATGCGGTGGTGTTCGCCGCTTTCGCCATCCTCCTCATCGCATTGGGCACCCAGGGCGTGCACCCGCTGGAATGGATCGGCGCCGGCATGACGGCCTATGGGTTTCTGTACTTTTTGGCCCACGACGGGCTGGTGCACAAGCGCTGGCCCTTGCGCTACGTGCCGCGCAACGGTTATTTGAAACGCCTCTACCAGGCGCATCTGATGCACCATGCCGTGGCGGGCAAGGAGCGGTGCGTATCGTTCGGTTTCCTGTATGCACCTTCTATTTCATCGCTTCGGGCTCAACTTCGGCGTTTGCATGGGGGGGCGCTGGAAAAGCGTGACGAGGACGCTGCCAACCGTCAGCAGGGCGGTCAGGCCAGCGACGGCCTCGGGAACTGACGGCGCGCCAAAGCCCGGTCACGACCAGCCGGAGCTTGTCAGGCTTCGACGTCGATACGCGGGTATCCCACGCCCGGCTGCCCCGCTCCTTCACCTTGACACCAATCTCCCGGTACACCCCGCTGGCCGTCGCCACTGCCCAGGCCGAGCGCCACGGCAAGGCCGTCAGACCGGCCTGGGCACTGGCGTAAAAAGGCTCGGCCAAGTCCACCAGGCGGCGGGCCAGCACGGCCAGCGCCGCTCGGTACTGGGGTTCGGCAAGGTGCTGCTCGGGAATCGACAGTTCACGCAACCAGTCGCCAGGCAGGTAGCAGCGGCCAACGCCTGCATCTTCAATGATGTCGCGAGCGATGTTGGTCAGTTGAAAGCCCATCCCCAGGTCGCAGGCGCGATCCAGAGTACGTTCATCGCGGACGCCCATGACCTGCGCCATCATCAGCCCGACAACGCCAGCCACGTGATAGCAGTAGTCGAGCGTGTCTTCGATGCGCTCGTAGCGCCGCTGCTGAACGTCCATGGCGAACCCGGCCAGGTGCTCCAACGCATAGGTCTCGCGAATGCCATGGCGGCGCACCACCTCGCGGAACGCGGCGAATGCTTGACTGTGGACGGGCAGCCCGGCGTACACCGCCTGGGTCTGGGCCACCAACGCCGCCAGTCGCGCGTTGACCTCTTCCTGTTCCACAGGCGCGGCCAGGTGCCCCGCCTCCTGGCCGTCGATCACGTCGTCGCAATGCCGACACCAGGCATAGAGCATGACTGCGCTACGCCGGGTGGCCGGGTCGAACAGGCGCGACGCGGCGGCGAAGCTTTTCGAGCCGACGGCAATGCTTCGGGTCGCATGATCGAGCAGGGCTTGGTCGTCATTTTCGGCAGCAATCATTGGCGCAAGTCCTCCAGCATGAGACCGGCGGTGGCCTTGGCGGACCCCACGACCCCCGGCACCCCTGCCCCGGGATGCGTGCCTGCCCCGACCAGGTAGACGTTGCCCAGCGCCGCATCGCGATTGTGCGGCCGGAACCAGGCGCTCTGGGTGAGGATCGGTTCGAGGGAAAATGCCGACCCGAGGTGTGCATTCAGCTCACTCTCGAAGTCCGCCGGCGTGAAGATCCGACACGTGACCAGATCCTCCCGCAGTCCGGGCATGTAGTGTTTCTCCAGGTAATCGAAAATCCGGTCACGGTAGCGCGGGCCTTCGATCGTCCAGTCGATGGGGGCATTGCCCAGGTGGGGTACCGGCGACAGCACGTAATGGCTCGAGCAGCCTGGCGGAGCAAGGCTGGGGTCCGTCACACAGGGCGCGTGAAGGTACAGCGAAAAATCTTCAGCCAGCGCCTGCCCGTTGAAAATGTCCTGGATCAGCGCTTGATAGCGTGGCCCGAAGCAGACGGTATGGTGCTGCAATTGAGGCTGCGGGCGCTTGAGGCCGAAGTGGATGACGAACAGTGAGTTACTGAAGCGCTTGCGCTTGAGCCGGGCACTTTCCTTCTCGCCGCGGGCGTGCCCACCGAGCAAGGTGGCGTAGGTGTGGACCACGTCTGCATTGGAGGCGACACAGTCGGCGGCGAACTGTCGGCCATCCGCCAGGTGTACCCCGGTGGCGCGGTTGCCGACGGTGTCGATGCGGGCCACGTCAGCGTTGAGTTCGATGCGCCCACCGATGTCCTCGAACAGGCGGACCAGCGCGTTGACCAGCGCCCCGGTGCCGCCCCTCGGAAACCAGACGCCCCACTCTCGCTCCAGGGCATGAATCAGGGTGTAGATGGACGACGTGGCGAACGGATTGCCACCCACCAGCAGGGAGTGAAACGAAAACGCCTGGCGCAGCTTGTCATCCTCGATGAAGGCCGAGACCTTGGCGTACACGCTGCGCCACGCCTGAAGCCGCGCCAGTTGCGGCCCGGCGGACAGCATGTCGCGGAACGACAGGAACGGGACGCTGCCCAGCTTGAGGTACCCTTCGCGGAACACGGCTTTGGAATAGGCGAGAAAACGCTGATAACCTGCAACGTCCCGCGAGTTGAACTGGGCGATTTGCCGATCGAGTGCGGCCTGGTCATTGGCGTAATCGAAGCTTGATCCGTCCTCCCAGCGCAGCTGATAGAACGGCGCGACAGGCAGCAGTTCGACGTAGTCGGCCATCGTTCGACCGGCGGCGGTGAACAATTCTTCGATGGCCGTCGGGTCGGTGATCACCGTAGGGCCCGCGTCGAAGGTAAAGCCCTGATCCTGGTAGACATAGGCGCGCCCGCCGGGCTTGTCGCGCTTTTCCAGCAGCGTCGTCTGTACCCCCGCCGCCTGCAGGCGGATCGCCAAGGCCAGCCCTCCGAATCCGGCGCCAATCACAATGGCTTTTTTTGCCTCGGTCATTCTCGATTCTCGTACTGTCTGGGGTGGTAACGGAACATCGCGCGAAGCGCCTCGTCAACTGGCACAGGTGGCTTGCCGGAGACAATCCGCAGCTTGTCGGCGAGGTTGCTCTGTTCGGCATAGAAACGTTGGATCAGGCCCTCGGGAAGCCCATAGAAACGCTGCATCACCTGCCAACGGTGATCGGGCCGCCCCGCCAGAAACAGCATGCGGTTGAGCAAGCGATAGAAGCGTTGGCGATGCCAGACCCGAGCGGCATGAGTCCGTATACCCTTGGCCAGGATCCTGGCGTCAAGCTGGCGCTGTTCGGCGATCCAATCGGCCAGGCGTACGGCATGGGGCAACGAGTAACCGGTGGTGCAGTGGAACAGGCCTGCGCGCAGACCCGATAACGGCTGGCCCTGGGTGTCGCTCCAGAACCGAGAGAAATCACCGGCCAGGGTGATCGGCAGCACCCCATGCTCCTCACGCAGGCAAGCCGCGACAGCCCAGCCCCGAGCCTCCACATACTCGGCGATGTGGCTGCGCAACTGTTCGGCGGACAATGCCTGGCGGTCCACATAGTGCGTATCTTCCACCAGCACCGTATCGGCACTGAACGGCAGGACATAGACGAATCGATACCCCTGGCCCTGGGGCACTCGGGCATCCATGATGATCGGCGCCTCCAGGCCATGGGGCGCGTGCAACTGCAGCAACTGCCCCAGGAACGCCTGACGACCCAACACCATCTGAGCACTGGCCTGAACGCCGCGTCCGTCGATCACCGCACGGGCCTGCAGAGACTCTCCATTGGCCAGCGACACGGAAGTCGGGCTGAGCCGAGTGATCGCCACGCCCGTGCGCAAGTCATCCCCCAACGCGGCCCCAATGACGTCGGCAAAGCGCTCGGAATCAATGCTGGCGTAGCCCGAAGACAGGCGCCGGGATCGATCGGGAAAATGGACGTCGTAACACGGCCACCGCTGCACCACCAGCGGAGCGATCCAGCGGTGTTGGGCCGGGTTCAGGTCGCCGTCGTGAAACGACCAGGTGTGGTTGCCGCCGATGCGCGGCTGCGCCTCGATGCACAGCACTCGCCATTCGGGACGCACGTGTTTCAAGCGCCAGGCGATCAGCCCGTTGGCCAGTCCTCCACCCGCCAGGATCAGGTCGTAGGTCATGGAATGGCCTCCACAGGCACAGGCTTGCCGGTCCGCACCACGGCTTCGACGATGTCGGCAGCCCGTGAAGTCCCCCCTGCCCGATCCAGCTCTGACGCCAGCCGATGCAACGCCTCTTTGGGGTGCTGCAACAAGTGGGTGAGCGCGGTGTGAATCGAGCCCGCTCGAGCCCGGCGACTGAGGCGCAAACCTATGCCCGCGTGGATGACCCGCGCGGCCACGCCCGGCTGGTCGAAGCCGATGGGCATCACCAGCACCGGCGTACAGGCCTTGACCGCATCCATCACGGTATTGAGCCCGCCATGGGTGATCGCGATATCGGCGTGTTCCAAGGCCCATTGCTGAGGAGCAAAATCGGTGACCCACGTCGCACCGCTGCGCCGTAGCCGCTCTTCTTGAGCCGTTCCAAGGCCGCCGCAGTGCGCGATCAACAGTTGAGCCTCGAGCCGGGCGCAGGCTTTGGCGATCTGTTGGAACATCCCCATTCGGCCACCCTGCAACGTCCCCAGGCTGGCGAACACGAAGGGGCGCTGCGGATCGATCGCCCATTGCCCCTGCGCCGGTGCATCGGAACTGCGCAAGGGCCCGACGGCGTGAAAGGTCGAAGGCAACTGCTGGCGAGGAAGGTCGAACCCGGTGATCGTCTGGCTGATCTGGGCGTAAGGCGACAGGCATTGGTGAAGACCGTCGCGGGGGGCGATGGCGAGTTGTTGGCAGGCTTGGCGAATGACCCCGCGCAAGGGCCACATCAGGCCATCGTAAACGCGCTGGCTGGCGACATACAGGCGACGGCTGCGCTCATCCTGGCCGTAGGCGAACGGCATCACAGGCAATGGGATGTCGGGCTCGCGGTTGACCGGCAATGCACAGGCCACCGACACGAACGGCATTCCTATGGCCTCGGCGACCAAACCGCCAGCGGCCTCCATCTGATCGCACAGCAACGCGTCGACCCCCGCGTGCGCGAGCGCCGTTGGCAGCTCGTGGCACAGCATCCGAGTGGTCCGGCATAAATCCCGGATCACGCCGCGCAAGCGCAGCGGGTTATTGGAGGTCGCCGCCCGCCGCAACACAGCGTCAAGGCTACCGGGTGGATGACTGACGGCGCCCAACGCATGAAACCCTATACGCGGGTCAGCCAGCCAACGCCGTGCGTCGGCCGGTTGGAAAAAGGTGACGCGGTGACCGCGGTCGATCAACGCCGAGGCAAGCGCCTGCAGCGCCTGGGAATGGCTGTAGAAAGCGGGCGCTACGACGCCGAAGTGGCTCATGGGAACAGCGACAGTGTCGGGTCGGCGGGCAGCAGACGCGCGCGGCGTAACGCCGCGAGATTGGCCGAACCGGTACAAAAACAGGCAATCCGAAGCTGCCGAATGACGATGCGGAAATGCTCGATGACCGCAGGCGTGGACAGCGTGGCTTCGCGCAGCACACCCGCCGCCTGACCGATGACATCGGCGCCCAGGCAGATCGCTTTGGCCGCGTCGACGCCGTTGCGAATCCCGCCCGAGGCGATCAGGGGCATCTGGGGCAATGCGCGGCGGACACTCTGCAGACTGATGGCGGTGGGGATGCCCCAACCGCTGAACGCTTCAGCCACTCGCCGGTCTTCGGCCCGTACCGCTCGAGCGGCTTCGACCGCCGCCCAACTGGTGCCCCCCAGGCCGGCCACATCGATCACCTGCACGCCCGCATCGGCCAGCGCCACCGCTACCGGCGCGGAGAGCCCGGCTCCTACCTCCTTGACGACCACTGGCACGCCCAGCATCTGGACCGTGCGTGCAATCGCCTCCAGCACACCGCTCCAGTTTCGGTCGCCTTCGGCCTGCACGGCTTCCTGCAAAGGGTTCAGGTGGATGATCAAGGCATCGGCATGCAGGCTGTCCACTGCTCGGCGCGCCAAGTCCAGGCCGTCACGCTCCAGCAATTGCGCCGCACCGATGTTGCCAAGCAAGGGAATGTCGGGCGCCAGCCGACGGAGTTCGCTCGTCAGCCCCTGGTCATTGCCACTTCTCAGTCCGACGCGTTGCGAGCCTACCCCCATGGCGATGCCCAGCTCCTGGGCGGCCTCGGCCAGATGCCGGTTGATGGCCGTTGCACGCTCGGCGCCCCCGGTCATCGAACTGATCAACAGCGGTGCGCGCAGCGTTTTCCCCACCAACGCACTGCTCAGATCGATCGCGTCGAGGTTCAACTCGGGCAAGGCACAGTGTTCGAATTGCAGCGCATCGAGCCCGGTGCCCCGGCCACGAGGACCCGCGCGTCGGTCGAGCACGATGTTCAAGTGGTCATCCTTGCGTCTACTCAAATCGCTATTGCTCATTACAAGCCCCGACTGGCTGGAATCATTTCGTATACGGCGTGGTCATTTCATGAGAAAACTTATACAAACGCCTCGACAGTACACGTTTTGTACAAGATTGGCTCAACTGAGGCACCTGCGTTGCGAAGTCGTTCCCCGACTTGTAGCGTGACAGGTCTACGCAACCGTTCCAGTCGCGACAGTAAAGGAAGATACCCCGATGAGTACGGACTCCGCTGCCATCCTCGACCTCGGCTTCACCGAGCGTCTTTCTGTGGTGCGCGCCGCCATCGAGCAGCGTCTCGATGAATTGCTCCCAGAGAGTGGCAACGAACGCGATCTGGTGGCGCTGGCGATGCGTGATTCAGCGCTCGCGCCCGGCAAGCGGATGCGCCCGGTGCTGCTCATGCTCATTGCACAGGGGCTTGGCCATGAAGGGACGGCGGCGCTGGATCTGGGTTGCGCGGTCGAGCTGATTCACGCGGCTTCACTGGTGCTGGACGACATGCCGTGCATGGACAACGCGTCTTTGCGGCGTGGCAAGCCAACGGTGCACCTGAAATTCGGCGAGGACGTGGCAATTCTGACTGCGGTGGCGCTGTTGAGCCGCGCGTTCGGCGTCATCGCATCGATCGCCGACCTGGCGCCGACGATCCGGACTCAACTGGTCGAGCTGGCCGCGAACGCGGTGGGCATGCAAGGGTTGGTGCGCGGCCAGTTTCTCGACCTGCGCGACGGGCAGCACAGCCGGAGTGCGGAAGACATCGCCATGACCAACGACCTCAAGACCGGTGTGCTGTTCGGTGCCATCGTCGACATGGCCTGGTTGATCAGCCACGGCGCCGAAAACGCCCGTGCCCCGCTGCAGAACTTTGCGATGGAACTGGGTCAGGCGTTCCAGATGTATGACGATCTGTGCGATGGCTGCAGCGACACCGGCAAGGACTCGGGCAAAGACCTCGGCAAGTCGACCTTCGTCTCGGTCTACGGCGAGGAAAAGGTCAAGGCCCAGTTGCACCTTCACCTGGCCAACGCCGAAACCCACCTGCGCCAGGTGTTCAATGACGTCCATATGATCGAGGGCTTCATGGCCATGGTGTTCAAGAAGCGGTTTTGATCAACCGTTCACGGCTGGGGGCGCTCGGCGATGGCCTGCTTAAGCGCCGCGCCATCAGTGAACCGCTTCTCCTGCACCACTGCGCCGCCCTTGAGCGCCAGCCATTGGACCGACTCCCGATCCCCGTTGTACTCACCGGCGACCCGGCCGTCGCGATCCAGCAGAATCCGGTAGTTGGCCGAGCGCATCGCAGGCACGGCCACCAGCTTGATGACTGACGGCATTTTTTCGATGTCCGCGACATAGATCATGTGGCGCGACTCCAGATAGCCTGCGGGCGCGTCCTCGATCGCCGCGTTGACCAATTTCGCCGCTGCCATGCTGCGCGCGACCAGCAGCACCTGAGCCTCGTCATCGAGGGTGTAGGCCTTGTCGTTCTGATCCAGCAATGTCCATTTCCGGACGGGCTGATGAGCGTTGTCGGCCAACGCGCTGAAACACAGGAAAGCCCCTGCCACGAGAACAAGTCGGCGCATTGTAAAGACCCTGGATAGCCAAAAGGACCTCCATCTTAAGGCAGCGAAGACCTTTTGGCCCGCCCGGATCGAGTGGGTGCCTGTCGGTGGTTCCTTGGCTTTCCCGCGATCGCGATTGCTGAGTCAGAACAGGGTTGTCTGACACGCCGCTGTCGCGGGCAAGCGCGCTCCTACAATCGACTTCGGATCTGCGCTGTCGCCCTGCACGTTGGGCGCCGGTTTTGAAAAATGCCGGAATCTTCCCATGTAGACACGATCTTCCTGATAGCCATGAAGTCAGGTAATGGCGTTCGCCGTTGCCGATTCATGCCACTCAAGCAGGGAGCACCGCATGCCAATGACACCCCCATCACCCCGGCCAGCCCTCAAGCGCGCCGTCACAGGTCCCATGCTGCTACTGTTCATTCTCGGCGATGTGCTCGGAGCTGGCGTCTACGCCCTGGCGGGCACTATTGCCGGTGAAGTGGGCGGGGCGATCTGGGTTCCCCTCCTGATTGCGCTGTGTTTTGCCTTGCTGACGGCCGGTTCCTACGCCGAACTGGTGACCAAATACCCCCATGCAGGCGCTTCAGCCGTGTTCGCGGGCAAAGCGTTCAACTCCCCGCTGATCGCCTTTCTGGTGGGATTCTGCATGCTGGCCGCAGGCGTCACCAGCGCAGCGGGCCTGTCGTTGGCGTTCGCCGGGGACTACCTTTCGGTATTCGTGCAGGTTTCGCCGCCCGTTGCGGCCCTGGTGTTTTTGGGGCTTATCGCACTGCTCAATGCCCGAGGGATCAAGGAATCCCTGTCGGCCAACGTGGTGATGACCCTGATCGAGGTGTCGGGGCTGCTGATCGTGATGGTGGCGGCCCTCTGGTTTTTCCGCACGGGTGAGGCTGATCTTTCACGGGCGTTGTCCTTCAAACCGGGGGTCAACCCTGCGCTGGCGGTGCTGAGCGCCGCGTTGCTGGCGTTCTATTCGTTTGTCGGCTTCGAGACATCCGCCAACCTCGCGGAGGAAATCCGCGATGTGCGCAGGACCTATCCTCGCGCGCTGTTCGGCGCGCTTTTGCTCGCAGGCGCCGTTTACATGGGGGTCGCCATAGCCGCTGCGTCGGTGATGCCTGTGGAGCGGTTGCTGACCTCCTCCGCGCCACTGCTCGAAGTGGTCAAAGCCTCGGGCTTGGGCGTCTCCCCACGCCTGTTCGCGTTCGTCGCGTTGGTGGCCGTGGCCAACGGCGCGTTGCTGACGATGATCATGTCGAGCCGACTGGCTTACGGAATGGCGCGCCAGGGATTGCTTCCACGCGCATTGACGCAGGTCTTCCCGCAGCGCCGCACCCCGGGCATGGCGATTCTCGCCACGTCGGTGGTTGCGGTGGCGCTGACACTGACAGGCTCCCTGCAGACGCTGGCGCAAACGGTAGTGCTGTTGCTGCTTTTCGTGTTCATCAGTACCAATCTGGCGGTCTTGGTCTTGCGCAAGGACAAGGTGCAGACGCCCCACTTCAGAGTGCCGACCTGGATGCCTGTGCTGGGCATCGTGTCCTGCCTGCTGCTGCTGAGCCAACAGAGCATGGGCACATGGCTGCGCGCCGGGGCCCTGATCCTGGTCGGCGTGGGGCTGCACGCGGTAGCACGGGCGGGCGGCGTGAAACCCCTCGCCCCTGCGGATATCGAACCGGCCCACGAGAAAACATCATGAACCTTCGTCATGCCGCGCACGGTCCTTCCCGCTTCAAACTGGCATACCTGAGCCTGGGCTTCGCTTCGCTGGCGGCGTGCGGATCTCACACGTCGCCTTCCCCCGTGGACGCTCCCGGCAAGCCCACCGCCCCCACGACCCAAGCCCTCGACACAGGCGCGCACCTGTTGCAAAGCCGACCGCCGATCGATCGACTGAATGCCTATCTGGACGGCTTCCATTTCTACAACGGCCACCAACAGGCGCAGATGGAGGCGCACCACTACTGTTCGGTGCTCAATGACGACGTGATCCAATGCGTCATCTTCGATGGCAACACCCAAGACGCGAAGCTGATGGGGGTGGAGTACATCGTCAGTGCCGCGCTTTTCGCCCGATTGCCCGAGGGGGAAAAGGCGCTCTGGCACAGCCACCGGCATGAAGTGACATCAGGGCAGTTGATCGCGCCGGGTATTCCCGAACCTGCCGAACATGCGCTGATGGAAAAGTTGGCGAGCACCTACGGCAAAACCTGGCACACCTGGCATACCGATCAGGACAAGACCCTTCCGCTGGGCATGCCGCAATTGATGATGGGCTTCGTCGCCGATGGTCAGGCCGATCCGCGCATGGTCCGCGAACGGGATCGCCGGTTTGGCGTCAGCAGTGATGCCAAGCGGGCCGCACGGTCAGACATCACGGCCCCTGAACCGCTCCCGGGCGTAGATGCCTGGCGTCAGGGCAACGTGATTCAGATCAATGACCCGACCGGCACGTCGCACGCGGGGCGCACGCAGGCCCCTTAGAACGGGCAGAGAGGCGCCAGCACAGGCGCCTTGACGTGCACCCGAGTCGGCGATCAAAACGAGGACGGATCGAAATACACCGGCTCGGAACTGGACAGTGTCGATTTGACCTGTACGGTGCCCTCATCGGCCAGGACTTCCAAGGCCCCGGCTTCCAACCCGGCATAGACTTTCCTGGCGACCAGATCAGGACTCGACTTGGGCATGTCGAACCCCTTGGTCATATCCGTGTCGAGGAAGCCCACATGCAGCGCGACGACCTGAGTCCCCTGGCTCTTCAACTGCAGGCGCAACGCGTTGGTCACGCTCCATGCCGCGGATTTCGACGCCGCGTACGCCGCCAGCATCGGAACACTCAGCCAGGTGGCGTCGGATAGCACATTGATGCATGCGCCCCCGCCATTCGCGGCGAGCACAGGGGCAAACGCCTGCGACACCCGAACGATCCCGAAGTAATTGGTCTCCATAAGCGTGCGCGACAGTTCGTCCATGTTCTGATCGAGCGGGCCGTTCATCAAACTGACGATGCCGGCGTTGTTCACCACCAGGGTGACGTCTTGGCACATCGCAGCGGCAGCCCGGACCGACGCATCGTCGGTCACGTCCAGTCTGACGGGGGTCAGACCGGGGACGTCAAAGCCCTCAGTATTGCGCATCCCCGCATAGACTTTCGAAGCGCCCAAGGCGTGAGCGGCTTTGGCGAATGCCAGGCCGAGGCCCCGGTGGCATGCGTGCCTCATGCAGGGCGGATGGCTCGGGAGACCGCCGCTGCCGAGCGAAAGCCCGCTCGCCCCTTCAAGGCTGCAAAAGCCACAGGGCTCGGAACACACGAATAAGCGCGTCTTATCACTCTCATTGATAAGTATTATCGAACCGCTCGCCTGTGGCGTGCGCCTGACTGAAACCTACAATCCTCGCCAGTTCGTCTCCCCGCTTCAGTGCCTGCTTTCAGGCCCCATCTCCCACTTGGAACCATGCCCATGCCAAGCGCCAGCCAGGCCTCCCAAGGCCGTCCCGACCATGATCAGCAAAACGTCAAACAGCAGTGGTTAGCCATCCTTTCCGTGGCCGTCGGCGCCTTTGCGCTGGTGACCAGTGAATTTCTTCCTGTCGGGGTACTCAACGATGTGGCCCGGGATCTGGGCATCAGCGCCGGCCATGCCGGTTTGATGGTGACCCTGCCCGGCATCATGGCCGCCCTCGCCGCGCCCCTGTTGTCAGTGGGCATCGGGGCACTGGACCGGCGTTTTCTGCTGATCGGCCTGACGCTGATCATGATCGTCGCCAACCTGACAGTGTCTTGGGCCAGCGATTTCAACCTGCTGTTGTTCGGGCGCGTGCTGCTGGGTATCAGCATCGGCGGGTTCTGGGCGACGGCCATTGCCCTGAGCGGGCGATTGGCACCGCGGGGCGTCAGCGTCGCGCAGGCGACCTCGATCATCATGGTCGGCGTGACCCTCGCCACGGTGCTGGGGGTGCCAGTCGGCACTTGGCTGAGTGAGCTGATGGGCTGGCGCATGACCTTTCTGGTGACCGCGCTGGTGGGCATACCGGTGTTGTTAGCGCAGCTCTTCCTGTTGCCACGCCTCAACCCCGACAAGGCCATTCGCATCAGCGACCTGCCCGCGCTGTTCATCAATCCGCAAGCGCGCGTGGGGTTGATCGCCGTGTTGCTGATCGGCCTGGCGCATTTCGCTGCCTACACCTACGTCGCGCCGTTCTTCAAGCACAACGCCGGGTTCGACGGGCCCACCATTGGCTCGTTGCTGCTGCTCTACGGGGTGGCTGGGGTGTTCGGCAATCTGTTCGCAGGCTTCGCCGCCAATCGCAGTGTGCGCCATACGTTGCTGCTGGTGGGCCTGATGATCGGCATCAGCACCGTCCTGTTCCCGTACTTCGCCACTCAGCTGACGGGGGCAGCGATGCTGATTGCGCTCTGGGGCTTTGCCTTTGGTGCCTTCCCAGCGTGCGCCAGCATCTGGATGTTCGTGGTCGCGCCGCAGGATGTCGAACGCGGCATGCCCCTGTTCGTCGCCATGTTTCAAGTGATCATCGCAGTGGGTTCATTCTTCGGCGGCCAGATCGTCGATCAGATGGGCAGTTCGGTGCTGATGAGCCTGGCCACGGCGCTGGTAGGCTGTGGCCTGGTGACCGTGCTGGTGCTGGGCCGCCACGTCAGTAACCACCTGGCCGGCGGTGCTGACGATCAACGCGCCGTCATCAGCCATCATTGATGACGACGTGCCCCGGCCCCTCGGATTCGCTTTGAAGGGGCCGAGCGCGTCAGACAGCCCTGCGCTTCACTCTCGACGCCAGTTTTTCCAGGCCTCATAGCGATTCAGCAAAGGCTGCACGCTGATGCCATGGATCACGATACTCAAGGCCACCACAGACAGCACCAAGTTCGTGCCCAGCGCCGCATCGCCTGCGCCCAGCCCATGATTGAGCGAATAGAACAGATAGTAGAGGCTGCCCACGCCCCTGATGCCAAACCAGCCGAGCAGACTTCTCTGCCGGAGATTCAACACCCCTTGGGAAGGCATCAAGACGCTGCTGACCGGTCGCAGAAACAGAAACAACGCGGCCGCCACCCATAGCGCCCGGATGTCCCAATGCTCCAGCACCACGACGCCGAGCAGGGTCACCAGAAACACCTCCAGCGCGCGTTCGACCAGGCTGCCGAACGCCAGCATGTCACCTAACATGATTCCGGCGGCGACCTGCGACGTACCGAGCGACCCGATATCGCCCTTGACCGCATGTTCGGGGGCCAGATGTTGGTGGCCGACCACCGGTTGCACCAAGTGCTCGGCAGCGGGTTCCTGAGGGTCGGACGACGTCTGCACTTCGGTCTGACGCAACCCCACCCCTGCGGCGAACACTGCCAGGAAGCCATAGCCATGCAATGCCTCGGCGACGACGTAGGCGATGGCGATCAACGCCAGCGCCAGATAATCGTTGGGTGATACGGTACTGTCGTCATGTTGCAGACGCAGGTATAGGGTGAGTTTTCCAAGGCCGCGCCCCAGCCAATAGCCACACAGCAACCCCGCCGAGACCGACCACAGCACGTCCCGCAGCAGCCAGTCGCTCAGCCAATCGCCTTGTGGGTTTCCCAGCAGCAGCAGGCCCAGCAGCACGAAAGGAAACGCCACGCCGTCATTCAGACCGGCCTCGCCGGAGAGGCTGAAGCGCACCGAGTCGGAATCCTGCGCGTCCATGACCTGCACCAGCGTCGCCAGCACAGGGTCGGTGGGCGCGAGCATGGCCCCGATCAGCACCGACAGGCCCCACCCCAGGCCTAGGCCCATGTGCAGCAGCACGCTGACGCCGCCGATACAGATCACCATGACCGGCCCCGCGAGCCAACTGGCGGCCCACCACCTGCGGTTCTGTAAAGGAAGGCGCAGTTTCAGTCCGGTGAAAAACAGCGAAAACAACACTGCGACTTCGGTGAGGTGCTCCATCCAATGGCTGGCCTGACCGATATCGAGGCGCAACAGGCCCAGGCCGGTCGTGCCAAGCCCCATGCCAAGGCACAGGCACACGACAGAAGACGTGACCGGAATCCAGCGCAGGTAGGAAGAGGACAGCGCGAGCAGCAACAGCACAGCGCCGAGCATGGCAAACCAGACTATAAAGGTCATCCGTCATGGAACCTGATCGAGTAATGAATTCCCTTTTCGACTGGCGGATGCGTGGCATCGTTGCAGGAATTATCGATACACGGCTGTCACGCCACCTGCCGCGTGAGCTGCTATCTTGACATCATCCCTCGCGAGGCGTATTTCGGTGCGTCGCTTCCTTACCTTGAAGGCGGCAGAGTGCAGGTCGAATCGCGTGAGCCGAACATCCCCGTGTTATCCGGATTTATTGAACCTATGGCCGACGCCAAGCTCTCTCAATGACTAAAAAGGCTTCCCGCCTCCCCAGGAGTCATCTACATGGCAGCACTGCATCAAAACACCCTGAACGCTATCGCCCGCTCCGAACAGCAGTTGTCGGAAAACTGGTGGGCGGCGCTCGAGGCCAGTGGCTCCACGCGTAACCTCAAAGCGGAAGACGTACGTCAGCAAATCGCCGAATTCCTGCAACTCGTTGTGTCTGCGCTGACAGGTGGCGCTTCGCAAACGATCAGCGCCAGCGAATGGAACGACACCCGGCTTTTCCTGGAAAAGCTTTCCAGTCAGAGAGCCCTGGCCGGACAGGATTCCGAGCAGACCGCTCAGTTCATTTTTGCCTTGAAAGGCCCGCTGTTCTCCATCCTGCAAGCGGAGTACCGTGACCAACCCGAGGTGCTGGCCGAGCAGCTCTGGGAAATCTCCCAACTGCTGGACTTGCTGGCCTTGCACACCATCCGCACCTTCCAGAAATCCCGCGAGGCCGTCATCAAACGACAGCAAGAAGAACTGTTGGAGCTTTCAACGCCGGTGGTCAAGCTGTGGGATGGCGTCCTGGCCCTGCCCATGATCGGCACGCTCGATTCCCAGCGCACCCAGATGGTCATGGAATCGTTGCTTCAGCGCATTGTCGACACTGGCTCGCAGATCGCGATCATCGACATTACCGGCGTGCCCACCGTGGACACCCTGGTTGCGCAGCACCTGCTCAAGACCGTGACCGCCATCCGACTGATGGGTGCCGATTGCATCATCAGTGGCGTGCGCCCACAGATCGCCCAGACCATCGTGCACCTCGGGCTCGATTTGCAAGGCGTGGTGACCAAGGCCAACCTTGCCGATGCGCTCGGCCTGGCCTTGCGTCGCCTGGGCCTGGCCGTCGCCAAGTCGTCGGTATAACCCATGGAACGGATACCGATTCTACAAATGGGGGACTTCCTGCTGGTCACCATTCAGGTCGACATGCACGACCAATTGGCGATGACATTGCAGGATGACCTCTCGGAACGGATCAGCAAGACCTCCGCGCGCGGCGTGCTGATCGACATTTCGGCGCTGGACATGGTGGATTCGTTCATTGGCCGAATGATCGGCATGATTTCCGGGCTGTCCCGCATCATGGATGCAGAGACCGTACTAGTGGGGATGCAACCGGCAGTGGCGATCACCCTCGTCGAACTGGGCATGACCCTGCCTGGTGTCAGCACCGCGCTGAATGTCGATCGTGGCATGGCCTTGCTCCGCGAGCGGGCATACCTCCAATGACCGTACAGAGCAGCGGCACCCAAGAGATTCGCATCGAACAGGATGTCGTGCTGGCTCGCCAGTTCGTCCGCAAGCTGGCTCAGGACAGCGGCATGCGCCTGATCGACCAGACCAAGCTGGTCACCGCCGTGTCGGAGCTCGCGCGCAACACCATCGTCTACGGCGGCGGTGGCGCCATGGATTGGGAAGTCCTCGAAGACGCCGGCCGCAACGGCCTGCGCCTGACATTTCGTGACGAGGGGCCCGGCATTCCGGACATCAAAATGGCGATGACCGATGGTTGGTCATCGGGCAAGGGTCTGGGCCTGGGCCTGACCGGCGCAAAACGCCTGGTGGACGATTTCGAACTGGACACGGCGCCGGGCAAAGGCACGCGAGTGATGATCGGAAAATGGACCTGACGCTCAATGGAAGCCTGACCCAGGTCTTGCGTATCGAAGACGACAGTCAGATCGGACACGCACGGCGAACTGCGCAGAAGCTGGCCGAGAGCCAGGGCTTCGACACCGTCGACGTCGGCCGGGTCGGCCTGGTGGTGACTGAGCTGGCCAGCAACATTCTCAAGCATGCCGTCCATGGCACCATTCATCTGCGCGTCCTGCCCGGCCCCTCTGAGGGGGTCGAAGTGCTCGCGGTGGACCGTGGCCCGGGCTTCGATCCGGCGCGGTGCCTGCCTGATGGTTTTTCGACTCGAGGCACGCAGGGCATCGGGCTCGGTGCCGCGCTGCGCCAGGCCCAGGTATTCGACGTGCACACGGACGCCCGAGGCTCGGTCGTGCTGGCGCGCTTTTACCCGCGCAACTCGGCCATCGAGGACCTTCGCTACGGCGTCAGTCAACATTCGCTCCACGACGACCCGGTCTGCGGCGACCTCTGGGCGGTCTGCATTCGTGACGAGAAATGCGTGGCGCTGGTCATCGATGGCCTGGGCCATGGTCCTGCGGCCGAACAAGCGGCGCGGGCAGGCGCCAGCGCTTTCCTGCGTCACCCCACCGACGAACCCGCCAGCCTGCTGGACGACATGCACCACGCCATGCGTGGCACCCGCGGCGGGGCCGTGGCAGTGGCTCATTACGACGGTGAGCACCGCCAGTTGCGCTTCAACGGCATCGGCAACATCGGCGCCCTGCTGGTCGGCGGTGAACGGCCCCGGGGCCTGCCATCGCATCCGGGCATCGTCGGCCTGCAATATCGACGGGTCGCCTCGGTGGCCTATCCTGACTGTGGTGGACAGTTGCTGATCCTCTACAGCGACGGCCTGCAGTCACGCTGGAATTTGCGTGACTACCCCGGCCTGACGTTTCGCCACCCGGCCATCATCGCTGCCGTGCTGCACCGCGACTATTGTCGGGGCAAGGACGACGTGACCGTACTGGTCATCGCACTGGAGAGCTCCCATGACAGGACCTGACACCCAAGAAACAGGCGGGGCGTCGGACGAAGTCGTGCGTTTGCGCGCCGAAGCGGACGCGCTGCGTGCCGAACTGGACGAGACCAATCAGGGCGTTCTGGCGTTGTATGCCGAACTGGACAACCAGGCGGAACAACTGCGCGAAGCTTCCGACCTGAAAAGCCGCTTCCTGTCTTACATGAGCCATGAGTTCCGCACCCCGCTGGGCTCGATTCTGAGCATCGCCAGCCTGCTGACCGATGAGCTGGATGGCCCGCTGAGCCCGGAGCAACACAAACAGGTCACGTACATCAGCACCTCCGCGCAAGAGCTGAGCGATATGGTCAACGACCTGCTGGACCTGGCCAAGATCGAAGCCGGCCGCATCTCCATCTCGCCCGCTTGGTTCGACATGCTGGATCTGTTTTCGGCGCTGCGGGGCATGTTCCGCCCCATCGTCGACACCTCGGCCGTCGACCTGATTTTCGAAGAGCCCGCCGGCTTGCCGCAGCTGTACACGGACGACAAGAAGCTGGCGCAGATACTGCGCAACTTCATTTCCAACTCACTCAAGTTTACCCAACGTGGCGAGGTGCGCATCTCGGCCGGGCTGGAGAATGACCGTGAAGTCCGTTTCGCCGTGAGCGACACCGGCATCGGCATTCCCGAAGAACTTCACGAAACCTTGTTCGAAGATTTCGTTCAAGTCGACTCACCGCTGCAGAAGCGGTTACGGGGCACCGGCCTGGGCTTGTCGCTGTGCAAGCGTTTTGCCGAGCTGTTGGGCGGCCGCGTGGGCCTGACCAGCCAGCCTGGCCAGGGTTCGACGTTTTACGTGATCATCCCCTTGGCGTTGGCGCAGGAGCAGGCAAATGCATAGAAACGCGCGTCTGCTCATCGTCGACGACAACGTCGCGACCCGCTACGCCCTGCGCCGTCGGATGGAACGGCACGGCTTCACCGTCGCCGACGTCGGGACCGGATCGGAAGGGTTGGCGCTGATCGCGGCCGACCTGCCCGACGCGCTGATCCTCGATGTCAACCTGCCGGACATGAGCGGCTTCGATATCGTGCGCCTCCTACGCTCGGTGCCTCGCACGGCGCTGCTGCCTGTCGTCCATGTCTCGGCGGCTTCGATTCAGTCCGGGGACATCGTCACGGGCCTGGAAGCCGGTGCCGATGCCTACCTCGTCCACCCGGTGGACCCAGACGTGTTGCTGGCCACGATCCGCACCTTGTTGAGGGTGCGCGACACGGAAAGCGCGCTGCGCGAAAGCGAGGACCGCTTCCGCGAAATCTTCGCCAACGTTGCCGCGCCGATCGCGGTAATGGGCGGCGACCTCAGTGTTCACGAATGCAATCAGGCGTTCGCCCGTCTGTTGGATGATTCACCTCCCGGCCAGCCGATGACACCGCTGTTCCGCGATGGGCAGGCGCTGCAACTGACAGGCCTGCGCGAAGCGATCAACACAGGCGAGCGCTGGCAAGGCACCTTGAGCCTCTGGGTCAGGGGTGACCTGCGCGAAACGGAGTGGCGCGTTTCGCCTTACCGCGCCAGCGGCGCGAGCCTGGTGTTCATTGAAGACGTGACCGAGCACCACCTGCGCGAGCAGTCCCATCAGCAAGCACTCAAGACGGTCAATCATCAACTGGCCCTTGAAGTCGCCGAACGCGCCAAAACGGAAGAACGGCTGCTGCAGGCACAGAAGATGGACGCCATCGGCAAGTTGACCGGCGGCATTGCGCATGACTTCAACAACTTGCTGACCGGCATCATCACAGGCCTGGAACTGATCAAGAAGCGCACGCTGGATGCACAGCCGCAGAAATTGCTCACCTATGCCGAAGCCGCGCTGTCATCGGCCAAAAGTGCAGCGAGCCTCACGCTTCGCCTGTTGGCGTTCGCCCGCCAGCAACCGCTCGATGCCCAACCTTGCGACGTCAACGCGCGCGTGCGCTCGCTGGAAGACCTGCTGAGCCGTACCATTGGCGAGCGCATCAGCCTGTCGCTGGAACTGACCTCACGCAACGCGATTGCGATGGTCGACACCGGTCAGTTGGAAAGTGCGATTCTCAACCTCGTCATCAATGCACGGGATGCGCTGCCCGATGGCGGCACCATTCGCATCAGTACATTCGAAACCTGTATGCGGGGAGATCTCCAACTCGCCGACGGCCCCTACATCGCCCTGACGGTTAAGGACGATGGCGTGGGTATCGATCCCCTTGTAATCGACAAAGTGTTCGACCCCTTCTACACCACAAAGCCTGTCGGTCAGGGCACTGGGCTGGGCTTGTCGACCATCTACGGTTTCGCCCGACAATCCGGTGGGGATGTCAGGCTGCGCAGCGTCTTGTCACAGGGCACCGAAGTGACGCTGATGCTGCCTGCCGCCGAGCAGCAATCCGTCGCGGAGCAGCCTCCTGCGGAACCCGCCTCGGCTGGCACCGGCGAACACATTCTGGTCGTTGAAGACACCGACTCGGTGCGCATGTTCGTGACCGAGGTGCTGACCGATGCGGGCTACCGTTGCAGCGCGGCGGCGGATGTCGAAACGGCGCTGGATATCCTGGGCCGGGACCCTTCCGTCGACCTGCTGCTGACCGACGTCGGCCTGCCGCGTATGAACGGGCGCGAATTGGCCGATGCAATGAGACACCAGCGTCCTGATGTACCCGTATTGTTCATGACCGGTTACGCCGAAAACGCGTTGAATCGTCAGGCCTTTCTCGGCGACCGAATGGACCTGATCACCAAGCCCTTCCAGATCCCCGAGTTACTGGGCAAGTTGAAAAGCGTGCTGAACGCCAACTCGGCTGAGGCTGGGTAAAGGCTCACGTCTTTGCAACTGAGCTTCGGCAACGCCCAAGGCGCGCGACCGCATCCTCCATGCAGCCGCGCGCAGGGCCCGAATCCCTCGATTAGAGAATCGGCTTGCCGCCCGTCACCGCGTACCGCGAACCGGAGATGTAGCTGCCCTCATCCGAGGCCAGCAGGACGTAAATCGGCGCCACTTCCACGGGCTGGCCCGGACGCCCCAGCGGGGTGGTCTCGCCGAAATGCTCCACTTCCTCGGTGGGCATGGTCGATACGATCAATGGCGTCCAGATCGGCCCAGGCGCGACGCTGTTGACCCGAATGCCCCGCGGCCCGAGCATCTGCGCCAGGCCGGCAGTGAAGTTGGCGATAGCGCCCTTGGTGGTGGCATACGGCAAAAGCGTGGGTTTGGGCGTGTCGGAATTGACCGAACTGGTGTTGATGATCGAACTGCCCGCTGCCATGTGCGGCAACGCGGCCTTGCACAGGCGAAACATTGCCGTGATGTTGATATCGAAGGTCTTGACCCATTCTTCATCGGTGATTTCTTCGATGGTTTCGTGGCTCATCTGGAACGCGGCGTTGTTCACCAGCACATCGATGCGCCCAAATGCATCGACGGTTTTCTGGACCACATCGGAGCAATGGGCCTTGTCCGCGAGGTCGCCCGGAATCAGAACACATTGCCGCCCCGCCTCTTCGACCCAGCGTGCGGTTTCCTTGGCGTCCTCGTGCTCGTCCAGGTACGAGATCGCGACGTCCGCGCCTTCGCGGGCAAATGCAATGGCCACGGCGCGGCCAATCCCGCTGTCAGCCCCGGTGATCAGCGCAATCTTGTTCGCCAGCCGACCGGACCCCTTGTAACGGTTCTCGCCACAATCCGGATAGGGCTCCATTCTGCCCTGGTCGCCTGGTACCGGCTGCTGTTGAGCCTTGAAAGGCGGTTTGGGGTAATCGGTCATGTCGTTCTCCTTGTGTAAGGTCACACGCAACGTGCATGCGTTATGGGTGGACTTGGCGAGCCGGCCAGGAGTTCGCACTCATTCATCCACTGCTCGATGAAACGTTCGCAGCGCGCCGATCATGCAAAAAGGCGGAACGATTCAAATGCAGATGCACTCCCACGCTGTGCCCTACCCCTTGAACCAAACCCATGTACCGAACCCATGAACCGCGCTTTTCGCAACCTGACAAACGCATGCCCGGCACTGCCGCTTGGACAGCCAAGCGGCATCTCGAAGTTGCCTGCGCGGGTGCACGAAAGCGATCAAACACCGGGTAACCGGTGTGTTCTTGACCCCACATTCCGCCACGAGGCTCAGCCATGATTGGTGTTGTCATCCCGGCTCACAACGAAGAACGCTACCTGGAGGCGTGCTTGCTCAGTGTCCTGACGGCCGCCGCGCATCCCACCCTGGCTGGGGAGCCTGTGAAAATTGTCGTGGTGCTGGACAGTTGCTCCGACGACTCTCTGGCCATCGCTCGGCGCTACCCGGTCGAAGTCGTCGAAGTGAGTGCGGGCAACGTGGGCGCCGCACGGGCCGCAGGGGCCCAGATCCTGATCGACGCCGACGCGCGGTGGCTGGCGTGCACCGACGCCGACAGCACCGTGCCGTTCGACTGGCTGGCTGCCCAACTGGCCCATCAGGCGGACGCGGTCTGTGGTGTCGTCGACGTAGACGATTGGAGCGAATACAGCACGGACGTGCGCCAGCGCTACGAAGCGGCCTATTCGGACCGCGACGATCATCGGCACATCCATGGCGCGAATCTGGGCGTGACGCGCGCAGCCTATGTGCTGGCGGGCGGTTTTCCGGCCATGCCCTGTCACGAAGACGTTCATCTGGTCCAGGCGCTTCAAGCGCTCGGCGCCAACATCGCCTGGAGCCGGTCGGTTCGCGTGCGCACCAGCGCGCGCATGGACTTCAAAGCACACGGAGGATTCGGAAGCTATCTGCAGACGCTCGCTGGCGGCCTGGAGGGAGGTGCGGCATGACCTCCCTCGACCCGTCGGCGCTCGAAACGCTGCTTCGGCCTGTGGCTGAGGCTGACACCCGCGATCACTCTGCCATGCAAATTGCCGAGGTGTTGCGCGCGCTGCATTCGGCTTCACTCGACCGGTTGCCCTTCCCCGGCGCCGGCGCCACGCTGGAGCGTTGGCAGCGACTGGCTCAGGTGGCAGCCGCCGACCTGTGCCTGGCCAAGCTCTACGAATCGCACACCGACGCGCTGGCCATTCTCCATGAATGCCAGGCGGACGTACCCCAAACGAAGGGGCTTTGGGCGGTCTGGGCGGCAGAACCGCCTGACGCCCGGGTGCGGATTACCGCCCAACACGGCCACGTGCTGCGCCTGAGCGGACGTAAGGCCTGGTGCTCCGGCGCGCGGCAGGTGGACCATGCGCTACTCACCGTATGGGACGACGCTCAACAGCCCCGTCTGGCGGCGATTGACCTTGACCGTCACGAAGGAAAAGCCATCGTCGACCAATGGCAGGCCGTCGGCATGGCCGCTACGCAAACCGTCGACCTCGAACTGACCGATTACCCTGCCGTGCTCGTGGGCGAACCGAGACAATACGTCAATCGCCCCGGCTTCTGGCACGGCGGCATCGGCATCGCGGCCTGCTGGTACGGAGCGGCGTTGGGCCTGGCGGGTCACCTGCATCGGCGCTGCCAGTCATCCCACGTTGACCCTCACGCCCTGGCGCACCTGGGCGCAGTGGACGCTGCACTGGCCGGCGCTCGCGAGCTGCTACGCGCCAGCGCTGCATGGATCGATGCCAATCCACATGCCGACGCATCACGTCAGGCGTTCCAGGCACGGGCCCAGGTCGAGTACGCCGTTCACCAAGTGACGGACCATGTGGGCCGAGCGCTGGGCGCCGCGCCGTTCTGCCGCAACGGCCATTTCGCTCGGCTGGCAGCGGACCTGCCGGTCTTCATGCGGCAGAGCCATGCGGAGCGCGATCTTGCACAACTGGGGCAATGGGCCGCGGCGGGGAGTGACGCCTCATGGATGCTGTGACCTTTGAAGAGAACCCGATCCAAGGGCCAGGCACGCCCCTCGCCGCATGGCGGCACTCCGGCGCTGTGGCCCGTACGCCCTGGATCGAGGCGCTCACGCTGCGCAACAACTTCGAACGCCTGGTGGTGGTAGCGCCGCACCCAGACGATGAAATTCTCGGTTGCAGCGCCCTGCTTCGGGCGATGGCGGGTGACGAGGCGCGCCTGGTGATGATCGCGGTCACCGATGGCGAAGCCAGTCACCCCGAATCGCTGGAGTGGACGCCGGAAGCCCTGCGGCGGCAACGTCCCGAGGAGAGCCGCCTCGCGTTGGATCGTCTGGGGTTGGACAGCGAGCGAGTCGTGTGGCATCGGCTGGGCCTTCCGGACAGCGCGGCCGCTTCCCGAATCGATCGGCTGGAGCAGCACCTGCGCGCCGTGTTGCAGCCTGGGGATGCCGTGCTCACGACGTGGCGTCATGATGGGCATTGCGACCACGACGCCACAGGCCAGGCATGCGCGCGGGTAGCGTCAGAACGAGGTCTGCCGTTGATCGAGGTGCCGGTCTGGGCCTGGCACTGGGCTGATCCGGAAGATGAACGGCTCCCCTGGGCGCACGCGCGCAAGATTGCGCTGGACCCGCCCACCCTGCAGAGCAAGCACGCCGCCATCGCCGCCCACGTCACCCAGTTGACTCCGCAGGGCACACAACCGGCTGTCTTGACCGAAGCCACCTTGCAACGGCTGCTACAGCCCTTCGAACTGGTGTTTTTGAGCAGGTGCTCCCATGACGGTGAATGAAGCCTATTTCGACCAACTCTTCACGGATAGCGATGACCCTTGGTCCTTTCGCACACGCTGGTACGAGCACCGCAAGCGCGCCTTGATCATGGCCACGCTGCCCCGCCAGCGCTACGACCGAATCTTCGAGCCCGCCTGCGCCAATGGCGAGCTGAGCGGGCTCCTTGCGCAACGGGCAAGGCACTTGCTCTGCCAGGACGTCAATGCGAAAGCCGTGAGCCTGGCCAGGGAGCGATTGAACGAATTTCCCCATGCCCGTGTCGAGCAGGCCACGCTACCGCGGGATTGGCCGCCAGGCGCCTTCGACCTGATCGTGCTCGGTGAGATTGGCTATTACCTGTCCACCGATCAATGGGACGCCGTCATTGACCAGACCCGCGCCAGCCTGACACCAGAAGGTGGCGTGCTGGCGTGCCACTGGCTACACCCCATCGACGGGTGCCCGCAGACAGGAGGGGCAGTTCATCGACGATTGCACCAACGGTTGGGCATGACGCGTCTGGTCGTTCACCAGGAGCAGGACTTCCTTCTCGAATACTGGACGGCGGCACCTTTCCATTTCGACCTCACGGAAACTTACCCAGCCTCCGGCCCCAGGGGTTGAGCAGCGTACCGGCGGCCAGGGAAGACGGGCGATTACGAGGTTTCGATCACCTCTTCGCGAGCGGCTTTCAGCGTGTCGAATGCGCGCTGCGCCTGCTCGACGGCCGACTGATACTCCACTGCCCATTCGAACAGCGCTGAAAACGGCTTCTGGAGTGAACAGCCCAGCGGCGTAATCGCATACTCCACCGCGATCGGCGATGACGTGATCACTGTTCTCGTCACCAGCCCGTTTCGTTCCAGCCGTCGCAGCGCTTCGGTCAACGCCTTGTGGGTGATGCCGCCCAGCCGTCGCTTGATGGCATTGAAACGCGACGGGCGGGTGCAAATCACCGTCAGGATCAGCACCGACCACTTGTTCGCGATCTGATCAAGAACCGGACGCGTCGCCAATACGTCGGCGAACACCTGTTCAGGGGGTGGGGTGAGTGTGGTTTCCATGGGTATACCTAGGCTCCTGAAAGTGCGTAATTGACACCAAGTATACGAAATATATCGTAATCCTCAGCCCACACTGGAGGATTACCCATGACAAAACTAGAGGGAAAAGTGGCCTTGGTCACTGGCGGCAACAGCGGTATCGGACTGGCAACTGCCAAGCGCTTCGTCGAGGAAGGTGCCACCGTTTTCATCACCGGCCGCAATCCGGACTCACTGAACAACGCGCTGGCCGAACTCGGTGAACGCGCCCAAGGCATCCACGCCGATGTCACCCACGAACAGGACTTGGCGTTGATCCTTCAGGCCATCGAACAGCACGCGGGGCGGTTGGACATTCTTGTGCTGAGCGCCGGAATTTCCGAGCACTCCCTGCTTTCGGAAACGTCCGCGGCGCATTTCGACAAGACGTTCGATACCAACGTGCGAGCGCCACTGTTCATTCTGAAAAGCCTGCTACCGCTGATGCCGCAAGGCGCCAGCGTAGTATTGATCGGGTCGATTGCCGGTTTCATCGGCACGGCAGGCTATGGCGTCTATGGCGCCAGTAAGGCTGCATTGCGGGCATACGCTCGAACCTGGACACGCGAGCTGGCCGAACGGGGCATCAGGGTCAACGTGGTCAGCCCGGGGCCGATCGACACGCCCATGTTCGCCGGCGCGTCCGAGGACGTCAGAAGGTCGCTGACCGACCTCATCCCGCTCCGGCGCCTCGGCAGGCCGGAAGAAGTCGCTGCGGCGACACTCTTCCTGGCCAGCGACGAGAGCAGCTACATCGCAGGTTCGGAACTGTGCATCGACGGCGGTATGGGTCAGGTGTGAAGTCAGAGCCTTGTTTCCGGCCCGCATTGAGGCCGGAGACAAAGCGTCGAGAGCCCTGACATGGGCGGATGGGGAACGTAACGGTATCGCCATCTAGAACCACGGGAGGTGAACGACGACGCAGGGGGGCGATGCGACTCAGGTGTCTTCTATCTCTGAGTCCGCGCTTCCCTGACCTTGCTCGCTAGGCGAAAGCGACCCCGCGGCCTAACGCCTTCTGATACTGCTCCAGAAAGAAACTCCATTGTGCGTCGCTCCAATAGGAGTGCCGGCGCAGTTGCGTCACGTCATGCCGCGCCGCCCGCATCACTGAATTTCTAGGGCGGGACTTTTCGAGATCCAACAACGCCAGGTCGAAGCGAACGTCTTGCTTGGCTGCATCGGCGTTGATGAAAATGTGCTTGGACCGCATGCACCCGTGCTGCTGACGTCCGCGGTGAAGCCTGGCGAGCAGTACGGCAAGGTTGTTCAGCAGCGTCAGGTGATCTTCCGGCGACAAATCCGCCTGGGCGTCATCGGCAAACCATGAATCGAGGTCCGTGAAGCCTTCGAGATTGCGCGTCACCAGAAGCCCTTGCCAAGTCCCGGACACTTTGCGAGCGCCATAGAAAATTGGCTGTGGGGCCTTGACGCCCAACGCCTGCAGCCTGTCCAGCGCGGCGCCTTCGCGCATCACGGTGGGGCGCCCGAACGGATAACGCAGGCTTCGGAACGTATGTCCCGTCTGCCGTTTTACATAAACGATCGATCCATCATGGACCACCCGCTGAACCCCGCTCGTCCCGCTACGGCGCACATTGGGCTCTTCTACCCACGGTCCGCTCGTGTTCCACCAACGATCAAAGTCTTGAGCGACAAGGCTACTCATTGTTTTAAATTCCTTTCGATGCCTGCTCGAGGGACCGGAATGCGCCCTCCACTACGCCATCAGCCCAGCGTTTTAGCATTATTTCCTTCACAATGCCTGTTTTCCTTTAGCAGGCTTTCAATTCCTCCGATCCATCCTCAGGAGCAGCCGATGAACGGTTCGAAACAGCCAGAAGGATTGCAACTGCCGGCACGCCGGGTGCCCTTCCCCGCGTCGGTCAGCAACGAAGCGCGCGCAGCACTGACTCGGCTGGTGAGCCCAGAGGGCGTGCCCTATAACGCAGGGCATGTCTTGCCCGACCTGACGGACCATGATGCATGGCGGGCGCTGCAACGGGCCATCGATGCCCAATATGACGCAAGGGTCGATGCCCGTGCCACCGACCTGCACTCAACGGTCGAAACGGTGCGGATCGGGCCGGCGACGGTGCATATCGCAACGCCAGCGGCGAGTTCATCATCTCCAGCGGCTTACCTGTATCTTCATGGCGGTGCGCTGATCAGCGGCGGCGGAAAGGCATGCCGCGAGACCGGACGCATCCTCGCCGATCGCCATCAGATTCGCTGCTACGCCATCGACTACCGAATGCCGCCCGACCACCCTTACCCGGCGGCACTGGACGATTGTCTGGCGACGTATGAGTACCTTCTGCCACGTTACAGTCGAATCATCGTCGGGGGCCAATCCGCAGGAGGCAACCTCGCCGCAGCGCTGGTTGCGCGTGCCCGTGACGCGGGGCTGCGGCTGCCGGACGGTTTGGTGCTGCTATCGCCTGAGGTCGACCTGACCGAGTCAGGCGACAGCTTCGCGGTCAACCGTCTCATTGACGTGCGGCTGCCGGATTCACTGATGGCGTGTAACCTTCTCTACGCCAATGGCGCAGACCTTTCCCATCCCTATCTGTCCCCGCTTTTTGCCGACCTCCATGGCTGGCCACCGAGTTTCCTGCAAGCCGGTACGCGGGACCTGTTTCTGTCCAACACGGTCCGCATGCATCGACGGCTCCGTCAGGCGGGCGTGGCCGCCGAGTTGCACGTCTTCGAGGCCATGCCGCACGGTGGGTTCGACATGGCCCCGGAAGACGAAGAACTGAATCAGGAGGTCGATCGTTTTATCCAGGCGACAGTGGCCAACCCAATCTGAAGCGCCTGGCCGCGTCCCAGAATAAGGTTGCATCACCGCCCTACCTTCTAGTAGGTTCGCCTTATGAAGGTTGGATGCCCGGCAGGTGTTTCATCCCGCGCCAACCGTATCGCGTGCTGGAAAAGTCGAATAACCCACAGGAAACCGACGACGATGAAGTGGCCTTCCATCAACGAAATCCGCGTCTTCACCCCACTGCCCGAGGGTTATGCATGGGATCTGCTAAGCCCCGCCGAAATCGCTACCGCCATTGAGTTTTTCAACACCTGGTTGCCGTCGATCACGGTCGGGTCGGCCAAGTCATTCCTCGACCCCGGGTTTTACGTTAAGGACGTGCTGGGGAGCGACCGAAGCAATACGCCGTTCCTCGTGGTCGTTGTCCGACACGCAGGTGAGATCGTCGCCATCGCAGCGTGGGAGAAGGTGGACGGCCCCGACATCATCTTCGGTCGGCTCGGCGCCGTTTCAGCGGCCCATCGCCACTCGAATCTGGCGGTCGCCGCTCAAGAACTGGGCACCCAAATGGGCCAACAAATGGGCGCCGGGTTGATCTACGGCATAGCGACTACCCACGCGCCCTACATGCAACGAGCATTGGAACGGGCGGGCTACATCGCCTCAGGCATCCTGCCTGGCTTTGATCGCGAAGAGCTGCAGCCCAGTGTGATTCGACGTGTCTTCGAGGTGATGTACGTGAAGCGACTCGCGCCCCACGAGGACTTTTTGACGCCCTCACGGGTGAACCTGACGCCAGCGGTCGCCAGGCTCTACGACGAGATTTTCAGCCAAGACCCGAGCTTTCTGCCTCCCCCATAAGCTCGCTTCATCGAGCCCTTCATCACAGCGCTTTGGCGATCGCCTTGCCCAATAGCTCCAGGCCAAGATCGATTTCGCTGTCACTGACCGTCAATGGCGGAGCGATGCGGAAGACGCCGCCCATGCCAGGCAACTGCACGATGTTCATGCTCAGGCCCAGGTTCATGCACTCCCGAGTGATCGCAGCACCCAGTTCGGGAGCGGGCAGTTTGCTTTGGCGATCGGCGACAATTTCCATCCCCAGCAACAGACCGCGCCCCCGCACGTCGCCTATGCAGTCGAAACGCTCCTGCAGCCCACGCAGCCCTTTTTCCAGATACGCGCCTGCCGTTTTCGCCCGCGCCACGAGACCGTCTCTTTGGACGATTTCCAACACTTTGAGGCCCACAGCGGCGGGCAGAGGATCGGACACGTGGGTGGTGTAGAACAGAAAACCCCGTTCGTGACATAACGCTTCGATAGGCGTGCTGGTGATGACCGCAGACAGCGGCAGCCCGGCGCCGAGGGTCTTCGATAACGTCAGAATGTCGGGAACCACACCGTCCCGCTCGAAGGCATACATCAGGCCGGTCCGGCCTATACCGGTTTGCGCTTCGTCGAGAATCAGCAACATGCCGCGTTCTTCGCACTTGCGCTTGAGGGCCGCCAGATAACCGAGGGGCAAGTCGATCAACCCACCGGAACTGAGGATCGGCTCAGCGATGAACGCTGCGAGGCTGCCGCTGGATTGGCGGTCGATCAGGGCGAAGGCGTAGTCCAACTCGCCTTGCCAGTCCATCTCACCCTGTTTTACGAAGTGGGGGCGATAAGGGTATGGCGCAGGGATGGCGAAGGACCCTACCGCTGCCGGACCGTAGCCTTTACGGCCTGCACTGTACGTCGCCGATGCCGCACCGCCCGTCATGCCGTGCCAGGACTGGGCGAAACCGACGACCTCATATTTGCCGGTCGCGAGCTTGGCCATTTTGATCGCCGCCTCGTTCGCTTCACCGCCGGTGCTCAGGAACATGCTCTTGCAGAGTGTCTGGGGCAGTGTCTGCGCCAGGGCCTGCGCCAGGTCGACCACGGGCCGGCTCAGCATTCCGCTGAACAGGTGATCCAGGTCGCGGATATGACCTTGCACCACTTCGCAGATCTCCGGGTGACCATGGCCGAGTAACGAACTCATCTGCCCGGACGTGAAATCGAGGATCGGCCGCTGGTCGGCGTCATAGACGAAGCTGCCCTTGGCGCGTTCGATGATCCGGGACTCGAACCGGCCGCCATAGCGAATCAGATGGCTCTGGGCCTTGTGCCAGAAGTGCGGGTCCACATTATTCGACACGTGAGTCTCTCCAAGAAGGTGGCCGGAGACGGACCCCGGCGGTCAGTGCGTTGGAGAGGAGTCTAGGCGCTTGAAATACTCAACCAAAACGAATAGTTCTTATGCTTGAATTCAGCAGAACTTATACCTCAAAGGGCATCACGTTGAACGCCTACCTCGACCTGGACCTGCTCCGCACCTTCGTCATGATTGCCGAGACCGGCGCGCTCAGCCGGGCGGCAGATCGCGTGGGCAGGACCCAGGCGGCCATCAGCATGCAAGTCAAGCGGCTGGAGGAAACCGTCAATCAACCCTTGTTGCTGCGCACGGGCCGTGGCGTTCTGCTGACTGCGCACGGCGACCGACTGCTCGCCCATGCGCAGAAGATCCTGCGGGCGCACGATGAAGCCATCGCCGAGATGTCTGGCCGAGGGTTGTCCGGGCACATCCGGCTGGGATGCCCGGATGATTATGCCGCTGTCTTTCTGCCACCGCTGCTGCGTGACTTCGCCGCTCGCCATCCGCAAGTCCTGGTCGAGGTGTACTGCGCCCCTACCCCGCGATTGCTCGAACGGCTGGACGACCATCTGCTGGACATCGCGATCATCTCCCTGCCGCAAAACGCTGCGAGCGATGCTGTCATCCGCTACGAACCCCTGGTCTGGGTGGGTGCGCGAGGCAGCGATGCACCGCAGATGACGCCCTTGCAACTGGCCCTTTCCAACCCGGACACGCTGGACCATCAGGCAGCCATCACCAGCCTGGAAGGCATCGGACGCCCGTTCCGTCTGGCCTATGCCAGCCAAAGCCTAACAGGGCTGATCGCCGTGGTACGTTCCGGGCAAGCCATTGCCGTACTGACGCAGACCGCCGTGCCTGCGGATTTGCATGTCCTGCCTGCTGACAGCGGGCTGCCGGTGCTACCCAACGTCGCGATTGCGTTGAAGACTGACCAACGCCAGCCGTCGAGCCTGGTGACCGCGCTGCGGGAGCATATCCGTTCGGCGCTGCCCTATCTCTGACGCGAAGCACCCGACGGCATCAGGCGCTGGCTGCCCGTTGCCGGGGACGCCCCGTCACACCAGCGCCGCAGCCGTGGCTCTGGAGCGCCAGGCAAACGCCAGGACCATCAACAGCCCCAGCCCCGCCATGGCGGCTCCGGCCAGGGAAACCGCCGGGTAACCAAGGCCGGCGTCGATCACGACGCCACCCACGGCGGCACCGATGGCGTTGCCGAGATTGAAGGCACCGATGTTCACCGCAGAAGCCAGGTTGGGCGCATCTTTTGCCGCTTCCATGACGCGCATCTGCAGTGGGGGAACCAGGGCAAAGCTGGCGATTCCCCAGATCAGGATCGCGATCGCGGCCGGAAGTGGCCACTGCATCAACACGGTGAAGGCGAGCAAGACGACGATCAGCACGCTCAGCGAGACGATCAGGGTGCGGTCGACCGAGCGGTCTGCGGCTTTGCCACCCCACACGTTACCCAGGGTCAATCCCACGCCGAACAGCACCAGCATCGCGGTGATGAAAGCAGTGGACGCGTGGGCCTCGGCGTTGAGCATCGGCGCGATGTAGGTGAAGACGGTAAACATCGCACCGGAGCCGACCACCGTCAGCGCCAAGGCGCCCAGTACCGGACCGCGACCCAGTACGCGGATTTCGGCCAGGGCGCCGCCGCTTTGCGGCAAAGGCAAATTGGGCAGCGCCCACCACAAAGCGAGCATCGCGATAACCCCAAGCAAGGTGATGCCCCCGAATGCGGTGCGCCAGCCAAACAGTTCGGCAAACCAGGTCGCCAGTGGCACACCGCCGATGGTCGCTACGGTCAGGCCAATGAACATGGAGGCGACCGCCCCGGCTCGTTTTTCCGGGGCGACCACGCTGGCGGCGACAACGGAGCCCACACCAAAGAACGCACCATGATTCAGTGAAGTGACCACCCTGGCGATCATGAGGCTTGAGTAATCGGTCGCCAGCGCCGACATCAAATTACCCAAGGTGAAAATGGCCATGAGCCCAATCAGCAGGTAACGACGGGGCACCCGGCCTGTGGTCAGGGTCATCAGCGGCGCGCCGATCAGTACGCCTAGCGCATAGGCACTGACCAGTAAGCCTGCGGCGGGAATGGAAACGCCGAGATCGGCAGCGATGCCCGGCAACATGCCCATGGGGGCGAACTCGGTGACGCCGATACCGAAGGCGCCCACGGCGAGTGAAACGAGCGGAGGGTTGATACGCATGGAAGGCTCCTTATCTGTGCCGCCAATGCTACAATCCGGCGATTTCAGGCAGTAGCCATGATTTCTGGCAATCACCTTTGCGTAGCGAGCACAAATGGACCTTAGCGGAAGGTCGGGGGAAATGGCCGTGTTCGCTGCGGTGGCACAGGAAGGCAGCCTGTCTGCCGCCGCCCGCGCGCTTGGACTGACACCCTCAGCCGTCAGCCGGATCATCGCCCGGACCGAACAACGTCTCGGTGCTCGCCTGCTGTTGCGCACCACTCGGGCCAGCACGTTTACCGCCGAGGGCGAGGCCTTCCTGCGCGGCGCCCGACGCATCCTGGCCGACATGGCCGAGGTCGAAGCAGCCATTGCCGAGCAAGGCGTACCCCGCGGCCGATTGCGGGTCAGTGCCGCCCTCGGCCATGGCCGAATGGCGATCGTTCCTCTGGTGGCGGCCTTCAGCGCCGACTACCCGAACATCGTCGTCGACCTCACGCTCGGTGACGAAGTGGTCGACATCCTCGGGGGCCAGGCCGACGTGGCCGTGCGCTTCGGTCATCTACCCGACAGCCCGCTGACTGCGAGAAGGATCGGCGGCACCGACCAAGTCGTGGTGGCCTCGCCTGACTACCTGCGGCGCCGGGGCATTCCCCAGGCACCTGAAGACCTGCTTCAACACAATTGCCTGCGCTTCAATTTCCGGCGTGCCGAACCGAATTGGCCGTTCATCCGGGATGCAAAGGTGTTTTCACTCAAGGTCAGCGGCAACATCGAATGCAGCAGCGGTGAAGCCCTCGCGCAGCTCGCCCGGGTAGGCGCCGGCATCGCGCGCATTGGCCGGTTCACCGTCAGCGAGGACCTGCAACACGGCGACCTGGTGCCGCTTCTGGAGGCCTTCAACCCTGGGGATGAGGAGCCTATTCATGCGGTATTCGTAGGCGGCACGACGATGCCGGCACGTGTCCGGCTATTCGTCGACTACCTGGTGACCCATCACCGGATCTAGGCATTTGCTCGGCATCCGGAAGGCACCCATCTGGTGCCCAACGTGGCCGATTCAAGCCCAGGCGTTGGGGCGGCAGCGCCCTCCTCAATGACCGCGACCCGCGCGCGCCCCCGATCGTCAGGCCCGCTCAAACCGGCGTTTGTGGCGGCGTGAAGTAGGCGGACTCATCGTCACCGGAATCACTTCCCGTCGCGGTGTAGTAGCTGGATGCGCCGTCGTCCGAGGCCTCGTCAGGCTGCACCGCAGGTTGGCGCTGGATGTCGGCAGGTGCCGCTGAAGCACGCGAACCGGGCCGCACCGCCTCTTCGGAAGATCTGCTGGCGATCGTTGACTGCGCCTGCTCGCCGTCCCGGCTGGTGCGACTGTTGACGGAGGCAGCGCTGAGAGAATGACGCGGTGTGTTATCCGCGCTCATGATGCGGTTGCTGGTCAGGCTGGTGCGCGGAAGCGAACTGGCGTCGGAAGCAGCCCGCTGAGACCGCTGACTGGACGATCTGCTGCTCCGACCAGTGGCCTCTTCAGCGACCTCCTCGGGCTCTTCGGGCACCGAGCGAACGGACGCTGTCTCACTGGCCGCCGGTTCGGCGGTGGTCTTGCCTCGCGACCTCAAATCATCGACCAGTTGGTCTGCAACCGCGACGCTCGCGGCGTTGCCACCGAACACCACCGCGCCGCCGACTGTGTTGATGGCGTGTTTGGCCAACGACCCCAGGGCCGGGTGGTTACTCAATGCATTGACGGCAGCACCTTTGCTGGCCTCCAACACGGTGAAGCCACCGGTCAACGTAGAGACGTTGGCGGCGCCGGCAGGGGTGAAGGTGCCTTTGGCCGTTCTCGAGATCGCCCCCAACGGATCGTTTATCAAGGTGCGGCCTGCGTCGGCCAATCGCCCGCCTGCATTGGCAAGGGGCGTACGCGCGGTTTTTGCTTCGCGCAATGCCTGGAAGGTGTCGAACCATTCGGTTTCGTCATTGAGGTCCTGCTTGGGCTCCGCATCCCGACGCCCCAACAGGAGCGCGGGACCACTGGTGTGCTGCTCGGTACGGCGATTGTGGGCCAGGTAGCCCGAACCGGCGCCCGCGGCCAGCCCGCCTGCGATGGCAATGGCGGTATCCACAATGGGTTCGGCCGCCGGAGCGACTTTCGCGAGCACCGGAGAAAGAACAGTCCTGGCGGTATTACGAACAGTGAAGGTCTGCGCTTCTTTTGCGTTTTCGATGGCCAGGTTCGCTTTGGTGTCGATGGTCGCCAACGCGGCGTTCAACGACTCGTGAAGTTTGTCCGAGGGGGCGTGCAGGTAATAGGCATCTTCTCGAAGTTTTTTGATGGAGGCGCCACCCACCTGATCCATTGCAGATGCCGTTGCGAGCGATATCGCCCCAATAGCAGCGGCTTTGGCGACCGGGTTCGGGATTTTCGCACCGATCCCCGTAATGGCGGGAATGGCGGCTTGAAGCGTCGACGCCACTGCAAACGGCACGCCGCCCACCGTGCCCGATCCGATGGACGCGTTACGGTCCATCTTCTCGCCTTTCTCCATGACCGATCGAAGTTCCTCGAACGAAATGTTCTCCTGCATCAGCTTGTTGACGCGGCTCTCAATGATCTGAGTGATCTCGCTGCGATGCGGTGATTCCGCGTCCAGGTGCTGCAGATAGGGCGCGAACTGCGTGCGCAGGTAGTCCGTCAGCAAATGCCTCATTTCGCGGGATTCGCTCGTTGCCGCTGCAGCCACCTGCCCCGATTGGGGATGACCCTGCGCCACGGAAGCGTGATCGCTGATCGCCGGCGACCCTGATCGGTCTTGAAGCTCTATGGAGGGTGGGGCACTGGGGGGTTGCTGGCCAGACACGCGCATGAAGAAGTCCTCTTGGTTACCGGAAAGCAGTCCGTCATCGCTGCTTTGCGCGATGGTTTCAACCCGCTGTGTGGCCGACCGCGCGGTTCCGGTTCCTCTAAAACGAGCGCTATTTGACGGTTGTGTTGCAGAAAGATGACTTTTTACACACCCGGTGCAGGTACTTGTCGATCACCTGGGCGCCGCTCACAGCCATGGGAAGCCCGGCGTCATTGAAAAAACCACTCATACAGCACTTTCCCACCGACACTTAACGGCGAATCGATGGGATACACCACGTAGTACCCTTTGCCCGTGATCAAAGTGCAGTCGAATAACTGAACCAGGCGGTGGCTTTCCAAATCCTCCTCTATCAGCCAGGGACTGGTCAGCACCAAGCCCTGGCCTCGCCTCGCGGCGTCGATGGCCAACTCGGACTGGTCGAAGCGTACACCGCCTGCCTTGCCAGAGAGGGATGCCCCCGATTGCGCAAGCCAACGAGACCAGTTCGCGTGGGATGTCGTGTGAATCAGCGTCGCACGGCGCAGGTCTTCCAGCGCAAACAGCTGAAGACGCTCTCGGTAATGGGGGCTGCAATAAACCCTCACCTCATCATTCAAAAGAAGGCGGCTGTGAAGCCTGTCATCCTGGCCGTCAAAGTGGCGAACTGCGAGGTCATAGGTGCCCGCACGCAGATCGACCGCCTCGGCGTTGGCGTTCAGGTGGAGCTGTAAGTCCGGCAGGTGCTGGATCAGGTCGGGCATGCGCCGCGCAAACCAGGTGCTGGCGAATGCCGGAGGCAGGCTCAGGGAAACCTCGAATACAGACGTACCACGCAGCCGGGCATGGATGTCATCCATTTGCGCCAAGGCAGGCTGGATCTGCTGCCAGTAGCGCACTGCTTCCTCGGTCGGTTGCAACTTGCGAACGCTGCGGATGAACAACTGCGCCCCGAGCCACCCCTCCAGTTTGCGCAGCTGTTGCCCCACGGCGCCGGGGGTCACGAACATCACATCGGCGGCCGCCTTTGCACTCCCCGTGCGCATGACGGCATCAAAACAAGCGATGGCCTTGAATGGCGTATCCGGTCGCATGGCGTAGTTTTTCTCTTGTATAGAGACAGAAGGGATGATTTGTAGCGCGCGAGCGGCGCCGAGACAATGGCTGAATCACAGGCCACAGGACAATCCACCGTGTCAGCGAGAAAACCAGTAGATGCCATTGCAGCCTTGGTCATGGTGACCCTGTGCCTGACGTGGGGGGCTCAACAGGTCGCGATAAAAGCCATCGCAGGGGCGGTAGACCCCATGATGCAAGTAGCGCTTCGCTCGGCGGTCGCCGCTGCCCTCGTCTGGCTGTTCGGTCGGGTCATCGCGCGGGAAGCCTGGCTGCCCCACCTCTGGCGTCGTTCAGGATTGGTGGTCGGCCTATTGTTCGCGGCGGAGTTTCTCTGCATTGCGCAAGGCTTGCGCTGGACGACGGCGTCGCACATGGCGGTGTTTCTCTACACCGCCCCCCTGTTCGCAGCCGTCGGGCTGCATGTGCGCCTGATTGAAGAGCGACTTGGGGTGCGCCAGTGGGTAGGTGTTGGCACGGCATTCACCGGAATCGCGATCACGTTTCTGGCGGGGAGCCATGAAAGTGCCGACGAGCCGGCACTGGCTCACCGACTGCTGGGGGATACGCTGGGATTGTGCGCGGGTGCCGCTTGGGGATTCACGACCGTGGCGGTGCGTTCAAGCAAGCTGAGCGATGCACCCGCCAGCCAGACGCTCTATTACCAGCTCATGGGGGCGGCGTGGGTCCTCTTACTCTTGGCTTTGCTCGCCGGGAAAACCCGACTGCCTGCATTCGACGCCATGGTTTGGGGGAGCTTGCTCTTTCAAACCCTGGCCGTCTCGTTCGCCAGCTACCTGATCTGGTTCTGGATGCTCAAACGCTACCTGGCGGCCCGGCTGAGCACCTTGGCCTTCATGACTCCGCTCTTTGGCGTACTGCTGGGCGTCTGGCTGCTGGACGAGACCGTCTCTAAAGGCTTCATCGCTGGCGCCCTTCTGTCTCTCGCCGGCCTGTTGATGGTGAACGTCCAGCGCAGAGCCGATCGCCCGCTGCCCACCCCCCAGTTGGCTGGCTCAGCGGAGAAATCACGATGATCAACGTTACGGGGGGAGCAAACCGTCCGGGGCGCGACGTCCCCCCAGAACGGCTTACTCATTCGATGTGAACGGCCTCTTGTACATCCCGGCAGTGGGTGCGAACGCTTCACGCCGAGAGCACGCTCGCATCGCTGCGACAACCTCAGCCTCCAGCCAGATCAAACGGTCAACTGGGCAGACCTGTAATCAGCACGTTCTTATCGGCCTCTTGGTACCGCCTTTCGATTTCGTGGGCCAGGCTGGACTTGGCTTGAGCCTCGCCGTGCACCAGACGGATCTCTTTCGGCCACTCTTTCATCCGTAAGACGAAATCGAGGAGATCGGCCTGATCGGCATGGGCCGAATAGCCGCCCACGCTTTCAATCCCCGCTTTGATGTCGATGCGCTCACCGTCGAGGACCACAAACCCGCCTTCCGGCCCATGGGTCTGGATGTCCCTGCCGGGGGTGCCTTTGCCCTGATAACCGACGAACACGACGTTGTGCCGGGCATCGCCCAATAACGCCTTGAGGTAATTGACGATACGGCCCCCCGAGCACATGCCATTGCCGGCGATCACGATGGCGGGTCGTGCGGTGTCATTCAGGTGTTCGACGATCCGCATGTGTTCGTCATGGCTGTCTACCGTGATCAATTGCTTGAAGGACAGCGGTTTGCGCCCTGCTTTGAGTCGCTCCAGCGCGTCCTCGTCCCAATACCCCTGCAGTGCCTTGTAGGTGTCGGTGAAGCGGCTGGCCAGCGGAGAATCGAGAATGATCGGCAGCTGCGGCCAATCCACATCCGGCCGATCATGGGCCGTTGACGTTGGCTCCTCGCGCTCTGGCGCCACCGCCCTTTGCATCTGCTCGTGGATGATGTCTTCCAGTTCGTACAGCAACTCCTGAGTGCGACCGATGCTGAACGATGGGATAAGCACAGCCCCGCCGTCCGCTAGCGCCCGCTCGATGGCCGCGCGCAAGCGTTCCTCACGGTGCGTTCGATCCTCGTGCAATCGATCACCGTACGTGCTTTCCAGGATCAACAGGTCGGCGCGTTCCGGCGGCACCAGATCGGGCAGAATCGGCGAATGCGCCGCACCCAGATCGCCGCTGAACACGATGCGCCTGCTTTCCAGGTTCGCCTGGCCCAGCTCCAATTCGACGTAGGCCGCCCCCAGCACATGCCCTGCCGATTGCAGGCGGACCTGACAGGTTGTAGCGCCGTCGTCGTGGAGGGTGAACCAGTGGTTGTACGGCAGCGCGATAAGCCGTTGCTCGACGATGGACAGATAGCGCTCCAACTCATGTGCGTCATCGCCTATCGCAAGGTGAAACGCGTCTTCGAGCACGATGGGCAACAGCTTCGCGGAGGGTTCACTGCACAGGATCGGCCCGTCGAACCCCGCCGCCAACAGGTTCGGAATGCGCCCGACATGGTCGATGTGCACGTGGGTGACCACCAGCGCTTTGATACCGGTGATCGAGAAGTCCAGCCCCAGGCGATCACCCACCTCATCGGCTTCCTGCCCTTGAAACTGGCCGCAATCGATCAACACACTCGTCTCGTCGTCCATCCAGAATTGGTGGCATGACCCCGTTACGCCCTGGCCCGCGCCATGATGGACGATTTTTGGAGGGTTCATCGGTGCTCCTTGGCCTGGGACACAGGCGTGAGTTCAGACTGGGCAGCGAAAGCGCGCTGCAGATGGCATCGTTAACGGATTCGGGGTCGGTTACGGACGCGAGGCGATTTCATCCAGATGATCGAGCAAATCCAACGCATCTTCGTACACCCTTAGTGCCCCTGCCCGCTCCAGCTCACTGATGTCATAGCCCCCCGACAGCAGGCCGACGCCGGTGGCCTTGCAGCGACGGGCCGCGAGCATGTCCCAGATGGCGTCGCCGATGACCAGGCACTCCTCGATCGGCACCTTCAGGCGCCGAGCGGCCGCGATGAACAGATCGGGATCGGGTTTGCCGTATTTGACGTCATCACGGTTGATCAGCAAGACATCTTCCAGCTTGAGCCCCAGCGCCTTGAGGTTGATGGTCGCGGTCTCGCTTCCGCCACTGGTTGCGATGCACCACTTTGTCCCATTTCGTGTGAGCGTTTCCAGCAACTCATTGGCACCCGGCAACGGTGTGATCTGGCCCTGAAGATCGCGGTACGCCTGAGCGTGAAGATCGCTCAGTCGCTCGGCCTGTTCGGCGGGAATCTCCAGGCCCGTTTCCCGCGCCAGCGACTTGAGCATCAACCCGCCGCTCATGCCGATCTTCCGGTGTATACGCCACATGGCGAGCGGGATGCCCTCGGCGTCCAGCGCTTGTTTCCACGCTGCAACGTTCTGGTAAACACTGTCGGTCAGCGTGCCATCCAGGTCGAATATGAAAGAAGTCGTCGGGCTCATGGTCTTGCTCCAGTACAGTGGCAGGCATACGCATTCGAGAACCGAAGTGGCGAAGCGTTCCGCGTTTCGCTCGGGAACGGTAGGCCTTCTGGAGACCCTGGTGAGATCAGGGAGCAACCGGCGCGGGAAACGTCGCCGCCGCCCAGCGCTAACGAGGCTGAAAAGGCCCGTGATCGATCGGTGAGGATGCACCGGTCATCTGTGCAGCGAGCAACTTGGCGCTGCCCAGTGCCAGCGTGAAACCCAGCGCCCCCTGCCCGACGTTCAACCAAAGATTGCCCATGCCCTGCGCGCGACCAATCAGGGGTTTGCTATGCGCCGTGCTGGGCCGCAAGCCCGCCCATGCCTGGGCCCGCCCAAGGTCCAGATCAGGGAAGGTTTCAGCCACCTGCTGTTTGAGCAGGCTGATGCGTGCAGGGTCGACATCGGCTCGGCTCACCCCCATGTCGACCATCGCGGCAATCCGCAACTGCCCACCCAAGGGCGCATAGACAATCTTGCGCGCGGCGTCGGTGATGCTCAGGTGCGGCACTTGGATGGCGGCATCCAGCGGCACGCTCAGGCTGTAGCCCCTGAGGCCATAAAGCGGCAACGTGATACCCAGGGGCTTAAGCAACGGCACGCTGAACATCCCTGCCGCCACCACCACCGCGTCAGCGGGCAGATCGCCTTGATCGGTTCGCACTGCGACCACTCGCTGCCGCTCACCTACCAGTGCGCGCACTTCCCGGCCCAGTGCCAAGGTGACGTTGGGCAGTTGCGTCAGCAACCTCTTCAACGCCTGACAGAACCGATAGCAATCCCCGGTCGCCTCCCCTGGCGTGTAGATTCCGCCCGCCAGCTGCCCAGCCACGGATTGCAGCGAAGGCTCCAAGTCGACGCAGGCAGGACCATCGAGCACGCGCTGGTCGGCGCCCAGTCCCCGCTGCCAGTCAACCAAGGGAACGGCTGAGGCCAGCGCGGCGGCGTCGCGGTACACCACCAGCTTGCCCGTGCGGATCAGGTCGAAGTCCAATGGATGGGCGGCCAGTAACTCATCGAGCGCATCGCGGCTGAGGTAGGACAGGCTGAGCATTTCACCGATGGTGCGGCGGACCTGCGCGTCGTTGCAGGCGCGCAGGAAGTGCAGGCACCAGCGCCATTGCAGCGGGTCGAGGCGCGGTCTGAAGCGCAGCGGAGAATCGGCACGCAAGAGCCATTGCGGGAGCTTGGCGATCACACCCGGATCGGCAAGCGGTGCCACATAGCTGTAGCTCAACTGGCCGCCGTTGGCAAAACTGGTTTCCTGGGCGACGTCGGTGTGACGGTCGACCAGGGTGACGTTCAAGCCTTTTTGCGCCAGATACCAGGCGCTGGTCAGCCCGACCACCCCTGCTCCTATCACCACTACCTGCACAGGTCATTCCTCATTCGTTACGTGTTGCGAAGGCGGCTAGAAATCATGCTGACGCTGCCCTCGACGCCTAATCCACGATAGGGGCACGCTGGCGCCTGAGCATGCGCCCGTGCCGCCGTTGCACCTTGCCGTCCTCGTAACTGACCACGCCATTGACCACCACCAGGTCAATGCCGGGTGCCTGTCGGCAAGGGTCGCTGTAAGTCGCCACGTCTTCGATACGCGCCATGTCCACTAGGGTGAGGTCGGCGAACGCGCCCTCGCGTACGACGCCGCGGTCCTGGAGGCGAAAACGCGCAGCCGAGAGGCCGGTCATCTTGCGAACCGCTTCAGCCAGGTCGAACAATTTCAGGTCTCGGCAGTAGTGCGCCAGCACCCGAGGAAAAGTGCCCCACAATCGCGGGTGCGGATTCGGGTCGTTGGGCAGGCCATCCGAGCCGACCATGGACAACGGATGCGCGAGGATCCGACGCACGTCGTCTTCACTCATCATGTGGTAGATCGCCCCGGCAGGCCTCAGCCGCTCGGTCGCTTCCACCTGCGACACGCCCCACTGCGCGGCGATGTCCTTGAGTGTCTGTTTCGCCATCTCCGGGTGCGGGTCCGACCAGGTGATGTAGATCTCCATCTGACCATCCACCCGCCAGGCATCCAGCGTGGTGGAGCTCGCCGAATAAGGGTAGCAATCGCAATGACAGGGCTGTTCGCTGGCGGCTTTTTCAAGGGCGGCGAGGGCCAGCGGTGCGCGCCCCCAGTTGCCCGCGCCGGCGCATTTGAGATGGGAGATCACTAGGTCTGCACCGGCATGACGCGCCGTGGCGAACGACTCCTGCAAGGAGTCCAGCAGACCGTCGTGTTCATTGCGCATGTGGGTGGTGTACAACGCGCCATGGGCCCCGACGATGTCCACGAGGCGCTGCACCTCGGCCATCGGCGCCTGTTTGGCATTGGTGTACGCGAGTCCCGAACTGAGCCCGATGGCGCCAGCGTGCAAGGCGTCGTCCAGTGTTTGGCACATCGCGTCCAGCTCGACCTCGAGGGCAGGACGATCGAACCGCGGCATGACATTCGCACGCAGCGCGGTATGGCCGACCAGCGCGGCCACATTGACGCTCGGCACCGCCTGCTCGACGGCCGCAGCGTAGGCGTCGAACGTCGGGTAGACGAAAGCCTCCTGCCTGCCCAGCAGGTTCATCGGGTCTGGAGGAGGGCCTGGGAGCGTGACGGGTGATGCACTGATGCCGCAGTTGCCGACGATGACCGTGGTCACGCCTTGAGCAATTTTCGCCAACATCTCAGGGGTGCGGATGACATGGGTGTCGTCGTGGGTATGCACATCGATGAAACCGGGCATCAGGCAGCGACCATTGCCCTCGATGACCCGCTGGGCCTGAGCGCCGACGAGATCGCCAATGGCGACGACCCTGTCGTCGCGGGTCGCCACATCGGCGAGGTACGGCTCGGCCCCCGTACCGTCTACCACCGTGACGCCTCGGAACAGCAAATCGAACGTCATGCCTGGCTCCTTTGCCCTGTCGCGAAATCCCAGCCCTTGCCCGACACCGCATCCATCAATTGCCGGGTATAGGGCTGTCGAGGGGCAGCCAGTACCTGGGCTGCCGGCCCGTATTCAATGACCTGGCCGCGCTGCATCACCAGCACGTCGTCGCACAATTGCGCGGCCACCCGCAGGTCATGGGTGATGAACAGAATCGCCACACCCATGCGCTGCTGAATGTCGTCGAGCAGTTGCAGTACCTGCGCTTGAATCGACACGTCGAGCGCCGAGACGGCCTCATCGGCGACGATCACATCCGGCTCCATCGCCAGCGCGCGGGCGATGGCGATGCGCTGTCGCTGCCCTCCGGAAAACTGATGGGGATAGCGCTCGATGGCATCGGCGGGCAGCCCGACCAGCTCCAGCAACTCTTGAGCCCGCGCCCATGCCTGGGCCAACGGCATGCCGTGGTTCATCGGCCCCTCGATCAGACTTCTGCCGATGCTGATGCGCGGATTGAGCGACCGGTTAGGGTCCTGGAAGATCATTTGAATGCGCTTGCGGTGAGGCTTGAGGCCCGCTGGCGAGAGCTCGGAGATGTCCTTGCCGGTGACCCTCACCGCCCCCTGGGTCGGCGCCAGCAAGCGCATCACACAGCGGGCCACCGTGGATTTGCCCGATCCACTCTCGCCGACGATGCCCAGCGTACGGCCGCGTCTGAGGGTGAAGGAAACCTCATCCACCGCCCGCGTGCCTTGACGGGCCTTGCCGAACCACCGCCAAGTGCCGCCCGCAGGTGGATACACCTTGACCAATTCACTGACATCAAGCACGACCTGGGCGCTCTTGGCCTCTGCGCGCGCAGCGCGGGGCTTGAGGCTCGGAACAGCCGCGAGCAGGGACTGGGTGTAATCCTCACGAGGCCGAGCCAATACCTCGTCTACCGCACCCGACTCGACCATCTGCCCCTGGCACATCACGCAGACCCGGTCGGCAATGTCCACCACCACACCCATGTCGTGGGTGATGAACAGCACTGCGGTTCCGTGCTTGCGTTGCAGCTCGCGGATCAGCTTGAGAATCTGCTGCTGCGTGGTCACATCGAGCGCGGTGGTCGGCTCGTCGGCGATCAGCAGCCGGGGTTCGAGCACCAGCGCCATGGCGATCATGATGCGCTGCCGCTGCCCTCCGCTCAGTTGATGGGGATAGGCGTGGTAGACCCGCTCGATGTCGGGAAGATGCACCTGCGCCAGCGCGTTCATGACCTGCTCACGACGTTGCGTCGCACCCATGGTGGTATGCGTCTGCAGCACTTCGTCAATCTGCCTGCCCACGGTGAGCACCGGGTTGAGCGCAGTCATCGGCTCCTGGAAGATCATCGCCATCCGACTGCCCCTCAGGGCCTTGCGCCGACTCTCGCTGACCTGGAGAACATCTTCCCCTTCCAGCAGGATTCGGCCGCTGGTCGCACTCAATACCCCTTTTGGCAGCAAACCGAGGGTGGCCAGCGAAGTCACCGATTTGCCGGAGCCGCTCTCCCCCACCAGGCACACGGTCTCGCCCGGGCGAATGTCGAAACTGATGTCCCGCAGGATCGGCTTGCCCTCTGCCGTGTTCACGCACAGGTGCTCGACCCGCAGAATGTCCTTTGGCTGCTCGTTCATGCCGCGTTCCTTTTGCTCATGCGCGGGTCCAGCGCGTCACGTACCGCGTCGCCCAGCAGGTTGATCGACAGGATGCACAGCGACAGCGCCAGGCCGGCCCATAGCACCAGCGAAGGCTTGAGTTGGAAATACACCCGGCCTTCGGAAATGATGTTGCCCCACGTCGGGATTTCGGTACCGATACCGGCCCCGAGGAAGGACAGAATCGCTTCGGTGAGGATCGCCGACGCGCAGATATAGGTGCCTTGTACGATCAGCGGGGCAAGGGTATTGGGCATCAGATGCCGGGTAAGGATTTTCAAGGTGGAAGTGCCCATCAGCACCGCCGCCTCGACGTAGGGTTCTTCACGTGTCGATAACACGCGTGAACGCACCAGGCGCACCACTTGGGGAATTTCCGGGACCATGATCGCAATCATCACGGTCCAGATGCCGGCGCTGCTCAGTGACACGATGGCGATGGCGAGCAAGATGCCGGGAATCGCCATCAGCCCATCCATCACCCGCATCAGCAAGGCGTCCAGGCCCCGGAAGTAGCCTGCCATCAGCCCCAAGGGCAGGCCGATCAGGATGCTCAACACCGTGACGCCGACGCCAACGGTGAGCGAGACGCGTGCGCCGTAGACGATGCGCGAAAACAGGTCGCGGCCGTAGGCGTCAGTGCCGAGCCAGAATTCGGCGCTCGGTGGCTTCAGGCGAAAAGCGGGCGCCAGCGCCACCGGATCGTGAGTGGCAATCCACGGAGCGAAGATCGCCATGCCGACGATCAATGCCAGCACCACCAGTGCCACCGCAGAGGTGAACGGCATCCGCGGCACACGGATGAATCGGCGGCGCGGCGCAGGCAGGCTCAGGGAAACGGGTTTGCTCATGGCCTTGCCCTCAGTAACGGATGCGTGGGTCGCTGATCGCGTACGACAAATCGATCAGCAGGTTGATGACGACGTACACACCGCTGGTCAGCAAGATCATGCCTTGAATCACCGGGTAGTCGCGGGCCAGTACCGCATCGACGATCAGCCGCCCGAGCCCCGGAATGTTGAACACGCTTTCGGTGACCACCACACCGGAAATCATCAACGCGAAGCCAGTACCGATGACGGTCAGGATCGGAATCATTGCGTTGCGCAGGGCGTGACGGAACAGCACCCGGATTTCGGCCACGCCTTTGGCCCGGGCGGTGCGGATGTAATCCTCGCCCAGTACGTCGAGCATGCTGGCGCGGGTCATGCGCGCCACCAGCGCCACATAGACCGAAGACAGCGTCAGCGCCGGCAGCACGATCCTTTGGGCGAACGGGCCGAGACCGTCGCTGATACTGCGAAAGCCCTGCACCGGCAACCACTTCAGTTCCAACGCGAATACCGTGATCAGTACGTAGCCGATCACGAACACCGGGATCGAAAAGCCCAGCACAGACGTCGCCATCACCAGGTTGTCGATCCAACTCCCGTGCTTCCATGCCGCCAGGACCCCCAACGGCACCGAGATCAGGATGGTGAACACGATGGCCACCAGCGCCAGACTCAGCGTCGGTTCCAGGCGCTGGCCGATCATGCTCAGCACCGGGGTATGGGCCATCAGCGAGGTGCTGAAGTCCCCCTGCAGCAGTTGCCAGATCCAGACGAAGAACTGGCGGTACAGCGGCTGGTTCAGGCCCAGGCTTTCACGAATCGCCGCCAGTTGTTCGGGGCTGGCCATGTCCCCGGCAATGATCGCCGCAGGATCGCCCGGTGACAGGCGCAGCAGCAGGAAGACGAACAGGGCGACCACCAGCATCACCGGAATCGCCGCCAGCACACGGCGCAGAAAATAACCCAACATCGAAGCCTCCGAGGGCAGGAATCATGGCGCCGCGATCAATCGGCTTTTTCGACATTCCAGAACACCGTGGACGGCCCCGTCATCAAGTGGCTGATGCGGCTGTTCCAGGCTGCGACGTCGAAGTACTGGCCCAGCGGGATGTAAGCGACCTGGTCCATGGCGCGCTTCTGGATTTCCACCGCAATTGCCTTCTGCTTTGCAGGTTCGGTGGCGGTGGCGAAATCCACTCGCAGCTGGTTCATCTGCGGATCGGTTGGCCAGCCGAACCAGGCACCTTTCTGCCCGCTGCCGTCGAGCATCGGATTGACCACCGGGTTCCAGATGGTTTCTGCGTTCCAGTAGGTGAAGAACAGGTTCCAGCCCCCTTGGGCGGGCGGATTCTGATTGGCCCGCCGTGAGACCAGGGTCTGCCAGTCCATGGGCTGCAGATCGACGTTGAAACCGGCCTTGCGCAGCGCTTGCGCGGCAACGACCGGTTGCGGTGCCTGGCTAGGGACGTCGGTCGGTTGCATGATCACCACCGGGGTGCCGTCATAGCCGGCCTTTTTCAGCAGCGCCCTGGCAGCCTCCAGATTACCGCCGCTGGTCAGGGACTCGCCGCCCGCCTCGGTCTCAAGGGTGGTGCCGCAGCCGAATACCGACGCACATTGCTTATAGAACTCAGGATTGCCCACCAGCGCTTCGAGCACATCTTTCTGGTTCATCGCCAGCAAGGCCGCACGACGGATGTCAGGGTTGTCGAACGGCGGATAAAGGAAGTTCATCCGCCCGCCGGTCATTGAACCGAGTTTGCTCAACACGCCCGACTTGAGGTGATCGTCGGCTTGCACCATGGGCAGCAAGTCGATGGGCAATTGCTCGATGAAATCGATATCGCCGGACGCCAGCGCGTTGATTGCCGTCATGCGGTCAGGCATGTTGATCCACTCGACGCGATCCACCTTGACCACCTTGCCCCCAGCGGTGCCGCTGGCCGGCTCCTTGCGCGGTACATACTGTTTGAATTTTTCGTAGACCACGCGGTTGCCAGGGTCGAATTCCTTGGCCACGAATACATAGGGACCGGACCCGGTGTAGTCGGTAATGGTCTTGCCGTCGGGAATGCTGGCGACCCGCTCAGGCATCATGAACGCCGCGACCGAAGACGGCTTGGCCAGCAGTTGCAGGACATACCCGAAGGGTTTGGCCAGCGTCAGAGTGATGGTCTTGTCGTCGCTGGCGACAATGCTGGCGGTGTATTTCATCATCAGTTGACCACCGACATCGAAGCGCGCCCAGCGCTTGAGCGAGGCCACGCAGTCGGTGGCGGTCACCGGTTTTCCATCGTGCCAGAGCAGGCCATCGCGCAGCGTGAAGGTGTAGGTCAGGCCGTCCGGCGACACGGTCCAGTCAGCCATTTGCGGCTGGGGCACGAAATGCTCGTCCATGCCGATCAAGGTGTCATAGATCATATACGCGTGATTGCGCGTGATCTGCGCCGTGGTGGCGATGGGATCGAGTACTCGCAACGACGAGGACATCACTGCGTGCAGCGTCTTTTCGGCGGCCTGGGCGTACGGTGCACTCAGCGCGGCAACCAGGCCGACAGGCAGCAACAGGCGGGCGATCAGGGCGCGGGATGGACGTAATTTCATGCTCAACATTCCTTACAGATGGCTACGTTCGGTGTCGGCAGTCTTCCTGTTGGGTGCTAAAGGCTGTGATAGACCCGGCGCGTCTGCGCACGCCTGGGCCGTGAGGTGCAGCGGCTAGACCAGCACCGCCAGGGCGTGGTCGATATACAGCTGGCGCAGGCGCTGGGTCAGCTTGCCGGGCTTGCCGTCGGCCACAGGCTGACCGTCGATGCTCACCACGGGGTAGATGAACGAGGTGGACGAGGTAATGAATGCTTCTGCCGCATTGGCCGCTTCTTCAAGTGTGTAGGCCCGTTCCTCGAACCGCAGGTCGTGCTCCTTGACGAGCTCGATCAAGGCGGCACGTGTAGTACCGGGCAATAGTGCGCGCGACAATTCGCGAGTCACCACCGCCCCGTCGCGGGTGATGATGAAGGCATTGTTCGAGGTGCCTTCGGTCACCCAGCCGTCCTTGACCAGCCACGCATCGTCGGCACCTTGGGCTCGGGCCTGCTCCTTGGCCATGCAGGCGTACAGCAATTGGGTCGTTTTGATATCGCTGCGTCCCCAACGCAGGTCGGGCAAACCGATGATGTGCATGCCACGTTTGGCCAGCGGGCTGTCCAGCACCGTTTTGGCCTGGGTATAGAGCACCACGGTCAACGGGCTTCCTGCGGGCGGATAGAAAAAATTGCGGTCTTCGACGCCCCGCGTCACCTGCATGTACACCAGCCCTTCGGTTAACTGGTTACGCTCAATCAGCTCACGATGAATCGCGAGCAACTGCGCAGCGTCCAAGGGCAATTCAAGGGACATTTCCCGCAACGACCGCGCCAGGCGCGCCGTATGCAAATCGAAGTCCACCAGCTTGCCCTGCAGCACGGCCGTCACTTCGTAAATGCCGTCGGCGAACATGAAACCGCGGTCGAAGATTGAAATGCTCGCCTCGTTTTCAGCCACGAAGGCGCCATTGAGGTAAACGCTGCGCATGGGTCGCTTCTCCCGTTCGAAGACAGATCAGGGGCGCTGGACGCCGGTCTGACGCGTAATGATGCCGTAGTGTTCGATGCGCCGATGACGGGCGAAATCAAAGATCGTGGTCTTGCCGAAATTGCACAGGTCCATGTCGCAGGCATGCACGATCAATTCGTCGCCCTGCCCTTCGGCCTTGGCCACCACGAACCCGTTGGGATCGACGATCACGCTGCCACCCATCAAGGGGAAACCATCCTCGATACCGGCCTTGGCCACACCCACGACCCACGTCGCGTTCTGGTAGGCACCGGCCTGCATGCACAACTGAGAATGAAACAAGCGATGCTCCTCGCCCTCACTCTGGCGCTGAGAGTTGATGGAGGGCGTGTTGTAGCCCAACAGCACCAGCTCGACGCCTTGCAGGCCCATCACGCGATAGGTCTCCGGCCAGCGACGGTCGTTGCAGATGCACATGCCCATGACGGTGTCCTGGGTCTCCCAGGTTGGAAAGCCCAGGTCGCCCGGTTCGAAATAGCGTTTTTCCAAATGCTGGAAATCACGTTCGGTGTCGAATTCGACATGGCCTGGCAAATGCACTTTGCGGTATTTGCCAATGATTTGGCCTTGGCGATCCGTGAGGATCGACGTGTTGTAGTGGTGACCTTCAGGTGTCAATTCGGCGTATCCGAATGAAATCGCGATGCCGTGTTCCCGGGAAAAATCGAACAGGGGGCGAGTGACATCACTGGGCATTTCACGTTCGAACCAGGTGTCGACCTCGTCTTGGTCCTCCATGTACCAGCGAGGGAAGAAGGTGGTCAGCGCCAGTTCCGGAAATACCACCAGTTCACAGCCCTGCTCCCGAGCCTGTTCCAGTAACGCCAGCATGCGCTGGACCACCTTGGCCCTGGACTCACTTTTCTGGATGGCCCCCAACTGGCCACCGCCGATGATGATTTCGCGCATGTCGCCATTCCTCCACGAGACCGGCTTGGTGCCGGCAGACCTGTTGCACTGCGTGGGGTCATTGTGTGGGCGCTGGAACGGGTTGTCGCATGCCAATACATCGACCGTCATTAACCGGTTGTTAATCCATGCCAAAGAGTTCGAAACCGCTCGATGAGAGCGTCTGGCGCAGGTGCTCGACGAAACTTTGAGCGAACTGCGCCAGCGGCTCACGGCGCAGGTGCACGAGACTGACCGTCAGGCGCTCGTCCGCCAGCAGCGGCAATACGGCCATTTGTTCGCTCCCTGACGCGCGCCAGGAAATCTCGTCGACGACGGAAAAACCGACCCCGTTTTTCACCAGGGCACACGCGTGGTGAGGCGAGTCGACATCGATATCCGGCCGGTAAGCCCAGCCCCTGCGCTCGAATGCCGGCTTCACGAAACTGAAAAACGGAGTATCGGCCGGATAGCCCACGAAGGCCGATTCGGACAGCGCGTGCGACAGCTCGGCGGCAGGCACACGGGTCAATTCGTGATCGGCCGGGCAAACCACCAGTACACGTACCTCGCTCAGAGGGACCGCACGCAGATTGGGGTGATCGATGGGAAACAATGAAATACCCAGATCGGCCTGTTGATCCAGCAGGCGGTCGCGCAACAAGACATGGCGCAGGCACTCCAGACTGACGCGGATATCGGTGCTGCCCCGCCTGAAGCTGGCGACCGCATCCGGCACGAGCTGATGACCCAGGCTTGGGCTGCTGGCAATCCGTAGCACGCCGTGACGTTGCTGGACCAGATCGTGCAGCGTCGTGTTGACCCTCTGTATGTCGCGGTAGACCGACTCGACGTCGGCAAACAGGCGGCGGGCCTCGGGCGACGGGTAGAGTCGACCCTTCACCCGCTCGAACAACTGAAAGCCGATGCGCGCCTCGGTGTGCGACAGCATGCGGCTGATCGCAGGCTGAGACACCAAGAGCAATTGCGCGGCACCGCTGATCGACCCGGTGATCATCACGGCGCGAAACACTTCGATCTGCCGCAGATTGAGCGACTGCATGTGGGCGCACTCCTCGCTGATGTGCAGAGATCCTGGGCGGGAAGTCCTTAACAGGACGTTATGGGGTATTAGCAATTAGTGTGCCAAAAATAAAATAACGTAGAGATTTTCGCTGACAAGCCGCGAAAGACTTGGCAATAATGCGCCCACTTCTTCAGAGACCTGCGCCGTGCCCGTCCCGCAAACGATCCTGCCTATCTTTTTATTGATCATTCTCGGCTACCTGTTGGGCCATCGCGGGGCACTGGATGCGCACACCAACAAAGCGTTGGGCGGCCTGGCGTTCAAGCTGTTCATGCCAATGGTGTTGTTCACGGGAATGGTCGACGCGCCGCTCCATGACGGGCTGAATGGGAAGGTCTTGCTGGCGTACTTCGTGCCAGCCCTCATCGTTTTCACGGTGGTCAACTTCATCGCTCATGCCTTCCTGAAACACCCTGCACCCTTTGGCTTGACGGCAGCGTTCGGCAACAATGCGTTGATCGGCATTCCCATGGTGGCCGGCCTGTTCGGCAGCAGCGGCCTGGTACTCGTCTTCACGGTGCTGGCGGTGCACAGCCTTCTGTTGTTCAGCTTCCAGAGCCTTTATGACAGCCTCGCCAGCAACGAGCCGTTCAAGACGGCAACGCTGATTGCAAGCCTGGCCAATCCCATGATCGTGGGCCTGATGTTGGGGGTAGCGGTCAATCTCTCAGGCCTCGCACTGCCGACTTGGAGCCTGCAACTGGCCCACTGGCTGGCGCATGCGGCGCTGCCATGCGCGTTGATCGTTCTAGGTGCAAACCTCTCGGGCTATCGCCTCCGCCCAGGGGCATATGCGATCGGGATCACCCTGGCCAAGCTGATCCTCTTGCCCCTATTGGTGCTGCTGGCCTGCATGGCGATGGGCATTGCAGGCACCCCCCGCGGCGTGCTGGTGCTGATGGCGGCCAATCCATGCGGGGTCAACGTGCTGGGTTTCGCACGCTCGCTGGAAGACAGCCAAAAAACCAGTTCGGCCATTTGCCTGTCGACCATTCTTTCGGCGCTGACCCTCCCCCTGTGGATGTGGATCAACAGCGAGCTGTGAGGGGATCGCAGGAACGCTCGCACGTGGAAACCTTCGCGACGCTGCCAAATCATCGCGGGATTCGACGGGTCAGCGATTTCCCTCGGTGACCTGCCTCTGAGCCTTCACGCTTATACTGCCGGACATCAATCCCCCATTTTTTCAGCCGAGACGCCAACGTCGTGGGCTTCAAACCCAGCAGTTCGGCAGCACCGCCCTCCCCTGACACCCTGCCTCCAGTGCGCATGACATGGCCGTTCTGTACTTTTTGATGACGGTCCGACCCGCCGTGTCAGGAAATGAGATGGGGAGCCATCAGCTCTTCGAACCACTCGGTAAAGGCAAGGAGTCGCTGCGTTCTCTGGCGGCGGTGAGGATAGAGCAAAGAGACCGGCATCGGCTCGGCAAGGAATTCAGGCATCACTTCGATCAGTTCTCCACTCTCCAGCAGGTGCTTCACGTCGAAGCGGGGTACCTGAATCATCCCAAGCCCGGCACGGCAGCAGGCGATGTAGCTCTCCGCATCATTGACGACCACCCGGCTCGGCACAGGCATCGTCTGCCGCCTGCCGTCAACCGAGCAGTATTCCCAAAGCAGCTCCCGTCCGGTGGTGGGCGAAGCGTAGCCAATCGCCCAATGTCCGGAGGCAAGGTCTTTCGGTTGCTGCGGTGTGCCGTGTTGATGCAGATAGGCTTTGCTGGCGCAATTGATCAACGTGATCGCCCCCAGAGGGCGCGCAGCCAGGCTGCTGTCCTGCAAGGCACCCACCCGTATCGCGCAGTCGACGCCTTCGCGCACCAGGTCGATTGCACGATCGTTGGAGCCGAGTATCAAATTCAGTTGCGGATGGCGCCGCAGCAAGCCAGGCAAGGCGGGCGCGATGAGACGCCGAGCGATCCGGCTCGGCGCATCGACCCGGAGTTGGCCTGCCACTTGGCGCTGGGGACAATGAAAGAGTTGCGCGACGGTCTCCGCATCCGCGAGCAGTGATCGCAAGCGTTCGAGCAATTGTGCGCCATCGGCTGTGAGATGGACCTGGCGTGTCGTGCGGTTCAACAGGCGCACGCCGACGTTCTCCTCCAGTTGCTGGACGGCCGCCGACACACTGGCGCGAGGCAGTGCCAATGCATGGGCAGCCTTGATGAAGCTGCCCATTTCGGCGACCCGTACGAATACGCGGTATTGATCGAGTTTATCCATACATGCACAGTCCGAGACGCTGATCACGGGGGTCCGGCACGGCGCGGCCTTGGCCAGAACCCCATTGCGCCGGACAATCTGTTGGCTCGGTTAGCTTACTTGGTCGTGTAGCCGCCGTTGATCAGAATGGTCTGGCCGGTGATCCACCAACCGTCGCTCACCAGGTGGCGAATGAAGGGCACCACATCCTCGATGTCCGTAAGGCCGGTTTTGCTCGACGGCGAAAGCGCAGCGGCGGTCTTGTGGTACGCCACGGCGTCGGGGCCTTCTGCCGGGTAGAAAAAAGGCGTATCCATTGGCCCGGGGCCGACGGCAGTCACCGAGATGCCGCGCGCGCCGAACTCCTTGGAGGCCGCGCGGGTGTAATGCTCAACGGGCGCTTTGGTTCCGGCATAAGCGGCGTAAAACGGGGTGAACGCACCGAGCAGTGACGTCACAACGGTGCAAATCTTGCCGTTGTCGTTCAGATGCTTGCCGGCTTCCTTCAGGAAAAAGAAGGCGGTTTTGGCGTTGACGGCGGTCATCTCATCGTATTCCGCCTCACTGACCTCGGCCATGGGCTTCTTGAGGACCTTGCCAACCGTGTTGATCGCAATGTCTGGCCTGCCTACCGCGGCGATAACATCGGCGAACAGCTTCTCGACAGCGCCCGCGGTCCTCAGATCAGCCTGAAACGACACGGCGTGCGCACCGCTGGCCTGTATGGCCGCCACGGTGGCCTCGGCGTCGGGCTTTGTCGACGCGCTGTTGTAATGAATTGCGATTGCCTTGGCCCCTTGCGCCGCCAGGTCCCGAGCGATCAGGCCGCCCAGGTTTTTGGCGCCGCCGGCGATGACGACGACCTTGCCTTTGATGGAGTGGTCTGCCATGGAAAATCTCCTGCACGGGTGTGAGAAGCCTGAGCATAGCTATCCCCATACGTTGGATAAATCGGGCTTCACTGGATGGATTATCCATAAAAGCCGTCCAATCCTGAGGCTTACTGGCGCTCGTCGGATTCCGCTTCTTCAGCACGGCGATGACCGATGGTCCGAATCTCGAGTTCCATGGCCAGATCATGCAGTGAACCACTGTTGCGCCGGAAACTTCCGCCGATAGACAGGTAAGCGTGTGCGATTCACGCCCGTACTCGAACCTGCTATGTGGACCTCCCCGGCAATGACCAGATCACTGAAATTCAGCCATAAGATTCTCCTCGCCGCCTCCCTCGTCGTTATTGCTGCTTTTACGCTGTTCACACTCTACAACGATTACCTGCAACGAAATGCCATCGCCAATCAGCTGAAGGAAAGCCTGGGTGAAACCAGCGCAGGCACGGCTGGCAACATCCAGAGCTGGCTGTCAGGGAGGATTTTGCTGGTGGAAAGCCTGGCCGAGAGTCTGGGCAGCGCCTCAACGGCGGATGCTCAAAATCTCGCGCTGAAACAGAAAACCTTGCTCGCCACCTTCATGAACGTCTATGAAGGCCAGGGAGACGGCGCGTTCATCATGCAGCCGCCGGATGAAATGCCTGCTGGCTACGATCCACGCACTCGGCCTTGGTACAAAGATGCCGTCAGCGCAGGGAAGACGACGCTGACCGAACCCTATCTGGACGCCGTCACCAAGGGCCTGATCATCACCATTGCCACGCCGGTCAAGACTGCCAGCGGCCAGCAAGGCGTGGCTGGCGGCGATCTGAGCCTGGAAACCCTGGTAAAGATGATCAGTTCGCTGCGTGTGCAAGGTGATGGCTACGCGTTTCTGGTGGATGCCACTGGACGCATCCTGGTGCACCCGGACACGTCCCTGGTCATGAAAACTCTGGCGGAGGTATACCCCACCGACACCCCGAAACTCTCATCGGAGATCAGCGAAAGCGTGCTGGCCGGCAAAACCCAGATTCTTTCGTTCGCACGGGTCAATGGCTTGCCTTCGGTCACTTGGTATGTCGGCGTAGCGGTCGACAAGACCCATGCGTACGGCATGCTCAAGGAGTTTCGCAACTCCGCTATCGTCGCCACCCTGATTGCCGTGCTGCTGATCATTTCGCTGCTCAGCATGCTCCTGAGCGTCCTCATGCGCCCTCTGAATCTGATGGGCAAGGCCATGCACGACATCGCCGCAGGAGAAGGCGACCTGACCAAGCGCCTGGAGGTTCAGAGCCAGGACGAATTCGGCTACCTGGGCAATGGCTTCAACCTCTTCGTCGAGCGCATCCATCAGTCGATGCGGGACGTGGCCGCTTCTACCGTGCAGCTCAATGAAGTCGCCCTCAGGGTGGTGAGCGCTTCGAACTCATCGATGGTCAACTCCGACCAACAGGCCAACCGGACCAACAGCGTGGCCGCAGCGATCAATCAGTTGGGCGCCGCAGCCCAGGAAATTGCTCAGAACGCTGCACGGGCATCGGGCCATTCCAGCGACGCGCGGAACCTTGCCCGCGATGGTCAGGAAGTGGTGGGTCAGAACATCCAGGCGATGAATCGTCTGTCGACACGGATCAGCGGCGCTAGCGAGCAGATCGAACAGCTGAACACCAAAACGGCCAACATCGGCCAGATTCTCGAAGTCATCACCGGCATTTCTCAACAAACCAACCTGCTGGCCCTGAACGCTGCGATCGAAGCCGCACGGGCGGGTGAAGCCGGGCGGGGTTTTGCCGTGGTGGCCGATGAAGTGCGCAGCCTGGCTCATCGCACGCAGGAGTCGTCGAGCCAGGTTCAACGCATGATCGAGGAGCTGCAGTTGGGCGCCCGTGAAGCCGTAGAGATCATGAACGAGAGTCAGCGGGAAAGCCGCGAAAGCGTGAGCATCGCCAACAGCGCTGGCGGCAGCCTGGAGAGTGTCACTGTGCGGATCAGCGAAATCGACGGTATGAACCAGTCAGTCGCTACGGCGACCGAGGAGCAGACCGCGGTGGTCGAGGCCATCAACGTCGATATCACGGAGATCAACACGCTCAACCAAGAGGGCGTGGAAAACCTCCAGGCGACGCTGCGCGCCTGTACCGACCTGGAGCAGCAGTCGGCACGTCTGAAACAGCTTGTAGGAAGTTTCCGCATCTAAGCCTTGAAAAGCCCCCTGAAAGAGGTCGCCAAGTGCGGCCTCTTTTCTTAGCTCCGTTACCGCCTGGACCGGGCATCTCCAGGGGTGCGCTACCCAGCCCCTCCCCTCGCCCCGCCGGTGTTGACTGCCCGCAGGCCATTCCAATCGAGGTCAGGGTTCATAGGGTGATCTCCAGGCTGGCAACCAGATCGAGCTCCAGGCCCAACAGGAAGTTGAAATCGATCGAGCCACCAGCACGGGCCACTGCCGTCGAAGCAGCGGCCACCACTGAAGGTCTTGGGCCTATCGCCATCGACTAAGGCTTTGGCAGGACGCCTTTCTCTGCAAGACGCTTCAGCGCATTCACCATGATTTCTTCGTTATTCACGACCTCCGTGAAACCAGCGCGGCGGATTTTGTTCATGTCCGAGATCATGTCGAATTCAGTGTTGAAGACGAAATCTCCGAACGGCCACCCCACCAGGTTTTCATAGGGCAGCGTGCTCAGCTCATGCTCGGATGCCAGTCGCTCCCAGTCCTTCGCTTTGCCGGGCATGTGCCTGGCGAGGGAAAACGGCTGGGGCCCAGCGACTTGCATGTCGAGCGCTTCGGCGACCTTGGCCCAGAGACGCTCCCAGCGAAACGGCTCGCCGACCAGGTTGAAGGCCTCATTGCGCGCACTGGGGGCCAAAGCTGCCCACATGCTCGCACGGGCCAGCCAATGGGCGTCGGTCACTTGGGCGACGACCTCCCGATACGTGCGCATGGAGCCGGGGAACCGCAGGGGCAAACCCGCCTGCTTGCTCAGCGCTGCAAACACGCCTATCACCATCGCGATGTTCATCGGGTTGCCAGCGATATCCCCTACCACCACATCAGGCCTGAGAATGGTCCAGTCCAGGCCGTCGCTCACCTGCCTCTCTTTGAGAAGATCCTCTTGGGCGTAATAGAAGTTGGCAGCCAGATGACGTGGGTCATCTTCGTAGAACGGTGCAACGCTGGCTCCCAAGTGAACGCCGTAGACCTTGGCCCCCTGATAATGCACAACCCGCTGCAGCGCAGCCCCGTTGGCCTTCAGACCGTCAAGCACGTTTTCAAGCATCACGGCGTTGATTTCGGATTCGCGCGCCAGATCAGCGTCGGCTCGAAGCGCCGCGTAGAACAGGTGTGTGGTGTCCGATGCGGCCTCCAGCGCCTTGCGGGTCGCTGCAGCATCGGTCAGGTCGCAATCGATGGCCTGCACATCCGGCACGCTCGTCTTGCGCAGGGCCCGTACATGCCATTCAGGCGCACCGGCGAGCGTTTCGACCAGCGCGCTGCCGATGATCCCGCTGGAGCCCACGACTAGTGCTACATGTTGATCTCTCATTGCAAAATCCTCGGTCATGTCGAAAGACTGGTATCTCGCTGTACGACCATTACCCTCGGCAGGGCGCACAATGGTTTTTTCGCACGGCCGATGAAACAACTCACTCGATAGGGGAAGCAGGATGTCAGCACAAGATGAGCCGTTGCCGATCCTGGCGTCAGACGCGCCTTTCAGGAACAGGCCGAGCAATTACCCTGAACCCTTCGCTTCTATGATGAAGAGCCGATCGAAGCAGCCGCTGGGCGATGTCTTCGGGCTGAGGAATTTCGGCGTCAACCTTATTCGCCTCGCACCCGGCGGGATATCCGCCCTGCACCACCGTCACACTCGACAGGATGAGTTCACCTATGTTCTCGAAGGCACTCCCACGCTGCACCGAGGCGATAAGACGCACGCGCTTGGGCCCGGAATGATAGTCGGGTTTCCCAGCGCAGGCTTGGCTCATCACCTGGAAAACCGCTCGAACACCGACTGCGTGGTCCTTGAAGTGGGTGATCGCAGCGCGGGCGACAGCGTCGAGTACCCTCATGATGACCTGAAAGCAGGGACCGGGCCGGAGGGCAACTGGCTGTTCGTGCACAAGGATGGCACTCCCTATCAATGAGCGCGCCGATGATTTTTCGACACACCCATGGATAATGAACGCCAGTCGGATGAACGTCAGAACCAGATAGGACGTGATCGTCAGCCGCAATCCGGCTGCGCGCGTGGCCAAGGCGAGCACCAGGGCCCTTATGGAGCTGATCTTGTCGATCCAACGCCCGGCGAACGGCGCGCGGCCGTGGGCAACGATTATGCGCAACGCTTCCAATCCTACCTGAAGAAGCGCCAGGCCCTGGTGGTGTCAGCCTGAGCCAAACTTGGACGGTAACCATCCGGGTCCAGGACGTTGGCAAAAGCGCATCCGTTTCTGCTCGAAAGCTGCCCGTTTCTGCTTTTTGCTTGCCGAGCGGATCCTCTGGCGTCAGCATGCTCGACATGAACGCTCAACTGAACGAACTCAGATTGCTCGCCGCCAAGGCTGAAAATCGGCGGACCGAAACCGGCATTCCTCGCGTAGCCATGGTCAAGGGCAGCATCCCTGAGCACCTGCTCTCGGCGGTCTACGACCCGATGATCAATGTGATCCTGCAAGGCAGCAAAAGCATGACGGTGGGCGATCGCACGTTACGGTACGACCCCGCGACCTACTTCGTGATGTCCATCGACTTGCCCGCCCTAGGCTCGGTGCACCCTGCCGAATCCGGAGAGCCTTACCTTGCCGTCAGCTTGACGCTCGATCCAATCGTGCTATCGACGCTGTTCGCCGACCTGCCCAAACCTGCGCGCCGAGACGAAACCCCACCCGGGTTTTCCGTTGCCTCGATGACCGACGATTTGATGGACGCCTGGGTCCGAATGCTCAGGCTCATGGGAGACCCGGCTGGCATCGCGGCGCTGGCACCGGTCTACGAGCGAGAGATCATTTTCCGTGTCCTTCAGGGGCCACTTGGCTGGATGCTGCGCGAGATCGCAGCACCTGACAGCGCGATGGCCCGGGTCAGCCTGGCAGTGCAGTGGATCCGCCGCGACTTCGCCCAACCCATCGGCGTCGAACGCCTGGCCGAGCGGGCGTCGATGAGCGTCTCGGCGTTCCATCGCCACTTCAAGGCCGTCACCAACCTCAGCCCGTTGCAGTACCAGAAGCGGGTGCGTCTGCTTCAGGCCAGAACGCTGATGACGGCAAATGCAAAGAGCGTCATGGCGGCGGCGTTCGAGGTCGGCTACGAAAGCGCAACTCAGTTCAGCCGGGACTATGCGAAAGCCTTTGGCCTTCCTCCCTCCAAGGATGCGAGCAGACTGATAGGCCAGGCCAAGGCAATGGCAGGCGATGGAATGTGAAGCGAGCCGCTGCTGGCGAGGACGTCTCGCACGAGAGGTCGTTTTCGGCCCATCGAAACAGAGCCTGAACACACAGGCCAACAGATCCAGGAATAAAGAGGTGATGCGTTGAGTACCGAACCCCAATCGCGGCTCTTTTTCGCTATCGGTTGCTCCACGCCGTTGAAAAAGGAGATTTCGAGGTGGCGCACCTCGCTTTCATTGCGCGTTGGCCGACCAGTGCCCACGGCCAACTTTCACCTGACGCTGCTATTTTTGGGGAGTGTCGATAAGGCCAAGATCGCGGACCTCTGTACAGCGGCGTCCAACGTCAAGGTGCCGGAAAGAAAGCTCACTGTACTTCTGAATCGCCTTGAGGTTTGGCGCAAATCGGGCGCTTTGGTGCTGACGCCCGAAAACCCTCCGCAAGAGGTCATGCGGCTGGCGTATGCGTTGGAACAATCCATGCTGCCATTCGGCAACGACCAAGAGCAGAAAGAATTCCGACCTCACCTGACCCTGGCGAGGGACTATCGCCTCCCCGTTCCCGAGGCACCCGATGAGCCGGCATTCATGCTTCGCGCCGACCGCTTCGGGCTGTATCAATCCAGCAAAGGGGAATACCGGCTCATTGCAGAATGGCCCCTTGTTTCAACTGGTGGAGAGGCGTGAAGACAATTGTCGAGAGAGCTGAGCGTGGCAGTGTGCGCAAAACCAGCGGAAAGCAATCATGAACCCTACCACCCCTGATGGCCGGTATGTGGTCGTCAAAGGACGGCTGTGGCGTTGCTCGAATCCTGCGCTCGACGAGCGTGAGCGACAGCTTCTGGTGGATGAGCTGATGAACGCCAGACGGGCAGTGAAAGCCGCGAAGGCGTCGGGTGATCCGAGCGAGATGCGCGCTGCGCGTAACCGCGTTCAGGCTGCCAAAGTGAAACTCGGGGAACGCGGCCCTGTCTGGTGGGATGACGGAGCGCCAGACCTGAATCGGCGTATGGCTAAAAACACGCACTACGCCGATTGGTATCAATCGTTGACTGTCGAACGCTCGGAGTAGTCAGAACGGACTTTTCTGTCGCGCGGGCATCCAACGCTCAGAAGGCCTGACGGCCCTACCCTACCCACGCCCGCAGAGGACAGTAAATGACGTTCTATATCTTTCTCATCGCGTGCTGCGCTGCGGCCAGCACCGGCATCCTCTTCAAACCGGGAAGCTGGTATGCAGCCCTTCAAAAACCAGGCTTCACCCCACCGAATTGGGTTTTTCCCATCGCGTGGACAACGATTTACCTCCTCATCGCTTGGGCGGGGTATCGGCTCACCCTGCTGCCAGGCAGCGAGGTGGCGCTGGCGCTGTGGGCCGCCCAGATCGCGTTGAACACCTTGTGGACGCCGGTCTTCTTTGGGGCGAACCGTATCGTCGCAGGCATGGTCATCCTTACGGCCCTTTGGCTGGTGGTCGCGGCCATGACGCTGCTCGCGTTGCAGCTGGACGTCATCACCGGCCTGATCTTGTTCCCTTATCTGGGCTGGCTTTCAGTCGCCGCGGCACTGAATTTTTCGATCCTGCGGCTCAACCGATAATGATGAGTCGCTGCATTGCTCTAACCTTGCCGGCGAAGTGCCCACTCGGGTCAGGACGCCTGCGATGCGACGCGCTCCCTATCTTTGAGTGGCTTCACTCGCGCCGCTTGGTGATCGCATCAGCAGCGACGGTGCTGTTTGTGGTGCCGAAACGTTGGAGGATATAGGTGCTCACCGCAGCCAGTTCCTCGTCGTTGTAGGCCTTGGCGAACGCGGGCATTCGTTGCTCGACCCGGGTCGCAGGATGCCCCTGCAGGATCACGCCTATGAGGTTGTGAGCCCCAGGGTCGTTCACCGTTTTCAGCCCCAAGAGCGTGGCCACAGGCGTCTGATTACCGTGCCCGTCCGGCCGATGACAGGCCGCGCAGGCATCGGCGAACACTTTCTGGCCCAGGGAGGGTTGGACGCTGGGCTCAACCCGCACTGCGGGGTCAGGCCTGGTCACACCCTCATCGCGGGCGGGTGACGATTTCAAATAGACGGCGATGGCCTTGAGGTCCTCTGTGCTCAGGTATTGCAGGCTGTTTTCAACCACTTCTGCCATCGGCCCGCTCGCGACCCCGAAACCTGGGGCCGAGCCTGTGCGCATGAAGTTCACCAAGGCCTGTTCGTCCCAGGCGCCGATGCCGTGCTTGACGTCGGAGCTGATGTTGTAAGCGTTCCAGCCTTCGATGACGTTACCCGCCAAGCTGTGACCGCTGTCGAGTGCTTGCATCAGGTTGCGCGGTGTATGGCATTCGCCGCAGTGACCCGGGCCTTCCACCAGAAAGGCACCTCGGTTCCATTCAGGAGACCGTTTCGGGTCCGCAGTAAAGCGCTCGTCGTCATGAAAGAGCACGTTCCAGATCGCCATGCCCCATCGCTGGTTGAAGGGGAATGTCAGCGTGTCCGGCTTGTTGGGTTGCTTCACCGCAGGCTGACTGAAGAGATAGGCCTTGATGGCGAGTATCTCGTCGCGGGACATTTTCGTGTAGGCCGTATACGGAAACGCCGGGTAGTAGTGCTTGCCGTCTTTACCCACCCCCTTCTGCAACGCGCCTACGAAGTCGTCGTCGGTCCAGGTGCCGATTCCCGTTTGCGTATCAGGGGTAATGTTGGGGGCATACAACGAGCCGAAGGGAAGCTTGAATTCCAGGCCACCGGCGAAAGGCTTTCCGCCTTGGACCGTGTGGCAGGCGACGCAATCGGCCGCACGCGCGAGGTATTCCCCGCGCTGTAGTTGAGCGTCGTCAGCGAGAGCAGGAAGGCTCGCGCCTACCAGCAGTGCCAGTCCCAGCTGTCTGCTTACCGTGATCATCAGCCTCTCCTCAAACCGTGTAGTAACCGAAGCGTGCCAGCGGCAGCCGACGGATCCGGATTCCGCTGGCATCGTGGAGGGCGTTGACGAGGGCGGGCGCAATCAATGCTGTCCCTGCCTCTCCCACACCCCCGGGCGCCTCTACGCTGGGAATGAGGTGGACTTCAACCGGTGGCGCGTCGCTCATGCGCAGCACCCGGTACTGGTGGAAGTTGGTCTGCTGGACCTGGCCTTTGTCGATGAGAATTTCGTTGAACAGGGCCGCCGACAAACCAAACAATGTTCCGCCTTCAATCTGAGCGATCACCGAGGTCGGGTTGTGGACGAACCCGCAGTCCACCACGCTCACGAGACGCTTGATGCGAATACCCTTTTCACCCTGCAGGTGCAGTTCCACCAAGGTCCCCACGTAGCCACCGAAGACATGGCTGACGGCGACTCCTCGGCCTGTGCCGGCAGGCAGCGGCGTGCTCCAGTCCGATTGTTCAGCCAGCACCCGAAGCACATTCTGCGCCCTGGGGTGTTTGCTCATTAATGCGTGCCGGTACTGCAGCGGATCAGCCTTGGCGTTGCGTGCCAGTTCATCGATAAAGCATTCGTGGACGTAGGTTCCCCGCAGTTGACCGACGCCGCGCCACCAAGACACCGGGATCGCCTTGGGCTCCTCACGCACGTAATGCACTTGCAGGCCGGAAAGGTCGTAGAGGGGCTCGACCGAGACGTCGACCGCATCGAAGTCGATGCCGTCAGGCGGCAATCCTCCCATGTAGCGGGCCACAACCGACGCCCCTGCGATCCGGTGTTGCCAGGCCACGGGGGATTTATTCGCATCCAGCGCCGCTTCGATCCGGTCCACGTAATGCGGCCGGTACATGTCATGCGTCATGTCCTGTTCGCGACTCCAGATCATCTTGATCGGATAAGGCACCTGTTTGGCGATCTTCACGGCTTGTGTGATGAAATCAAAATCCAGCCTGCGGCCGAACGCACCCCCTATCAGCTGATTATGTATCTGGATCTGCTCGGGTTTCAGGCCCGTTACAGCCGCTGCCGTCATCTGGGCCAGCCCCGGGACTTGTGTGCCGACCCAGAGGTCGCAGTGGTCAGCCGTGACGTGAGCGGCACAGCTCATCGGCTCCAGAGGAGAGTGAGAAAGAAAGGGTTGTTCGTAAACCGCCTCGAACCGGCTGACCGCATGACCCAGTGCAGTGCCGACGTCGCCCTCTTTCTTGGCGATGACCCCCTGCGCACTGCTGGCGGCTTGCAGAGCGGCATCCAGTTGGTCTGAAGTGACACCCACGTTCTCGCCATAATCCCATTCGACTTTCAATGCGTTCAGTGCCTGCTGGCAGGCCCAGAAGTTCTCGGCGGTCACGGCCACCGCGTCATCCAGGCGCACGATGTCGCGTACACCCCAGACCTTGCGTGCTGCGCTGTCGTCCAAGGACCGCAGTGTGCCGCCGAGCACCGGGCACGTTAAGGTCGAGGCAATCAGTGCACCAGGAATTTGCAGATCAATCGTGAAGCGGGTTTTACCGTTGACTTTGTCCGGCGTGTCGATCCGAGGCGTAGGCTTACCCAGCAGCTTGAAGGCCTCGACGGGCTTGAGGGCAACGTCAGTGGGCACCGGCAGCTTGGCCGCTTCCTCGACAAGCTCCCCATAACCGGCCGAGCGCCCGTCCGGACCGATGATCCGGCCCTGTTCCGCGTGGCATTGGGAGGGCGCAACGCCCCACCGTTGCGCCGCTGCTTGAATCAGAAGCACGCGCGCCATCGCACCCGCGCGGCGCAAGGGTTCCCAGGTATAGCGCGTCGATGTCGAGCCGCCTGTGGCCTGGAAGGTAAGCAGCGGGTCGGTGTAAAGCTTGGCGTCTGGCGGGGCCTCCTCCAGATCAACCACGTCCAGGCCCACTTCCAGTTCCTCGGCGACCATCATCGCAATGCCGGTGTGGATGCCCTGCCCCATCTCGATCTTCGGTGAGATGACCGTCACGCGGCCGTCGGCCCCGACGCGCACGAACGCGCCAAACCCTTGGTTGATGTCACCCAATCGCGGTGCGGTGATGGCTTTCGCTGCGCCCTGGGCCTGCATTGACGGTAGCCAGGTGGCCAACACCAGCCCACCCAGCGCGAGACCGCTGCCTTGCAATAGCTGCCGACGGGACAGACCTGCCGTTGGCAGTGGAGTGTCAGAGTGACTCATAGGGTCACCGCTTTGATGGCGGCGCGTATGCGCGTGTAGGTCGCACAACGACAGAGGTTGCCCGACATGGCGGAATCGATGGCCTGATCATCGGGTCGGGGGGTGTGTTGCAGCAACGCACTGGCCGCCATGATCTGGCCGGACTGACAGTAGCCACACTGCACCACCTCATGGGCCAGCCATGCCGCCTGCACTGAGCGGCCCACGGGCGTTTCACCGACGCCCTCGATCGTAGTGATCGCATGGCCTACGGCTGCGCTCACCGGCAGCACGCATGACCGAACAGCCATTCCGTCCATGTGAACGGTGCAGGCACCGCATTGCGCAATGCCACAGCCATATTTGGTTCCAGTCAAACCCAAGACATCACGCAAGACCCAGAGTAAGGGCATCTGGTCCGGCACATCCAGTTGATGGCTCTGGCCATTGATATTCAAGGACTGCATCACGGTTTCCCCTATCGTCTAGCGCACTGATGTTTTTCTCATGGGTACGTGCGTGGTTGGGTATGCCCATCAGGTTTCCGAAGCCGGACCTGCGGGATACCGGGATTCTATTCGCCCGGCAACGGGGCGCAATTGATACCGCGGTATAGTTGCGAGGTGTTGGTAATCGGCGTATGTCGCCTCGACTTGCCTGGTCAGCACGCGTTTGTTTCAGGCCAGCGGACGACCACCTATCCCACCGTATGAGTTGATCCGGGCAGCGGTATCGACCACATTCCACTTTAACGCTGAAGTGTGCAGTCCACGCACAGGGGTATTACCGGGTGAGCATTGGCTGCGGTTTTTTCAACGAGCGATGCGTATGACACTGGCCCGCTGCCTCACTTCTCGGCATCGGCCAGATGAACCCACTCAGGAATCGCGATGAGTCATGATCGGCAATCGAATGGTGCGCTGCGTATCCTAAGTGTTGCGTACTTTGTCCAGGCAACCGGTGCGCTTTCTGTCATCGGAAGCCTGGAACCCATCGGGCAGGAATGGCATCTTGGCCACGCTGAAACGGCCTATCTGATGACGGCTTTCGGCGTCACGTTTGCGGTGGCTGCCCCCCTGCTCCAAGTGCTGTCAGGTCATATACCCAGGCTACGTCAGGTGTTGCTCGGCCTCCTTGGCTTCGGCCTCGGCGCCTTGTTGTTCGCGGCAGCACCCAATTACACGGTCCTCATCCTCTCCCGAATGATCATGGGCTTAGGGGCTGCTTTCATCGGGCCGGTGCTCGCGGCGCTAGGCTCGAGCCTGGTGACCAGCGAACGGCAGGCCAGCGCCATCGCGATCGTCCTGCTCGGGTTGAGTGTGGCGGGGCTGGTCGGCATCCCATTGTCGAGTTGGGTGGCTTATCAGGTGGGGGTTCGCAGCCTCTTCCTCGCGATCAGTGCAGCTGCACTGATCACCGCGCTGTTGGTGGCCTGGCAGGTTCCGAATCGCAGTCCGGGTCAACGGGTTGCCTTTCGAACACTCATCCTCATGTTGACTCGGCGTCACTCGTTGAGCGTTTTCGGCGTGGCGTTTTTCGTCACTGCAGCGGTCTACACCACGTATTCGTTCATCGGCCCTGTTGTGCACGATGTCTACAATGGCAGCGCGCACGACGTTTCCGTAGCGCTGTTGGTGTTGGGTGTGGCTGGCGTGATCGGCAATCTCCTCGTCACTCGCCTCTCGCTGCGTTACACCGCCGACCGTCTGCTGATCACCAGCATGCTCGTACTGGCGCTGTTAATGCTGCTGCTCGGCGCAGGCCCTCACCGGCTTGGCTGGTTATTCGCCATGCTGGTGATGTGGGCCATCGCCACAGACGTCGTCTGGCCCTCACAACAGCGCAGAGTCATTGAGCACCTGGCCGAGTACCGCGGGGTCGCGCTGGCCCTGACAGCCGCGTTCGTATTCTGCGGTATCGGCGCCGGCGCAGCGTTGGCTGGCTGGGTCTACCCGGTGGGGGGACTCGCAGGTTTGATGATCACGAGCACGCTCCTACTGATGCTGGCCTGCGCCTGCGTGCTTATCTCCGCACGTCTCAAACCGCTTTCCCCCTGATCAGCCCGGCGGTAGTCGATGTTTGATTGACGTCTGCCGGGACGTTTCCTGAATGATGCAAAGAGGCTAGTCGCCCCAGCACGCTGCCCTTAACGATCTGCGAGGGGTGGCTACGGGCATCGCCCCGGCTTTTGCGCACTGAGCCGAGAACAATCCGACCGCCAGCGTCGGAATCGAACTCACGAACATCCCACTACCCTCCAAGCGCATAACGCCTACAGTGCTCCAGGTACCCTTGTTCATGACTCCCCACCAGCTGAACGACGTTGGTCCATAGCCAAGAGGGCGCGTCCAGGATCTGTGAGCGATTCAATTGCAGCTCTCTCATCCAGGACGCGCGAGTCGCAAGATCCATCTGCCTTGCATGGGCGTGACCGACAACCCTGGAGAGGTACCCAGCGGCCTGGATCGCCTCTGTCTCGCTGATCTGATCCAGCTCGAGCTTCATGTCCTGGGGGAGCAATTCGCGCACGAAAAAGCCGTTCTCGCCCAAGCGGGTAGCGACCATGCGATTGCCCAGCCCTGGCGACAGATGCCGAGCGCCTTCGACCACGCGTTTGGCATTATCACGCGGCATCGAGGTGCGTGGCGCACGAGGCGCCGCGGCGGCAACTGCCTGCTTGATGTCCAACAAGCAGTATTCGAGATCGTCCCCTTCGCCAATCCCCATCAGCACCGCATACCTCAGCAACCCTAGCGAGCTGCAGCCTTTCACCCAATAGGCGGAGTCCAACATCTCGATCTTATCGTGGTGAGAACGCCCCTTGAGCGACGTCACCAACGCATGGATATCCTGGGCCTTGCAGAGCTCACGAAGTGCCGAGCGCTCGTCTCGGGACAGTGGCCAGAAGTGCTTGCCCAGCGGAAAGGTCGGCTTGGTGTTTTCAATCCGTTCCTGGGCCAGGTGTTTCCAGGTACGCCGCACGGCAGTGCGCATGCCAGCCTTGACCTGCGCCGGCCGTGGTGGCTCCTCATCGACGCTTTCCTCGAAGGCGACCTCGTACCCCCGCATCATTTCTTCGAGCATTCGCGCTGTGGTCACGCCGGGCAGATCCGAGCCCCTGGCAGCCGTGGCCAATGACAATCCCAGCCTCACCAGATCATGAGCCGGATTGCCGACAACCGTCTGATCCAGATCGCGGATGTGGATATCGATGGCGCCCTTCAGATCACCCGTGGGGCCGAGATTCCCTGCATGACAATCTCCGCAGATCCAAACCGGCGGACCACTGGGCAAACGTCGCCCCGATTGGCTGTGAAGCCATTCGTAGAACTGCACTGTGCTGCCTCTGACGTAAGCATGCGCCGATCTGGCCATTTTGAGGTTTCGAAGCTCATTGAGACGTTTCAAGCGGGCGGAAGGCCGGGGTGGTTTTTTCATAAGAGGTCATCAGTGGGAGATACCCCTACGACTTCAGTGGTGCATGAATGTTGCGAAATGTTTCTGCGTTTCGCGGATGACTTTGACCATCGCCCTCCCCCGCCTTTCCAGCGAGGGTCGCCCCGTTCCCGGTGAGCGCTCACGAAATGATCAATCGCGGTCGGTCGTCCAGAGTCAGGGTCATATCCGACTTCAATGATCAGTGAGCGACTGGCCGCTCCTTACTTGTCGCCTCGTAGAAAAGTTGCGATTAATACATCAATCAATTCACTTTACCCTTAACCCTCGCCCCATTAGTTTTCACATCGCGCCTACATGTTCACTCGCCCGATTATCGACGGCGACAGACAGTTGAACGCTCTCACCTAGACGACTGATCGGACTCACACCGGTCCAGTACTACTTCAACGAAGAGAGGTGTCTGGGAGATGTAGGCTCTGCTGACTGGCACAGTTACGGCCACCGCAAATAACGCCATTCGATGTACACCGAGGCGACTTCAGAACGATGGTGCCGTTGTCCCAGACGTATTCTCAGCAATCGCCGCAGGGCAAGGATTTATCTGCTCTTGAGACTCAATGGAGGCGGCGTACGGCAGTGTGGTCCCGGGGATAATGCCCGCGACGAGCTTGGACTTGTCGCTTTTCTTGGATGATTTACCCGCAACGCCAATCAACAGGGGTTTGCGGGCACCAAGCATTACGTCGATTATCTGCGCGTGCATTGGACCATTCCAATGTCCGTTTCCATCGAGTGGAAGCAGCACAGCGGCATACTCTGTCGTGTACATGTTCACTGGCTCACCCTTTTCACGTGACGTGACCGTTGAACCACAAAGCACATTCTCAGGTTTCAGTGTGAGAGCGGGTCGGTAGTGACCAAAGCTGTACACAGTTAGGATAAGTGCCTTACTTGTCAGCACGCCTAGGCCTGCCTCTGCGTGACACACAGCTTCACTGCCGTAGCTAAGCGCACAGAAGTTGGTTTCGGAGATGTTGATGATATCGCCAGCGTTGACACCTAGCTCCTGGCTGATCTGATGCTTTGCTTCAGGCGACTGGTAGGGAACTGCGCATCCGGATAAAGCGATGCAAAAAACAAGGGGGAGCATTCGTAAGGTACGCATGAAAGATCCTGGTAAATTCTACGAGGCTACCCTCGCATTTGCCTCCCGACAACGGTCGGCGAAAGGCAGACTCAATGAGTGTCCCGACTCACATCCGTGCACCGACGTATCAGCGAAAGAGTGCTGCTCGGTATGCTGGTATGTATACAAATGCAGCGTCAACGTCTGTTAGCTTCGGCGACCGCTTCGGGTCGAGACCGGCCACTTAGATGAATGACCCAATTGGCTGACTTGCCTGGCACATACTGATTGAGACAAGCCGTCGCGATATCAGCAGGAGGGGAACGACTGCCCCCCCCCCCTCAATTCAGCGTGGCGACTACCCGGCAGCCTTACCTCCCTATGAAATGGACTCGTCATCGCCAGCAGCACGACGTGCATCAAACAAGCGATTAAGTTCACCCAGGCTGATGGCGCGAAACCGCTCCACCAGCACCGACTCCGCTTCCCGTAATGCGTCGTCGACCGCAAGATTGACCACCTGCTCGATCATGCAGTCGGGGTTGGAACGCTCGTTGCCGATGGCAAACAGCGAAGGTTGCCCCACCGCTTTATAGACGTCCAGTAGCGTGACTTGCTCAAGGTCACAGGTGATCACCCAGCCTCCACCATGCCCTTTCTCCGAATGAACGTAACCCGCGTCCCGCAAACCAGACATCGTTCTGCGAACCACCACCGGGTTCGTTCCAAGCATCTCGGCAATCCGGTCCGACGTGACGGGCCCGTCGTGCCGCACCATGTGCACCAGGATGTGTAGCATTCGCGAAAGACGGCTGTCGTTGCGCATTGTGTGCTCCTGTGTTTCCAACTTGGCAAAAAGCTTAGACTCATGATACTTATAAAGTTACATGAACTTCGAGGACCCCGCGATGCGTGAATTTGAGAATCCCGATCATTGGGACGTCGCTGCAAAGCACTACCAGCAAACGGCGCATCCCTTCACTGCACAGTTCGCAGAAGCGGCACTGGCACGGATCTCGCTAACTCCGGAAAGCAAAGTGTTGGATGTTGCCACTGGCACCGGAGCCCTGGCATTGGCAGCCGCACGAACCGGCGCACAGGTACTGGCAACGGACTTTTCCCCCGCCATGGTGGCATGTGTGAAGAACGCAGGACTGCCCAATGTCGAGGTCCGGGTCATGGACGGCCAATCGCTCGGTCTGCCAGATGCAAGCTTCGACGCGACGTTCTCGATCTTCGGTGTGATCATGTTTCCTGACTGGCGCAAGGGCCTGGCCGAAATGCACCGCGTCACCGCCATTGGGGGATATGGCATTGTCGCAACGTGGCAAGAAATGGGTGCGGCGACGTTTCTTTTATTAGGAAATGTCAGGCGAAAGCTTTTCCCGGATCGCGAGGGCATGGTGATGCCCGAGGCGGTAAAAGCGTTGGGCAACACACTGGATTTCGCCCGCGAATTAATCGCCGCCGGGTTTCGGGATCCTGTCATCGAGCGCGTGACACATGACTATCAGCTGGATGTGAAGTCGCTCGATAACCCTGACACGCTGTTTGGAATGTCACCCGACTGGACGAGCCTGACCAATACGGAAAAGGCAACAGTAATTGCGTACGTCAGGGAAATGGCTGGCGATAATCCTGTCTTGCCCATTCCATCTACCGCATTGATCGCGGTTGCGCAGCGGTAACTAACGATCCAACGGCAAGTGCTCAGTGGCGTATCGCGAAGCGCTCACCGCTGCGGCCGCCAGCCCTGCGGCGATCCATGCGGGCTTCAGACGAAACCCGCCTGACGCTGACGCAGCACCGCCAGCTCCTGCTCGGCGCGGGCCACATTCAAGTAACTCTCTATCACGCCCATGAGTTGGTCATCGCGCAGCGTTTTTCCGTTGACCCGGTAGCCCACGGACATGATACGTACCTTGGGCGTACCACCCGTGCGCGTCAACAGGGCTTTGGAAAACTGGAAGCTGACCTTGCGTTGGTGCGCGTTCTCGCCGGAGTCAGGGCCGAGTTCGAGCATCAACGATTCCACCCAGCCGCCGTTTTTGTAGCTCACATGCCCCACCTGCAGCAGATCGATCGGCCGCTTCAGGTTGTGCACACGTAGCTGACGGTGATCAAGGGTCATGAACACAAACTTGCCTGAGTGGCGGTTGGCCCAGCTGGCAGCAACCAGTACGGCAACCCCGACCAGGCAGAAAATCAAGCCAGTCACGCTTCCCTTGTCACCCGGACGGTGCTCCCCGCCCATGTCACGCAGCACCACCCAGGCCAGGAGTGCCATCACCAGCGCGGCAATGGGCAGGACGTATTTCACGCTGGGCGAAGAGGTGAACTCAGTCTTGTCGGGCACCGACTCGATGAAGCTTTGCAAGGTGCCAGCGGCGTCCTCAACTTCCGTGCGCATGGCCTGGTTGTATTCGTCGGTCAGCGACGCAGCAAGATCGGTAGCGCTGCCAGGTTGGTAGGGTTGATTCATGGGTCGAGTCTCCGTGCCGCTCACGCGGCGTGTGTCGTTTCGGTGAGCAATTGATTGAACCACTGGCTGTCGGCGTCGCTGGCTGGTCGGGACGCCTGACGCAGTAAGTCGTCGTCCAGTGCCACCTTGAGGTTGTGTACGCGCTGCAAGGTGGGTGGATGGGTGTCGAACGGGTGCTCGACACGGTGTTCGAGGGTGTGGGAGCTGAGCGGCAACGCGTGCTGCCCCAAGTGACTGTTGAGCGCTTGCACAATGTTGCCGGTCTGCGGGCTGGCCAGCAGCAGGTCGATCAGCTCGGACAACGCACACACTCGCAGCAAGGCAATGGCGAACATACGGGCGCCGGCCACGCTTGCCCCCACTTCGTCTGCGGCCAGCTCCTGCCGCCGGCTCCAGTGATGGAAGGCATGATCGAATTGCTCAAGAAAGTACAGCGATACCCAGATGCCCGGCCCGACCAGCAGGGTGTCGCTGTCATTGTCTTCGAGCAGGGTGTGGATGCGTGACCGCACGCTGTGGAACAGTGACGACAGCTGCGAGCCCTTCTTCGTGTCGCCGGACGCGAAGTGCCCCAGTTCGTGCCCCATCACCGCAGCCGCTTCGTCCTGGCTCATGGCCGAGGCGTAAGTGAGCGGGATGTACAGTGTGTGCCCAAGCAACGGCGCCTGCGCCGACTGCAAAAACACTGGGCTGCTGGTCACGAACCAGGAGCGATCGACACCCACCACGATATGGTCTGGCGAGGGCACATTGGCTTTGCGGGCAATGCCATCTACCCAGCGCCACAGACCCGGTGCGTGCTCGCGTGGCAACTCACGACCCAACAGCCCAATTGCAGGTACCTCCAGCGGTGTGAGCCGCTTACGGATGCTGCGCAGCGCCAGCACGCCACCGGTCAATACCCCCCACAGCGGCAGAGTGAACAGCAGCGCCATCGCCCCACCCCGGTCCCAGTGGCTGTAGGCCCAGGCCATTTCGTAGAGCAGACACAGGCTGATACCCGCTACCAACAACGCCACATCAAGGAAGATCAGTTGGGTGACCCGCCGCCAGGCCTTCGTCAAGTGCTGCAGCATGTAGTCCTGTGAACGCATTGAGCGCAGGGCGTCGTACTTGAGCTTGGTCAACAGCACCACACCGGTCAGGGCGGCTGCCAGCGCACAGAGCTCAGCCAGGTGCGCGAGGCCCCCACGCAGCGTCAGCCACCCGTGGTCCTGCACGATACGGGCAATCTCCTTTTGCATGTACGGCACGATGGACTCGGCCCCTACATGGCCTCCGGTCAAGCGGTGGTGAATGGGCAACAGATGTGCGGGGTCTTTCACGGCGGCCACGATCCAGTCGCGCATTTGCTGCTCGTCGCTCAATGCCCAATGCACACGACCGTCTTGCAGCAGTGCATAGAGCATCAGCCCCAGCGGGACCAGAAACAGAAACGCCAGCAGCCGCAGCCTGCGTGATGGGGTGGACATGATCACTTCTGGTTCAGGTAGTCGGTGAGGAACGCCTGGGCGTCGCCCTGTGACGACAGCCCTTCACTGTAGCCCACGTTCAATTCCTGACTTTCACCAGGCAGATACAGCTCGCCATAGCCGTCCTGAAGGATCAGCGCCACGAACTTCTGGCCGTTGGCCTCGGTGCTGTAGCGCGTGCCCTTGGCGGTCTTTTCCACGTTCATTTTCTGGATGCGCAGGTTCCAGTCATGGTCCACCCCTTCCACCTGCACCAATGCCTCGTTGGCACCGCGGGCACCGATGCGCAGCGTCCATACCTTCACGCCTTGCTCGCCCTGATAAGCCATGACCTTGTCGGCCACTTCCGGTCGGGCGTCATCGGCCAGGGTGATAGCGGAAGTCAGCAACAGCGCGCCAAGGGTAAGTACGCGTACGCAGGTGCTCAGGAACATGCCAGTGTCCTCGGTAACAGAGTGAGGAGACCTGATAAGCCAGAGTCACCGAATCGGCAAGATGGCTGACCGCGTCACACAAGTGAATGGCCACCGGTCACAGGTATTGATTAAAAAAGCGTCACCCGCACTATACTGCGGCCCCGTTGTCGGATTGACGTCAAATAGCCGTTAGCCAGTATTGAACGCCATGCAGAGCTGGACCCCTTACCACGACACCGAAGTGTTCTTCGATGGCCCACAACCTCTGAGCCGGTCGAACATCCTCGACGCGTCCGCGCGGGAGATCATCGGCAGTGCCAGCGGCCACTATCAAGCGCGAACCGTGCGCCCGTCGATGCAGTATTTCGACTGCGACCTACGCTTTACCGAGCCTCTGCGCATCCACAAGGTGCTGCCCGACAGCCTGTGCATCGTGCAGGTGCTCGAAGGGGGATGGAGCCACAGTATCGATCGCCGCACGCCCAATCACTATACGCCGCAAGCCACGGTCAGCCTGGGCCTGAGCGAGCCGATGGAAGCGGTCGACATCCTGCCGGCCGGCAGCCACGCACGGCTGGCGGGGCTGCGCATTGCTGGCTCGTTCATTCATGAACAGGCCGAGGAAGGTGACACCACACTGTTGCCCCTGCTGCGTCTGCAACAGGACGGGGTACGTTTCACGCCACTGCCCCGCTGCATGGCGCTACGCTCGCTGTTCGAGCGTTTGTACCAGACGCCCTACCACGGCGCACTGGGCAGACTGCATCAGGAAAGCCTGACCCTGGCGGTACTGGTGGAACTGGCCGTGCACCTGGGCGGCCCGCAAAGCCGCCTCCAAGGCCAGACCCGGGCCCAGCGCGAGCTGGCACACGAAGCCCGGCAACGGCTCGAAGACAACCTTGCCCATCCACCGGCCAGTCAAGAGTTGGCACGCATGCTGGGTGTAGGGGAAACCACACTGCGCCGCGCCTTCAAGCAGGCGTTTGGCAGGTCGATGCTGCACTACCTGCGCGACCGTCGCCTGGAAGTGGCTCGCCAGTTGTTGCGCGAACGCAAATGGCAAGTGGCGCAGGTCGCGTACCGTGTCGGCTACGCAGACCCGGCCAATTTTACCCATGCCTACAAAGCACGGTTCGGTTATCCGCCGAGGCTGGAGTGAGCGGCGCATTGCAGGTAGACGCCAAGGTCTCGATTAACCGAAACACCCTCGGAATCACCCCTTTCGCGTGTAAGCGTCGAACCACACCGTCTTGGATTACCTGCCCCGTACACCCAAGCCCATCCGCGAGCTTCAAGTTAAGCTGGGCAGGAAGACACCCCAGTTCGTAATGCCGAGAATGCACACGGACATCAAGTGCGCGTTGGCTCAGGTGATTCGCCCAGTGCTTGTCGCAAAAACTCGACCAGCGCTCGCTGCAAGCCGGTCAACGCGCCTTCGCGGCTGATCAGCGCCAGCTCGGTCGGCGGCAATTCGGGGAGGTCGGTGCACAGCGCGAACGCAACCCGCCATGGCCGCTGCGCACATTCGTGTCGAGACCCTTCTGCTCTGCGACTTCCATGGCCAGGTGCTCGCTGGCCAAGCCAATACTCCACGACATCGCGCAGCGCGCGTACGGGCAAATGCGCCATGGCGATCCTGAAAGCGCCCGGGCGCATTTGGCGAGCGCAATGCAACGCTTGGCGTAAGCGAATCGTGCCGTTCGGCTTCACAGCCAATCGGAAACACATGAAGCCAGCGCAGGCCTTCGCTCAAGGATGCAACGGCAATCCTTTGATCGCTTTGTCGATCGCTTTCCTGGGGCCTCTGAGCGCCAAGCCCACCAGTTGAAGGTTATCGGGATCTTCCTCCAGAAATACCGCTCGGTTGGCTTCGTCATGGCCGGTGGAAAACATCGCGAACACGTACGGCAGCATCGTCAGCGCTCGCTCCAGGCCTATGCGATGAGCCTTTTGCAGGCCGTCCAGCCCGGCTTCGAAAACAAGCATGGGTTGGATCGACATGCTCCCGTATTCGTGTCCGCGCGCATCCACATACGGTTCGCCCAGGATCTCGGGCGCTGCGGAGGCGATGCCGGTTGCGAGAAAGGCCACGACATTCATCCTTTGCCAGTGGGCAAGGTCGTTGCGGACGATGAAAGCGATTTTGGTATCAAACATGGGCAACTCCTCAAGGCTGGCTGGCGATGATGGAATGGGCTGCCCCGTCAGTCTGTAACGTTCGTGCAAGCACGCTTCGGGAATTGGGGGCGGCACCGCAGAGCCCGCAACGCGAGTTTGCGTTGAGTAATACACCCCACTTGGTGTCTACCCGGTAACGCGCACTCATCCTGACGCTATGATTGAATTGCCCAGGGAGGTTTCGATGCCAGGACGCAAGGAAAAGCACTTCGCCGCAGGAACCGCCGCAGAGGAAGGCTTGATGCCGAGCGGACGCCGCGCATCGGCCGTATTCCGCATGACGTTGACCTTCATGCTCCTGATGGTCGCGAGTTTTCTGGCAGTGGAAGGTTGGCGGTCATGGCGCGACTATCGCCATGCGTATGTCACCGCTGAGGACTCTGCGAAAAACCTCGCCCGCGCGACAGCACAACATGCCGAGGATGCTATTCGGCAGGTGGATGTGCTGACGGCTGAACTGCGCGAACGGGTGGAGGGCGACGGGCTGCAAAACATCGACATCCCCCGCATACGGGCATTGCTCGATCAACAAACCAGGATCATGCCCCAATTGCAGGGCCTGTTCATCTATGCGCCCAATGGGGACTGGATCGTCACTAATCAGTACATCACGCCCGAAACGGCGAACAATTCCGACCGCGCGTATTTCAACTACCACCGCACTCATCTCGGGAGGGACATACGGATCGGCGAAGTGGTCAGAAGCCGATCCTCCCGTGAGCTGGTCATTCCCGTGTCTCGCCGCCTCGATAGACCCGACGGTTCGTTCGGGGGCGTTCTGCTGGGCACCCTCAAGGTGAGCTATTTCCTGGATTTCTACGGTGATTTCAAGATTGACGACAAGGGCGCCCTGGTATTGGCGTTACGCAGCGGTGAAGTGCTCGTGCGTCGGCCTTTCATCTCCCCTGCAACGGAGCAAAGCCTGGCCCGGAGCGAGATTTTTACACGTTATCTGCCCCAATCCAGCGAGGGGGTCGCGGAAGTCAGGGCCGTCATCGACAACACGCGAAGGCTGTACGCGTACCGCGCGCTGACCTCCTATCCCCTGGTCGTGGAGGCCGGGCTGTCCCGCGAATCGTTCATCGGTCCATGGCGCCATGACCTGTTCAAGACCGCGATGGTGCTGCTGGTGCTGATGGGCTTTCTCGCGAGTTTTGGCGCGATCGTGCTGGCGCAACTGCGAGCCAGATTCCGACTGGAGCGGGAAATCAGGGTGGCCCACCAGACGCTTCAGGACATGGCGCTGACGGATAGCCTGACAGGATTGGGTAACCGTCGAAAACTGGACATGGTCCTGGAGCAGGAGATCGAGCGGGCCAGGCGCCAGGGAGAGCCTTTGGCGCTGATCATGCTGGATGTCGACTATTTCAAACGCTTCAATGATCGGTACGGCCATCCTGCCGGAGACACGTGCCTGCAGCAGGTGGCGCAGGCCATCCGAGGCACGCTCAAACGGCCGGCCGATCTTGCGGTTCGCTACGGGGGCGAAGAGTTCACCGTGCTGCTGCCGGGAACGGATGCCACGGGAGCGGGCCAAGTGGCGGAGGACATGATCCAGCGTGTTCGCGCCTTGAACATCGATCATGCCGACCACCCGCTCGGCATTGTGACAGCGAGCGCTGGCGTCGCGGCGGTGACGCCTGCGAAGGAGCCCACCAATGCCGCAGGCATGATCAAGTCAGCCGACGCTTTTCTGTACATGGCCAAGCACTCCGGCAGGAATCGCTGGTGTTCGGACGAAACTCTTCATAAGGGAAACGCCGAAACGCCCCTCCCCGCCAAGGCGAAACTTGCCAGTGAGCCCGATTGAAGCAGCGTCCCCGTCACACCCCCGTCGAATCTATTGAAAGGCTCGCAGGTGCCTGGCCGCGCCTGCTGTCCTTGACGCCGATCCCGACCTGTCGTGCCGGACTTCCAAGCGCACAGCGGGGCATCGTCAGATGCCATCCGCGTGCGGCTCGCGTTCCACGTCATGAGGTTTTGCCTGCCCAAAGGTCCACGGGCCCCAGCCGGTCGGCCATCTGGGTGTCGAGCATCCAGCCGGGGTATTCAGGCGGCAGTTCACTGACGGCGTCGAGTTTGGCGATCTCATCCTGGCTCAGCTCAATGTCGATGGCTGCGAGGTTGTCTTCCAATTGGTCGAGGCGCTTGGCGCCCACCACGATGGACGTCACGACCGGCTTGGCCAGCAGCCACGCCAAGGCGATGCGCGCTGGGCTGCAACCACGCGCTTCGGCCAGCGGTTTGAGCACATCGATGACGTCCCAGGCGCGTGCCTTGTCGACGATGGGAAAATCGAAGGTCGAGCGGCGGGAGCCTTCCGGCGTTTGCTGGTCGCGGCTGAACTTCCCGGAAAGCAGACCTCCGGCAAGCGGGCTCCAGACCATCAGTCCCATTTTCTCGGCGTCGAGCAACGGTTTGAGCTCTCTTTCGAGATCCCGGCCCACCACGGAATAGTAGGCTTGGAGAGTGTTGAAGCGTTCCAGATTCAGCCGCGCGGAAACGCCCAAGGCTGTCGCGATCCGCCATGCCTGCCAGTTCGACACGCCCAGGTAGCGCACCTTGCCCTGCCGTACCAAGTCGTCCAATGCGCGAAGGGTTTCGTCGAGGGGCGTCAGCGTATCGGTGGCGTGGATCTGGTACAGGTCGATGTAATCCGTGCCGAGCCGTTTCAGGCTTGCGTCGACCGCATCCATGATGTGCCCACGCGACGCGCCCACGTCGTTGCGGCCCGGCCCCATGCGGCTATAGACCTTGGTCGCCAGCACCACTCCGTGGCGGGCGATGCCCAGATTCTTGAAGGACTGGCCAAGGGTGCGCTCGCTTGCCCCAGCCGAGTAGACGTCCGCCGTGTCGAAAAAATTGATCCCCGCCTCGACGCTGGCTTTGACCAACGCATCGGCACCAGCCTGGTCCACATTGCCAATGTGTTCGTATACACCGGTCCCGTCGCTGAACGTCATCGTGCCCAGGCACAGTTGTGAAACCAGCAGGCCGGTATTGCCCAATGTCTTGTATTTCATCTGATTTTCCTCCCAGGACGATGCTTGTCTTCATTCGAAAAAACGTGGCGTGTCTGACGGGCGGGGCGCGCCAGACGCGACTCAGGTGTTCGGCTCGGAAACGGCCATGCAGTAGTGATTGCCCGACTTCCGCAGCCGGGCCACGTCCCGTCCCGGGGGTGCGCCGAACATCCGGCAATAGTCGCGGTTGAATTGCGAGGGACTGTTGTAGCCGACCCGGGCCCCGGCACTGGCGGCGTCGAGACCTTCGGCCAGCATCAACCTGCGCGCCTCTTGCATGCGCAACTGCAGACGAAACGCGAGGGGACTGAGCGAGGTCACCGCACGGAAATGCAGATGAAAGTTCGACCGGCTCATGGCCGCCACTTCAGCGGCGTCCTCGATTCGGCAAGCCGTGTGGAAATGGCGTCGTATCCAGGAAATGGCCCGACTGATCTGCTGGAACTGACTCTGGCTGTGGACCATGTGCCGCAGCAGGCTGCCGCTGGGTCCGGTCAACAGCCGGTAGTAGATTTCCCGCAAGATAAGCGGCGCCAGCGCCGGGACATCCTGTGGCGCATCGAACAATGCCAACAAGCGGATGGCGGCATCGGTCAATGCTGGCAGCGCGTCGTAGATCGCCAACCCCAGCGGGGGCGAATCAGGGTTCAAAGACGAGGGATGGAGCGCGGCCAGTTCCGCGATCTCTTTTTTGTCGAGATTGATCTGCAAGCACAGATAAGGCTTTTCTGCACTGGCCTCGACGACCGACCCCATCACCGGTTGAGCGATTGAGGCAATCAGGTAGCGGGTACAGTCGTAGGTCAAGGTGGTGGTCCCCACGCTCGCCTGTTTGCGGCCTTGCGCGACGAAGCAGACGGTCGGCTCGTAGATGACGGGCATCGGCTCGCTGGGCGTCGACCAGCGAATCAACTTCACCGCTGACACGGGCGTGTCGAATGTGCCGTCCACGATGGTCTGACGTGAGATGAGGTTCGCCAAGCGTGCCTGCGGCGACATACCGTGCCCTCCTGTGATGACGTCCAGCGTTGTCTCACGCTTTCGGCACATAGGACAGGCATTGGTTCGCCTCGGTGGAGGATCGTGCAATCATCCCGGACAACCGTGCTACTGGCTCATCGATAGGGCATCGTGTCGTGCACGTGATGGGGCCGCGCTTTGCGATGACCTGCCCCACTGGCCGGTCCAAAGTCGCAGTGGGCATCACGTCATTTGTGCAGGATTGCCTGATGAATCGCGTCCAGCGGCAGAATGCGCTGCGCGGCGTTGAGTTTGATGGCTTCCTTGGGCATACCGAACACCACACAGCTGGCTTCGTCCTGCGCCACGGTGGAGGCACCGGCGTCGAGCATTTCTTTCAGCCCTCGCGCGCCGTCGTCGCCCATGCCCGTCATGATGATGCCGGTGGCATTCTTACCGGCCGATTTGGCCACCGAGCGAAACAGCACGTCCACCGAAGGCCGGTGACGATTGACCAGCGGACCGTCGATCACCTGCGCGTGATAGAAGGCTCCGCTGCGGGTGACCATTAGGTGCTTGCCGCCTGGCGCGATCAGGGCCAGCCCCGGATGGATGCGGTCGTTGTTCCGCGCTTCGCGGACTTCCAACTGGCAGATGCTGTTGAGACGGTCGGCAAACGAGGCGGTGAATTTCTCGGGCATGTGCTGCACGATGACGATCCCGGGGCAGACCCGCGGCAATGCGGTCAGCACGGCCTCCAGTGCCTGAGTGCCGCCGGTCGAGGTGCCGATGGCGACGAGGCGTTCGGTGGTCTGCGCCATGGCCTGGCCATTGGCGGCCGGCAGGATCGCATCGGCCGTGAGCTTCCCGGCCGGCACCACCGGTGACGCGGCACGGACACTGCGCCTGCCCAGGTTCCTGACGTTGGAAAGCGCTGCGGCGCGAATCGCCGCGACCAATTCGCTCGCCGACTCGAGGAGGAAATGCTTCAACCCTGTTTCCGGTTTGGCGATCACTTCCACCGCTCCGGCCGCAAGCGCTTGCAGGGAGGTTTCCGCCCCCTTCTGCGTCAGCGACGAGCAGATCAGCACCGGGGTGGGCCGCTCGCTCATGATTTTCTTCAGGAAGGTGATGCCGTCCATGCGCGGCATTTCCACATCGAGCACGATCACATCCGGCCATTCCCGCGCCAGTTTGTCCATGGCGAAAATCGGGTCGGAGGCGGCCCCCATCACATGGATATCCGGCGTGTCATTGAGAATCGCCAGCATCACCTGACGGACCACGGCTGAGTCATCGACCAATAGCACGCTGATTTTTCTGTTAGGCATTGTCTCGAAGTATTCCCATTGGTTTGTGCCGCACCCAGACGTTGCCGTTCCACAGGTCGAACATGATCGTGCGGTAGCCCGTACTGCCCAGGTCCTGGGCGATGAGCTTCAAATGATGGTGCTCGGCAAGGGCCAGCGCCGCCCGCACATTCTGACGGGCGACATCCTGCATGGGGAGCGTGGGTGGCTGCCCGGGAAACATTTCGCCGCCGCCGAACAGCTTGACCTGATAATCCTCAGCCCGCGTACCGTTGGCGCGGGCATGACGCAACAAGACTTCAAGCGCTTCGTCGGCATACCGGCCATCGAGGGGTTGAGCATGGCGCGCACGCGCCGGGAGCATGAAGTGACACATGCCACCGATGTGCCGCTGCGGGTGCCAAAAGGTGATGGCCACACATGAGCCTAGCAAGGTACGCAGGCGAGTTGGCTGGGTGGCGAAGCTCACGTCGCCAGGTGCCAGGATCACTTCGGCCGCGCCGACGGGCTTTCTCATGGCTTGCGGTAGATGGACGGCGCCACCAGCTTCAACGTGTCGTTCACGCCGTTGAGGCTTTCGGAGTGGCTGATGATCAAATAGCCGCCTGCTTTAAGCAGCGGCAGCAGGCGTGCGACGACCTGACTTTTGGTGTGGGGGTCGAAATAGATCATCACGTTGCGCAGGAAGATCACGTCGAACTCGCCCAGATTGGGCAACGCCTCGTTGAGGTTGACCTGAATGAAATTCACGCGGTTACGCAGGCTGCGTTCAATCAGGAACGTGCCCTCCTGGCGGCCAATCCCCTTCAGGCAATATCGGGTCAACAGCGACTGTGGCAGGTTGCCGATTCGCTCCATGCGGTAGTGCCCGGTGCGTGCCTTTGCCAGCACTTGGGTGCTAATGTCCGAGCCGATCACTTCCCATGGCGTGGTGCCCAGCGCCTCGGCCAGGGTCATCGCCAGGCTGTAGGGTTCCTCGCCCGACGAACTGGCCGCACTCCAGATGCGGAACACTTTGCCGGGGGCCGCACCGGGCAGTACGTGCAGGCGCAGAAACTCGAAATGCTTCGGCTCACGGAAGAAATAAGTTTCGTTGGTCGTCAGCAGATCGAGCGCCACCTGCAACTCGTCCTTGCGCTGATCGGTCATGATCAGCTTGAAATAGTCGCCATAACTTTTCAGTTCATAGTGTTTGAGGCGCTTGAACAACCGGCCGGCGACCAGCGCTTTTTTGGCCGGCGACAGGTTGATCCCCGCAGCCCGGTGCAACCAGGCCTGGAACTGGCTGAATTCACGGTCATCGAGCGATGCGTTGTGTGGCATGGCTCGACCCTAGCGTGGATTGAAATCGAGAGCAGGCGTTTGAGCGGCCTCCGCAAGACTGGACATCTCGTCGAGGGAGAGCACCTTGTCCACCTCCAGCACGATCACGAACTTGCCATCGACCTTCGCCATCCCACCAATGAAATCGGCACGAATACGTGCGCCGAAGTTGGGCGGCGGCTCGATCTGCGCGTCCGGAATCTCTTGCACCGCCGAGACGGTGTCGACCAGCAACCCGACATCCTGCGCCTGACCCGTTCCGGAGCCCGCCTCGAGAATGATCACGCAGGAGCGTCGAGTGATCGCTGAGTTCGCCCGGCCAAAGCGGGCCGACAGATCGATCACCGGCACCACCGCACCGCGCAGATTGATCACGCCGCGCACGAAGTCCGGCATCATCGGCACCACGGTCAGGCTGCCATACTCGATAATTTCCTTGATCCCGAGAATGCCGAGGGCGAACATTTCCCCCCCCAGCATGAAGGTCAGGTACTGCGCGCCTTCGTCTTCGCCAACCGCTGCATCACGCGTCGTCATCACTGCGCCCATTTCGTTCTCCTTGTGACCCGCTCGCGTCTGCGATCAGAAACGGGTGAATTCCGACTCGTCCAATGTACTTTCCATGGCGTACGCCACGGCCTTGCGCGGCGGCTGCACCTTGCGCACGGGCTGACGCGGCACGCTTGCGGCACCGTCCTGCGGGCCGGCCGGCGCGGCGGCGCGAGGGCTGGAATCCAGGACGAAGAAGCTCATGGCCTGCTGCAATTGTTCCGCCTGACTGTTCATCTCTTCGGCCGTGGCCGCCAGTTCCTCGCTGCTGGACGCGTTTTGCTGGGTGACCTGATTGAGCTGGGTCATGGCGGTGTTGATCTGAGCGACGCCCGCGGCCTGCTCTTCCGAAGCCGCACTGATCTCCTGCACCAGGTCGGACGTCTTGTTGATGGACGGGACCATTTCCCCCAGCAACTGACCGGCTTTTTCCGCCATGTCGACACTGCTGGACGACAGCTCGCCAATTTCCTGGGCCGCGACCTGGCTGCGCTCGGCCAGCTTGCGCACCTCAGCGGCAACAACGGCGAACCCTTTACCGTGCTCCCCGGCCCGAGCGGCTTCGATCGCCGCGTTCAGCGCCAACAGGTTGGTCTGGTAGGCAATGTCGTCAATGATGCTGATGCGCTGGGCGATTTTCTTCATCGCCACCACGGTCTGTTGAACCGACTCGCCGCCCTCGGTGGCTTCCTTGGCCGCCTTGCTGGCCATGCCATCGGTCACCTTCGCGTTCTCGGTGTTCTGATTGATGCTGGCGCTCATCTGCTCGATCGACGCACTCGTCTCCTCGACGCTGGCGGCCTGTTCACTGGTGGCTTGGCTCATCGATTGGGCCGTGGCGCTGACTTGCTCCGACGCGCTGGCCAGATTGTCGGCCGCATTGCGGACTTCTCCGATGATATGCGTCAGCTTGCCGACCATGTTGCGCATGGCGTTAAGTACCATGCCGGTTTCATCTTTCGCACCCGGCTCGATGTGGGCGTTCAGGTTGCCTTCGGCCAGTTGTTCGGCCGCCCTCGCGGCTTGGCGCAGCGGACGAGAAACGATCCGTGCGATCAGCAGCGCCAGTGTCAGGCTGATCAGCAGCGCCACTACCAGCGCCACAACGATCGATAGCCGTGAGTTTTCGTACAGCGCGGTGCCTTTGTCGCCGGCTGCGGTGCCGCCTGCGGCATTGAGTTCGACCATTTTCTGCAGACGGCTCGTCAGTTCGTCGTAGTGAGTCTTGGATTCCCCACTGAAGACCGTTCGCGCCTGATCTGTCTGGTTCTGCCGGGACAGCTCGAACAACCGCTTGCTGGTGGCCTGGTAGGCACTCCATGCGCTGGTGACACTCGCCAGCAACTGACGGTCTTCGTCATTCGAGAGCAGTTGCTGGTAGGTGTTGACGCGGGTTTCGAACTGCTGCGCCGCGTCTGCCGCTTCGCGCTCGGCCTGGACCTTTTCATCGCTGCTGTCGGTGCCCAGATGCCGGTACTCTTGCAAGCGGTAGCTGGCGATGAAGAAACGCATGCCCGAGGCGGCACGCATCGACGGCATCCAGTTGCCCCTGATGTCCTGGGCAGCCTGATTGACGGCACCCAGTTGGAGGATGGCGTATCCGCCCATGGCGGCGGTCAGCACCAAGACCACCAGGAACGAGCCAACCAACTTGGTTGAAATCTTAAGATCGTAAAACCATTTCATCGAAAATCTCCTTGTAGTGCACACACGTCAGCGGGCAACGACCGATGCCGGTAAAGGCGACGGGCTGGTGCGGGCTTCAAGTTGTACGATTTGATTGAGCAGCGCGGGTACATCGAGGATCAGCGCTACCGCTCCGCTGCCCAATATGGTCGAGCCACTGATGCCGCGCAGTGCACCGAACAGCTTGCCGAGGGGTTTGATCACGGTCTGGAATTCGCCCAGCAGGTCATCGACGACCAGCCCGGCCTTGTGCTCGGCATAGCGCACCACCACCACGTTCTGGCGACGGGCCGGAGGGCCTTCGTGGCTGAAATGAGCGCGCAGGTCTACCAGCGGCAACACTTCGCCACGCAAGTCCAGGTAACCCTGCTGGCGACCGGATTCACGCTGGTGTTCATCCAGTTCAATGCATTCCTGGACCATGTCCAGCGGAATGACGTAGGTCGAGCGGTCGATACCGACCAAAAAGCCGTTGATGATTGCCAGCGTCAGCGGCAGCCGGATGCGCACCAACGTGCCCTGGCCCGGTTGGCTGTCGAGTTCGACATTGCCGCGCAACAGGGTGATGTTGCGCTTGACCACGTCCATGCCAACACCGCGGCCGGACAGGTTGGTCACGGCTTCGGCGGTGGAAAACCCCGGCTCGAAAATCAGGTTGTAAATCTCCTGATCGGTGAGGACTGCACCGCTGGCCACCAGCCCTCGCGCCTGGGCTTTTTCCAGGATGCGGTCGCGGTTGAGACCTGCGCCGTCATCGGCGATTTCGATGACGATGCTGCCGGAGTCATGGTAGGCGTTGAGGCTGAGATGGCCCTTGCTCGACTTGCCCGCAGCACGCCGTGCATCGGCACTTTCGATACCGTGGTCCATGGCGTTGCGCAGCAGATGCATCAACGGGTCGCCGATCTTTTCGACGACCGTCTTGTCCAGTTCGGTTTCCGCTCCGCTGATGCTCAGCTCGATGTCCTTGCCCAATTCCTGGCTGACATCGCGCACCACGCGTCGGAAACGGTTGAAGGTGTCGCCGATCGGGATCATGCGCAGGTGCAGAGCACCGTCGAGTATTTCTTCGACGAGGGTCGAGACCGTCGACGTCGCCTCTTGCAACGGCGCGTGATGACACGACCGCGCCAGCAGGTTGGCGCCGGCACTGGCAATGACCAGTTCACCGACCAGGTTGATCAGTTCGTCCAGCGTGTCGGCGTTGACCCGCACGAAATTGCCATCTCGGCTGCTCGCGTCGCGGGTGGTCGGCGAGCGTTGCGCGAGCGCTGCGGAGGGACTTTCCTCGACCGGTGCAATCAGGGGGTGGTCGGCGCAGACGGTATCGGCCACAGCGTCCTCGATGGCCACGATGCTGACCTCGCAGTCGTCCCGCACGAAGTCGAAGACCTCGTTGAGGCTGGCGTGGCTGGCTGCCGACCGCAGATCGATCTCGAAGCCCAGGTAGCAGCTTTCCGGGTCCCAGCTTTCCAGCGCGGGCAGGGTTTCGGTGAGGGTCGTCACCTGAATCATCTCCCCCAGGGTGCCCAGGTAGCGCAAGAACGACAGCGGGTCCATGCCGTTACGGAAAACGTCCACCCCAAAGCGTAACGACAGGTGCCACAGCCGCGCTTCGCTGCTCGGCTCACTCGCAACGGCCAGTACCTCTCGATTGGCCTCGTGGGTGGCCTGGTAGGCAAGCAGCGCCTGCCGCAGCGCCCCCTCGCGCTCAAGGGCCGCGGGCGTGAGCGTCTCACCTTTGGCGGCGACGGTATCGATCAATTCCAGCATGTGATCGCCGGACCTGAGCAGCACCGCGATCAGCGTGTCGTCCACCTCGACGCTACCATCGCGCAGGCGGTCGAGCACGTCCTCGACGATGTGCGTGAAACTGACCACAGGTTCCAGGCCGAAGAGGCCGGCGGAGCCCTTGATGGTGTGTGCGGCGCGGAAAATCGCGCCGATGCTGTCCTGATCGTCCGGCTCGCTTTCCAATTGCAGCAGGGATTGCTCCATGACTTGCAACTGTTCGCGTGCTTCGACGATGAACGTCTGCAGTGCCTGATCGAGATTGATGCTCACCTGGACTTCCTTTGTCTGTCTCTGGTCGGTGGTCAAGCTGCTACAGCGCAGCACGGCCACACAGTTGCAGCGCCTGAGCGACTGCCTGGCTTTGCCCGGTCAGGCGCAGCGCGGTGCCCTCGTGGACGCTTTCACGGTGGATCACGGCCAGCCATTGCACACCCGCTCCATCGATTTCCGTGACCTGAGACAGGTCCAGCGCCAGGCTCGGGGCCGAACCAACGTGGGGCAAGAGCGCTTCGGTGAGTTCGGCGACGGTGTAAATCGTCAACTCGCCTTCGATGGCCACCTGGATCGTGTCATCGACCAATTCGTGAGTGATCGGCATGGCTGCCTCCCTGGCGCAACGTGTTAGGGCAGAATGAGTTTGGAGACCGCCGCCAGCATCTGCGCCGGCTGAAAAGGCTTGACGACCCAGGCTTTGGCGCCGGCCGCCTGGCCTTCGGCCTTCTTCGACTCCTGCGATTCGGTGGTCAGCATGATGATGGGCGTGAACTTGTAGCTGGCCAGCTTCTTGACCTCCTTGACGAAGGTAATGCCGTCCATGTTCGGCATGTTCACGTCGCTGATGATCAGGTGCACCTTCTGACCGGTGAGTTTGCTCAGGGCATCCCGACCGTCACAGGCCTCGATCACGTCGTAACCCGCGCTTTTCAAGGCAATACCGACCACTTGCCGAACGCTGCTGGAGTCGTCGACCACTAATACATTCTTCGCCATGGTGTGTTCCTAAAAGAAGGTGATGTCTTGAGTACTGGATTGCGTCGCGGCCTCACCGTGATGAGTGCGTCGCTGTTCGTCGGTGGCGTAGGTGGCCTCCATTCGGGCGAGCCACTGGCGCGCATCGATGGCCACGGCCTGATCGGGCAACTGACTGGCCTGCACCAGATGCTCGTGCAGCGCGTGCATGTTGTCGCGCACGTGGCTGAGGATCTGGCTGACCCGGTCCTGGAATTGAAGGTTGACCAGCACCTCGGTCATTTCATCGCGAATGCCGTAGCTCTCCTGTTTGAGCAGATCGGAGGATTCAGCCAGGCTGGCGGTGATGGTCTGAAAGCGTTCGAGCACCGATTGAATGCTTTTCTCGGACGAGGCCACTGAGTGGCTGTCCTGGTCGGCGCTGCTGGAAGCGGCGTGGACCAATTGTGTGATCGCGGTATTGATGATGTCGACTTTGGCGGACATCTGCTGGCCGGTCTCGCTGGACTTGCTCGACAGGCTGCGCACCGCATCGGCGACGACCGCGAACCCTCGACCGGCCTCGCCCGCGCGCGCCGCTTCGATGGCCGCATTCAGGGCCAGCAGGTTGGTTTGCGCGGCAATGGCCGCGACGTCGGCGGCCATCGTCCGCAGCTCGCCCGTATAGGCTGTGAGGCCGCGGACTTGCGCCAGGGTCTGGTCACGGCTGGTCTGGCTGGCCTTGAGGGAATCGATCACCTGGCTCAGTTCGGTGTCGCTGGTGGCGAGCACCTTGAGCGCCCCTTCGGAGCCCTGCCCGTCCAGCTCACCGGCGGCTTGCTGCGAAGCCTGAACGGTGTCCTGCAAGCGCTCGGCGATGCCGGTGAACCGGCTGGTCAGGCTGACGATCGCTTCTTCGGTCTGCTGGCGCGAACTTTCTACCTGCCGCGACCAGATGGGCATCGCGCCCAGCAATACCTCATCCAGCTGGGTGCGTGAGGCCGAGCCACTGTGCTGTGCATGCGAACCGGCCTGAGTCTGTCGCGCCTGTTCCATCGACTGGAGCACGGCTTTGTGCCTCGATGCGCTCAAGGCACAGGCGATCAGGCCGATGGCGATCAGAGCGGCTGACGCGATCCAGTTGGCGAGGGAAGTGGACTGCGCGAGGATCCACGCCACGGCGGGAACGACCGGAATGAATGCGACCCCGCTGAAGAAGCGCGGGTGATCGGAAAAGGCTGGACGGTCGTGTCGAGACGAGGTCATGGAGTTCGTTCCTTGAACGTTGTTGCAGACATAAAAGTGACATACAGGTTATCTGCCCACTGTGTCGCAACTTGAGACTCGTCTGTGTACCTTCCGTCCGGTTCATGACCTGTCGAGGCGTGAGTGATCGCTCACGCCGCGGCCTGGTCCCTCATGTCGGTGTCCAGTTCTCACCCTTCTCGGCCATGACCCTGGCCGACGTGTCAGCGCTGCGCGCGCGTTCGCCTTTGAGCTTGAAGGACTTGGGTTCGAGCTGATCTTTGCCGTACTCGAAATTCACCTCGCCTTGCAGACGCTCCACACTCAACGAGCTACTGCTGCTGTAATTCACCCAAGGGGTGGGAAGCACGAAAGAGTCCTCCTTGGTGGCTGCCTTGAACACAGCGATGCTGCTGATGCGCAAGTTATTGCGGTCGGTGACCAGCCGCTTCAGTTGCTCATCGTCCAGGGTGCCATTGGCGGCGGCGGTTTCGATCTGTTCCTTGATGTCGTCTCGCAATTCCAGGATCACTTCAGCCCGGGTACCACTGCCCTTCTGCAAGGTGTCGAGCAGCGACTTGAGATGCGGATCCTTGGCCATCAGGCCCTGGATGATTTCCGCATTGCCTTGATGCCCCTCTCTGAAATACTGCGTCGCCCAGTCGACAGCGCGCTTGGTGTTGCTGGCCGAGCCGACGCGTCGAATGTTGTTGTGGGTGATCGTCATGTCCATCATGGTCATCAGCACGCCACCCTGTTCTGCCGCGGTGACCTGGCGCTGCATCTGGCGCAAGCTTTTCAGCGCCGCGTACTGACTGTCGTCCACCGTCGCGGCCTGCCCTCCATAGGCGGTGCTCAATGCAGTGAAGCGCGCCAGAGGGTCCGGTTTGCTGGCCTCGTCGGCCTTGGGAAGGGGCTCGATGTCGGCAAACGCTTCCTTGAGGCTTTTTTCCAGCGCATCCACTTCACTCTGCTGCGGCGGCAAGGCGGCCTTGAACCTGGAGTCGAAGGACTTCCCGGTCTTGGAATTGAGCACCAGACTCGCACTGATGCCCATGGGAATACCGCCTGAAATGAACGCGCCGTCGGGCTGGGCGACAAACGCCGTGTCGAACAGCCGCGCGTAACCATTGAGTTTGGTCTGCTCGAAGAAACGCGGGCGGTTATCGCTGCTGATGCGCGTGTTCAGGCCATCGTCGCCACGACCGGCGGTGCGTTGACGCTCGACGCCAAGCAGGCTTTGAGTGGCGACCAGACCGGCACCGAAACGCATGAAGCCCGAGACCGGCTTGGCTTTGGTCTGCCCGACGCTGACGCGAAACTCTGCAGCGGCGGTGGTTTCGACGTCGAGGTTGTATTTCTGCCCGGTGCGCACTTCGTGCTCGACGCCGCGGTCGATCAGCGCCATGGGCCGCAGCCCTTCCTGGGTCGGGTTCTTGCTGCTGTTCAATGGCGCGGAGGTGAGGTCGTGAATGAACGCGTCCAACTCGTCCTCGCGCACGAAAAAACTGAGCGCCTGGGTTTGAGTGAATTTGTTCTTGACGTCCAGCGAGCCACCGAAACGGCCACCCACTGTCGTGTGCCGTTCATGATCACTGCCAGAGCTGGACGTGTGCACTTCCGTGCTCCCCGGGACGTTGCCCGCGTTGCCAGCGTCCTTGCCGGTCACCACGCCGCCCGCGATCATAGACGTCCCCACGGTGAGCGCTCCGTCACGACCGATCGACACCTTCAGGCCTCGGTCAAAGCGTGTAAGGGTCAACGCGTAGGTGCGCTCGGGATCGACGCTCACCCGAGGCCCCAACACCGCAATACCCGCGTCGAACCCCAGGGTCGCCGCGCCACCGCCGCTGTAGACGCGGTTGATCTTGATGTTCTCTCTTGGCTCCAGCTCGCGGATGGCCGTCAGCAATTTTTCACCGATGCGCGCCTGATCGGTTTCCAGCCCCTGGCGCAGGTTCATCGACACCGGGTGATGTTCTTTGCGCAGGTACTTGAGGATGCTCTTGAGTGCGTCGTAGTCGGCTTCCAGTTGGGTATGGTTGTTGAATCCGGCGTCCGTCAGTTGCTTGAGCTGATTATTGCCCCACTGCCGGTTGTGCAGGTCCGCCAGATTGGCGGCGACCGTCTGCACGGGATCCGGCTGCGCATTGGCAGCGGCGCCGGCCTGCGCGGTGGGTTGCGCTGCGGCCAATGCCGTTTCCAGAGCGGTCAGTTGCGCCTCGATGTCATTAAACAGCACCGCGTTGTGCGCCAGCCGCGCTTTGACCAGCGACATGTCGTCGTGACCATCACGGCGACTGCCTGGCAATTTGCTGGATGAGCGTTCGATCACGACATGGTTCGACCTCATCTGGTCGAGCAGTTGGCGGGCGGGGTTGTCACGCGGCAACCCTGCCTCCTGAAGCACACCGTGCAGTTGTTCGACGAAGTTGTCCTGCGCGCGGGTCGACGGCCGATAGCCAGGGTTGGGGCCACTGTTGAGGTTCAACGGATTGCGAGTACTCAGGCCGATGCCAGGTGAATGCTCACCCAAGGTGCGTAGCTGCAAATGGAGACTATCGGTGACCTCTTTGCTCAACCACTCGAACAGTTGCAGAAGCTCCTGAGTGGCCGGGTCCTCATGTTGGGTCTTGAGCGCCCGGAGGCGATCGCCGATAGGTGGCGTCGGCAAACGGGTGAGGTTGCCCGAGTCGCGCTGCTCCGTCCGGAGTTGATCGAAGGCCTGCAGGGCGCCCTCTTGCGCCTGGTAGACCTCACTCAGCCCGGCGCGGCCTCGGTATTTATGCTCGACGTAATCTTCCGCCACCTTGAGCATGGCCGGGGTTTTCAAGAGTCGGCTGGGTAACAGGTGCGCCTTCAGAAACCCTAGCTGGGTGGGCGCCAGCTCCTTGGCGTGCAATTGCTGAGCGTTGCCACGACCAAACACCGTGGTGTCGAACTTGGCCGTCGGGTCGAGTTTAGGCAGGTGCCCTACGGTGGGTACGCCAAACAACGCTTCACGATCCTTCAGCGCGCCGAAGCTCCCATGATTGGATGGGGCATTGGCTGTGCTCGCCTTATCGCGGCTCCAGGCGTTGCCGTCCAGCGCGAACTCGCCGTCGGCGGTTCTGGCCAAGAGCTGCCCTTCGCTGCCGGTGCGCATCTGAAGGATGGCGCCGCCTGTCAGGCCTGTAGTGGGGACTGCCTGCCAAGCGTCCCCTCGACGTGGAGTGATGTCGTTCGACGCCCAGGTGGCGCCGTCCATTCGATGGATGCTGCCGCCACTGAGGGCGAACAAGTCCTTGCCACCGGTGGCAAGGGCGGTGACCTTCCCGCCTCCCGGCGTCGCGGGCAATTGATGCCGGGGACGCTTCTGATCGTGCACCCGCAGCTTGCCTTCGCTCAGGGTGACGAAGCGCTGATCGTTGAGCACCGCAATCTTTTCGGCCTTGATGCCTCCAAGCCCCGGCATGACCGAACCGGCCTTGACCTCGGTGGTGCGTCCCGGCAGGTTCAGATCCGGGCCGTCATTGAATTGATGGCTGGCCGATTGCTGATTGACCGCCAACGGCTTGACCTCGCCCTCCTTGGTCACAATGTAAGCGTTCTTGTCTTGACCGATCTGCACGTCTTGCAGGTCTTTTTCCTTGGCCTTTTTCCACAGGCCCGTTCGGGCATCCAGCAGCATCAACTGCTTGTCGTGTGCGGCAATGCTGCCGTAGGGCAAGTGCAACTGCTCATGGGTCGGCGGCTTGACGTCGGGCAGCCCCCGTCGGCTGTCCAGTGTCAGGGCCTGTGTCATGTTCCAGCCAGGCTGGAAAGCAGGACGGGGGCTGCCTTCCTGCATCGGACACGCGTGTTCCTGACCGTTGGCACCCTTGACCTTGGCATGCAGGGTACCGTCGCTGTCGGTGAACAGCCCGGTGAAACGATGGGCCCCGAGCGACGCCGCCAGCAAAGGTTGCTCACGAACCTGGCTGAACGACAATGGCAACTGGTTGATATCGGCGCTCAGCAATTTGCCATTGGCGGTGGCGACAAACACGGCGTTGCCGGCGACGGCCAACGCTTTGGGTTCATCGCCGCTGCCGAGCGGGCCAGTGCGCCCGGCAATGGCAAAGGGCTGAACCTGGCTGGCCGCATCGCCCCGCAGCAACTCGATGTTGAATGTTTCGTTCTCCTTGGTAATCGCCAGGTGATCGCCGCTTGCCGTTCTGGCGACGTCGCTGGCCTTGTGCACGAAGGCCAGAGGTCGTTGGGGGTCTTGCAGGGCGCGCACCTTGCCGTCGTCATCAATGCCGTACACCGCATCGCGCCCCAGGCTGTGCAGGCTGCTGTAATCGCGGGCCGCGTCTTGCGCTTCCCAACCCGACGCCGTGAGCTGGTAAAGCTTTTTATCCTCCGTGCGCCAGTGTTTGCCATGCCCCTGATGCACGCCGTTGATCTGCGCCAGCAGCCCTGACTCTGGCAGCTTCAGGCCGGTGCCCGTGGCCGTCGCTGCGGTCTGACCAACCTGAATGCCGTGGTTGCCGACGCTCAGGTGACCGTTGTCCGGTGGCAGTCGACTGCTCAGTGCAACGCTGCCCTTGAGCAGGGTGATCGCACCGGGACCGGCGTGGGCATGCACCAGCCGGTTGTCTGTGTCGAGCAGCAGGTGATGCTGTGCGTCAAGCAACTGGAAGCGATTTTCCGGTTTGCCGAGCACCGCCTGGACCAAGTGGTCCAGCGGTTCGGCACCCATCTGCAGTTGGTGATCGTGCAAGGCCATGGTCATGGTCGGCCCGGCCAGCGGCGCGTTCGCTGCCGCCGTCGCAGCCGGATTGGGCACAGGCGGCGGAGGCGTGGGAGGCGTTGGCTGCCGTCCGAGTTGTGCCAACTGCTGACGCAGCGAACTGGGTGGCGGACGCGAGGGCAGGCGACCAGGCGTTAACGAAGCCATCGCCTGATGGATAGAGAGTCCGTGAGCGGGTTCTTCGATACGGTCGGACAACTCACTTAGCCGGGCGCGGGTGGCGGCAGCGTCCAGCGCTTGCTGACGCAACGGGCTGTTGGCCGCATGAGATGGCAACCGACCGGGCGCCGGCGAATCCATCGTCTGCCCTATCGAAGGGCCCTGGTCCGGGGCTTCCATGCGGTCGGACAACTCACCCAGCCGAGTGCGGGTGGCCGCAGCGTCCAGCACTTGCTGGCGCAGCGGACTGTTGGGCGCATGGGATGGCAACCGACCGGGCGCCGGCGAATCCATCGTCTGCCCTACCGAAGGGCCCTGGTCCGGAACCTCCATGCGGTCTGACAACTCACTTAGCCGAGTGCGGGTGGCGGCAGCGTCCAGCACTTGCTGGCGCAGCGGGCTGTTGGGCGCATGGGATGGCAACCGACCGGGCGCCGGCGAATCCATCACCTGCCCTATCGAAGGGCCCTGGTCCGGAACCTCCATGCGGTCGGGCAACTCACCCAGCCGAGTGCGGGTGGCGGCAGCGTCCAGCACTTGCTGGCGCAACGGGCTGTTGGGCGCATGGGATGGCAACCTACCGGGCGCCTGCGAATCCATCAATTGCCCTATGGAAGTGCCCTGCTCCGGAGCCTCCATGCGGTCGGTGAGCAACCCCAGTGCGCTGTCCGGCACGCTCCCCGACGAGCGACCAAGATGGGGCGCCGACGCGCTCGACCTCACCGAGCGTGGCACATCTCGAGCGTCCTGGCCGCGACGTTGACGGGAAGACGGCAAATCCAGACTGGCACTGCGTCCCATCGTCGCCAGTGACGTGCTGCCCGGTGCGATGCGTGGGCTGACGCCGGAACGCTGTGCCACGGAGCGGGTGCCACCGTCCATTGAGGGGGTGGTACTGGTGATGGCAGCGGTTACAGGTCGCGTGACGGGGGGCAACATCGGGAACCACCTATTCCATGTATTCGGTCCCCTTGAGTGGCCCAGGGTCGACGACGGTTCCACGAAGCGGTTCGTGAGTCGGCGTCATGCTTGCCAATGGATCGGCCCTCGGTGTCGGGACCTGTATGGCCCAGTGATGGGTGCCGTTGAGATTGGGGGCAGATCCGTTTGCGCGTGGGCTGGGAGCTGGGGTTTCGCTCTTTGCGGGCGACTCTATTTTGTTCTTGCCAAAAATGGGGCCGCTGTAAAAGCGGAACGGTGAATCGGAGTCACCCTCGCCGATGGATCAGCCCTCGGTTTCGGGACCCGTATGGCCTGGTTAAGGGCGCCGCTAAGATCGGGGGCAGATCCGTTG
>NZ_JAOCEA010000015.1:0-153374 GCF_029841165.1 Pseudomonas sp. GD03842 | reverse complement strand
ATCGGCTGGTGGTGACCGGCAGCCCGGATGCGCCCCCCTACCTGTGGCGCGATCCCCATGATCCTGTGCATCTGATGGGCGCCAATGCCGATCTGCTCAAGGACGCCGCGACGCAGATGGGGGTCAAGGTTGAGGTGTTGTATGGCGGCAAACGCAGTCAGGCGCTGGAAGAAGTGCGCTCGGGTCGTATGGATTTGCTGGCAGACACGCCACTGAATACCAATGAGCTTGAAGCCCTGGATTTCATCCATCCCCCCATCGCGCAGAACGAGATCATGGTCTGGACCCGCTCAGGGCATGCTCAGCCGTTCAATGCCTTGGCGGATCTGCACGGGCATCCGGGCGCCATTTCGGAAAAGACCCGCATCACCCCCGGTTTTGAAAGCGCCATCAAAGAACACCTTGCCGTCGAGCGGCAGCCTAACCTGACTCAGACTTTTCAGAAGCTGATGATGGGACAGGTCGAATACGTACTTGCCGGTCGCTACGCCGCCATGGCGCTGACCCAAGCGCTGGCCATCGACAAGGACCTGCAGGCACAACCCCTTGCGCTGGACCGTCCTGGGCTGTATCTGGCGTTGTCGTTCAATTCCGCCTGCAACGAGCCTTGGCTGCGCGGACAGTTGGCGAAAAAGATGACAGAATTGGCGGCTTCCGGTCGTGCAGCCGAAGCCCTCTCGCGCAATCTCGAATTGTGGAAGGCCCAGCTTCAGCAGCCGACCAGCGTTACCCATCCGTAGGGCCACCCATCAGTAGGAATGTTTTTTTGAGTTTCTTTTTGAAAGTCCGCCCCATGTTGGCGGCCATGGCGATCGCTTCGCTGTTCGGCTGCGCCACCGACCCTGCGCCGACAGAGCAACTCAAGCTCACCGAACAAGCGGTCGCTCAGGCCTCGGCCGTTGGTGCAACGGAAGATGAGCCGGACATGGCCGCTGCGCAGGCAAAGCTTGCACAGGCCAAGGCTGACATGACCCACCAGTCGTACAAGGATGCCCGCATGCAGGCAGAACAGGCCGAGCTGGACGCCCGGCTCGCCGAAGCGCGTGTTCTGACGCAAAAGAGCGACGAGCAGTTGAATCAGGTGAACGGGCGGCTCGAGCGCCTGCGTAAACAATTGGGGACCAGCCAATGAATCGCATTCCCCGTACGCTGGCGCTTGGGCTGTTGTTGGGCTGCGCCGGCCTGTATGGCTGTGCCGGTCACCAGGCCAGCGAGCAAGCCCTGCAGCGCGCCAATACCGATTTCCAGAAAGTGAAGGGCGACACCAATGTGTTGCGCAGTGCGCCCAGGGATGTGATCCGGGCCGGTGAGTTGCTGGCGCGGGCCGAGCGCTTGTCCAGCTACATCGGCAGTTCGGAGGACGTTACCCATTACGCCTATCTGAGCAGTCGCTACAGCGCCATCGCGGCTGAGCACAGTCGGCTGTTGCTCAATCAGGAGAAGCTTGCACGCCTGGAATTGGAGCGTCAGCGCCTGCAACTGGCGCTGCGTGAAGCGAAGTTGGCGGGCGCCCAGAAACAAGGCCAGTGGGCCGAAGATCAGGTGGTCAGCCTCTCGACCCAGCAAAGCGAGCGAGGGCTTGTCATGACCCTTGGCGACATGTTGTTCGACACTGGGCGCGCCGAATTGAAGAGCTCGGCGAACCGTACGGTGCTGAAGGTCGTCCAGTTCCTTCAATACAACCCAAAACGCGTGGTGCGGATCGAGGGTTACACCGACGGCACTGGGGACAGTCGGGAGAATCTGCAGTTGTCTCGCGACCGTGCACAGGCGGTGGCCGATGTCCTCTCCGATCTCGGCATTGATGACGAGCGTATTCAGGTCGAGGGGTACGGCGATCAATTTCCAGTGAGTGCAAACACGTCTGAGCGTGGCAGGGCGCAGAATCGTCGGGTTGAAATCGTGTTTTCTGACGACAAGGGCGTGTTGAGCGCCCCTCGCTAAGCATCCCTCACCAAGCCCGGTTTTTCGTTGAAAAGCCGGGCTTTTTCATGGGCGGTGAAAAGAGGTCTGTTCGAGGGCTGGCGGGAGGAGTGCGCATGAATTGATCCGCAAACCGATGTATGACTAGTCGGAGGGCTAACTGTCCCCGTACACTTCGCAACTGTAATGGTGAACTGCTCGCGCCGGTGCCCGCTGATGATTGGGTCATGGCGCGTAAAACGTGCTTCGAGGGACTCGAAATGACCAATCTTCTGCTGTATCAACGCATCGCTCAGCAGTTGGCTGAAGACATTCGCCGAGGCGTGTATCAGCCCGGCGAGCGGGTGCCCTCCGTACGCAAGATGAGCTCACAGCTCAACGTCAGCCATGCCACGGTGTTGCAGGCTTATGCGAATCTCGAAGATCAAGGGCTGATTCGGGCACGCCCCCAGTCCGGTTACTACGTGCACCAGACGCCGGCTCTGACGGCCCCGACGCCGGACATCGCCCGGGTTGAGCGCCCCGGCCTCGTTACCCGTGCCAGCATCATTCAACAGGTTCTGGTCGAGGCGCGTCGCGAAGGCGTGTTTGCTTTCGGAGCGGCCGTTCCGCACATCGATTACCTGCCGTTGCGCGCATTGCATCAGCAGTTGGCCAAAGTCACTCGGTTCCACAGTCCGCGTGCATTCAATTACATGTTCAGCCCCGGCTTCGAGCCGTTGCGTCGTCAGGTGGCAATCCGCATGCGTGACGCGGGGGTCGTGGTTGATCCTTCAGACATTGTCATCACCCATGGCTGTGTCGATGCGCTGCAGATGTCGCTGCGGGTGCTGACCCGTCCGGGCGATCTGATCGCCGCCGAATCCCCCACCTATTATGGGCTGTTGCAACTGGCGGACCTGTTGGGCCTGAAAGTGATCGAAATCCCCAGCGATCCCAACACAGGCATCAGCCTGGAAGCCTTGCAGTTGGCCGCCAATCAATGGTCGATCAAGGCGTTGGTCATGACCTCGCGCTTGAGCAACCCCTTGGGCAGCACCATGCCGGAGGAGCGACAGAAACACTTGCTGCGGTTGGCGTCGGATTTCGATATTCAGGTGATCGAGGACGATATTTACGGCGAGCTGATGTATGAGCAGAACAAGACGAAGGCCCTCAAGGCGTTCGATCGTCTAGGGCGGGTGATCTATTGTTCGAGTTTTTCCAAAACGCTGTCGCCCGGTGTGCGTATCGGTTGGATGATCGCGGGCAAGTATCAGGCGGAAATTCAGCGCTTGCAGACGTTCAGCACGCACTCGGCGTGCAGTGTCACGCAGATGGCGGTCGCTTCCTATCTGGAGAACGGCGGTTATGACCGCCATCTGCGCTACATCCGGCATGAACACCGGAAAAATCTGAGCGCATTTCAGCTGGCGGTGCAGCAGATGTTTCCAGAGGGGACGCAGATCAGCCGCCCTGCAGGCGGGTTCATCCTTTGGATCAGCTTGCCAGGGCGCGTCAACACGCAGGAATTGCACGTCCGGGCGCTGGAGCAGGGGATCAGCATTGCGCCGGGCCTGATTTTCAGCAACACGGAGCAGTTCAATCACTGCATTCGCCTGAACTGTGGCTTGCCGTGGAATCGGGAGGCGGAACGTGCGCTGATGACGCTGGGTATGCTTGCCAAACAGTTGTGTCAGGACAGCGGTCAATCCTGGTGAACTTGGTCCGCTGAGCGCTTTCCACTCTATACGAGTTAGAGAGGTCGACTGGCAGTGCATTCACTTGTCAGCGGCCATGCAAAGGGCCAGCATATCGGCTTCTGCCTTTTTACTGCCGTTCGATTATGAATTTTCTTCGTTGTGTGGGACTTTCAGTGCTTGTCATTCTGTCAGGATGCGATCCCGACAAGCCGACTGCGCCGCCTCCCAAAGTCGCCGCTCAGGCACCACAGGCCAAGGTTGAGCGCGCGTCCCCCGAACCCGAAAGTGCTCAACGTGCTCCCGTAGCAGCGTCCATCCCCGGTGAGCCGGTGCACGAGCTTAAGCCCAACATCAATGTCGTGCCTGTGACCGCAGGCTCCAAGCCAGCAGGGGGCAGGGCGCCTGAGGAGAAGTTGGCCAAAGTGCCTGCCAAGGAATCGGTTGGGCAGCAGAAAACCCCCACAGCCAATGCCAAATCAGCCAAGGTCAAAGCGGATAACGCCGAGATCGCAAACCGCGCGCCGGTTTCCAGCAAGAGCAAATCCCCGTCGCAGGTGGTGAAAGAGACGCGTCTGCCCAAGGCCGCTCTGGATTTGAGCCTGCCACCGGACATGGTCAAGCAACTGACCCCTCCGGCGAATGTAATCACGGCGGGCGGCAGGACGAAGTCCCCGCAGACGGGCGGCAAGCCGCTGTTGCCGAAGATGTTTCCGGATGCCCAGCAACCCTCTGACTTTCAGCTTCAGGGGCGTTTGTTGAGTAACGAAATGGAGTTGCAGTTGCGCAATGAAGCGCGCAAGGAGGTCGACGGTGCCGCCCTGGATTTCAAATTCACTCAGTGATGTAGCCTGGTTTGGGCTGTTACGCGGCATTTCAAACGCGCGTTTCAGCGGTTAAGATCGTATTCGCTCTCATCACGTCTTTAGAGAAATCGTCATGGAATGCCGTCCGGGCTGCGGTGCCTGCTGCATTGCGCCGTCTATTTCCTCACCCATCCCCGGGATGCCCCATGGCAAGCCTGCGGGTGAGCGCTGTATCCAGCTTTCTGCGGACAAGCGGTGTCTGATTTTCGGCCAGCCTCAGCGTCCTCCGGTGTGTGGCGGTTTCTCAGCCGACCCCGAGGTCTGCGGCAGTAGTTTCGAAGAAGCCGTGCGTTTGATTGGGTGGTGGGAGCAGGCTACCTCGGTCGCATGAAAGGCGGCGGGGGCGGTGGATCTGAGTATCTGAACGACAAACAATAAGGAATAAGAATATGGGTTCGCTGTACCGGATTGCCTTAGGGCTGAGCATGACTGTACTGGTGGCGAGCGCCGTCCAAGCCGAAGACTGGAAGGTCGCCAAGGACGAGGACGGCATCAAGGTCTCTCTAAGTGACGTTCCTGGCTCGCAATACAAGGCTTATCGGGGTGTGACCACCATCAAGGCCAGCGTTGCGAAGCTGCGCAGCTTGCAAGAGGACGTGGCGGGTGCCTGTGCCTGGGTGCATGAGTGCAAGCTGCAGAAAGTGCTCAAGCTCGAGGGTGACAAGGCCTGGACCTACACGCAATTCAACACCCCTTGGCCCGTTACGCCTCGTGACTCGGTGCTGCAAATCACAACGGTTGAAGGTGCTGATGGAAGCTTGACGCGCAAGTTACTCGGGCAGCCGACGTACATTCCGGAAGAGAAAGGCTTCGTTCGGGTGGCGCAAGTGGAGGGGTTTTGGAAACTCGTGCCCAAGGGGCCGAATGAAACAGAGGTGACCTACCAGGTGCATACTGAACCAGGCGGGAGCGTACCTTCCTGGGTGGCGAACAAGTTCGTGGTGGATGCGCCGTTCAATACGCTCAAGGCGCTGCGGGATCGCGCATCGAAATAACCCGGACGATTTTTCATGCGGAACAAAAAAGGCTGCCAGTGGCAGCCTTTTTCAGTTGTCTCGCGCTTACTTTCGTTCAGCCAGGGGCTTGATGTCGCGGGACGTTTCGCCAGTGTACAGTTGGCGCGGACGGCCAATCTTGTACGGACTGGAAAGCATTTCCTTCCAGTGGGAGATCCAGCCCACGGTACGCGCCAGCGCGAAGATGACCGTGAACATGCTGGTTGGGATGCCGATCGCCTTGAGGATGATGCCCGAGTAGAAATCGACGTTCGGGTACAGCGAGCGCTCGATGAAGTAAGGATCGGTGAGCGCGATCTCTTCGAGGCGCATGGCCAGTTCCAACTGCGGATCGTTGGTGATGCCCAGTTCGCGCAGCACTTCGTCGCAGGTCTGTTTCATTACCGTGGCGCGCGGGTCGCGGTTCTTGTAGACGCGATGACCGAAGCCCATCAGCTTGAACGGGTCGTTCTTGTCCTTGGCCTTGGCGATGTACTTGTCGATGTTGGAGACATCGCCAATTTCATCGAGCATGGTCAGCACTGCTTCGTTGGCGCCGCCGTGGGCAGGGCCCCACAAGGCTGCGATGCCCGCGGCAATACAGGCGAACGGGTTGGCACCCGAGGAACCTGCCATGCGTACGGTGGAGGTCGAAGCGTTCTGCTCATGGTCGGCGTGAAGGATGAAGATCCGGTCCATGGCCTTGGCCAGCGTCGGGCTGATCGGTTTGATCTCGCACGGCGTGTTGAACATCATGTGCAGGAAGTTTTCGGCGTAACTCAGGTCATTGCGGGGGTACATCATGGGCTGGCCCATGGAGTACTTGTACACCATGGCCGCAAGGGTCGGCATCTTGGCGACCAGGCGGATCGCCGAGATTTCACGGTGCTGCGGATTATTGATGTCCAGCGAGTCGTGGTAAAACGCCGAGAGCGCGCCGACCACGCCGCACATGACGGCCATCGGGTGAGCATCGCGACGGAAGCCGTTGAAGAACGTCTTCAACTGTTCATGAACCATCGTGTGGTTCTTCACTTTCTCGACGAATTCGGCTTTCTGCTCGGCGGTAGGCAGTTCGCCATTGAGCAGCAGGTAGCAGGTTTCGAGGTAGTCGGACTGCTCGGCCAGTTGCTCGATCGGGTAGCCGCGATGCAGCAAGATGCCGTTGTCACCGTCGATGTAGGTGATCCTGGATTCGCATGAGGCGGTCGACATGAAGCCTGGGTCGAATGTGAAGCGTCCGGTGGCGGTCAGGCCGCGTACGTCGATGACATCGGGACCAACGGTGCCGGTCAGAATGGGCAGCTCGACGGGGGCAGCGCCCTCGATGATCAACTGCGCTTTTTTGTCAGCCATGTGGCCTCCTATTTATGCTTCAAATCATCAGACAGGCCCCCCACGCAGGGCCCGCATCACTATAGTGAGATAAATTCTAAAGTCAATTTGCCAAAAGTCTTCTGGCAGAGGGCTTTAAGTGTGGCTTTTCCACGAAATTCACTGCCATTTACGCCTTTTATTCCGCCAGCGCAATCCGCCATTAGGGGAGGGCGGGTGCGTTGTCATTAGTTGGCTAACTGTCTATACTCGGCACCCGACCGCCAGGGGCTCGCAGGCCCGTTTTTCTGGGGGTCGTCACTTCCTGGGTAGTGGGTACCTGACCAGTGCACTTCCCAACAACTTGCCCTGATTCCTAGGGGCTCTTCAGTGTGAAAAAAAAGCCGTGAAAAGCCAACGACCTGTAAACCTAGACCTAAGGACCATCAAACTCCCCATCACCGCGATCACGTCGATCCTTCACCGCATCTCCGGCATCATTCTCTTCATCGGCATTGCCTTCATGTTGTACGCGCTGGGCAAGTCGCTGGGCTCCGAAGAGGGTTTCGCCGACGTGAAGGCGTCCTTGACCAGTCCTCTGGCCAAGTTCATCGCATGGGGGCTTCTGTCTGCCCTGTTGTACCACCTGGTGGCGGGCGTTCGTCACCTGATCATGGATTCGGGTGTCGGTGAAACGCTTGAAGGCGGAAAGCTGGGCTCGAAAATCGTCATCGCCGTTTCCGTGGTGCTGATCGTTCTGGCGGGAGTTTGGATATGGTAACCAGCGTTACGAACCTGTCTCGTTCGGGCCTCTACGATTGGATGGCGCAACGCGTCTCCGCTGTAGTGCTCGCGGCTTATTTCATTTTCCTGATCGGATACCTGGTCGTTCACCCGGGCCTGGATTTCGCCCAGTGGCATGGCCTCTTCTCCCATAACGGAATGCGCATCTTCAGTCTGCTGGCCCTCGTGGCCCTGGGCGCTCACGCCTGGGTCGGCATGTGGACCATCGCGACCGACTACCTGACGCCCATGAGCTTCGGCAAGTCCGCGCTGGCTGTGCGTTTCCTGTTCCAGGCGGTCTGCGGCATCGTGATGTTCGCGTACTTCGTCTGGGGTGTGCAGATTCTTTGGGGTATCTGATTCATGGCTAACATCAAGACACTATCCTTCGACGCCATCATCATCGGTGGCGGCGGTGCAGGCATGCGTGCTGCCCTGCAGTTGGCTCAGGGCGGCCACAAGACCGCCGTAGTCACCAAGGTCTTCCCGACTCGCTCCCACACCGTATCCGCCCAGGGTGGCATCACCTGCGCCATTGCGTCGGCCGACCCGAACGATGACTGGCGCTGGCACATGTACGACACCGTCAAGGGTTCCGACTACATCGGCGACCAGGACGCTATCGAATACATGTGTCAGGAAGGCCCAGCAGCGGTCTTCGAACTGGACCACATGGGTCTGCCGTTCTCCCGCACCGAAACCGGTCGCATCTATCAGCGTCCGTTCGGCGGTCAGTCCAAGGACTTCGGTAAAGGCGGTCAGGCTGCCCGTACCTGCGCGGCCTCCGACCGTACCGGTCACGCGCTGCTGCACACCCTGTACCAGGGCAATCTCAAGGCAGGCACCACCTTCCTCAACGAGTACTACGCCGTCGACCTGGTGAAGAACTCCGAAGGCGCCTTCGTCGGCGTGATCGCGATCTGCATCGAAACCGGCGAAACCATGTACATCAAGTCCAAGGCCACCGTGCTGGCCACGGGCGGTGCAGGGCGCATCTATGCTTCTACTACCAACGCCCTGATCAACACCGGCGATGGCATCGGCATGGCACTGCGTGCGGGTGTTCCGGTTCAGGACATCGAAATGTGGCAGTTCCACCCGACCGGCATTGCGGGCGCAGGTGTACTGGTCACCGAAGGTTGCCGCGGTGAAGGTGGCTACCTGATCAACGCGCACGGCGAACGCTTCATGGAGCGTTACGCGCCGAACGCGAAAGACCTGGCAGGCCGCGACGTGGTTGCGCGTTCCATGGTCAAGGAGATCATCGCTGGCAATGGTGTGGGCCCTAACAAGGACCACGTACTGCTGAAGCTGGACCACCTGGGTGAGGAAGTGCTGCACAGCCGCCTGCCCGGTATCTGCGAACTGTCGAAGACCTTCGCCCACGTCGACCCAGTCGTCGCGCCGGTTCCCGTGGTTCCGACCTGTCACTACATGATGGGCGGCGTCGCTACCAACATTCACGGCCAGGCGATCACCATGGACGCCGAAGGCAATGACCAGATCATTCCGGGTCTGTTCGCCGTCGGTGAAGTGGCTTGCGTATCGGTTCATGGCGCCAACCGTCTGGGCGGCAACTCGCTGCTCGACCTGGTGGTCTTCGGGCGTGCTGCGGGTCTGCACCTCGAAAAAGCGCTGACCGAAGGCATTGAATATGCCGACGCCAGCGACACCGACATCGATGTTGCCCTGAACCGTCTGAACGCGCTGAACAGCCGTACCGAAGGCGAAGACGTTGCCAGCCTGAAGCGCGAGCTTCAGAGCTGCATGCAGAACTACTTCGGTGTGTTCCGTACCGGTGAATACATGGAGAAGGGGATCGAGCAACTGGCGGGCCTGCGCGAGCGCATCGCCAACGTGAAGATCAACGACAAGTCCCAAGGCTTCAACACCGCGCGTATCGAAGCGCTGGAGTTGCAGAACTTGCTGGAAGTCGCTGAAGCCACGGCGATCGCGGCCAACACCCGTACTGAATCTCGCGGCGCTCACGCCCGTGAAGACTTCGAAGACCGTGATGACGTCAACTGGCTGTGCCACACCCTGTACTATCCGGGTGAAAAGCGTGTTGCCAAGCGCGGCGTCAACTTCGCGCCGAAGACCGTTCCGGCGTTCGAACCTAAAGTCCGGACTTACTAAGGGTGGCTGCTATGTTGAAAGTCGAAGTTTATCGTTACAACCCCGATACCGACTCGGCGCCTAAAACCCAGGTGTTCGACGTCGATACCGGCGGAAAGGACCTGATGGTGCTGGACGTGCTGGCGCTGATCAAAGAGCAGGACGAAGGGTTCTCCTACCGTCGTTCCTGCCGTGAAGGCGTCTGCGGTTCCGACGGCATGAACATCAACGGCAAGAACGGCCTGGCGTGCATCACGCCGCTGTCTGCCGTCGTGAAGAACAACAAGCTGGTGGTGCGTCCGCTGCCTGGCTTGCCGGTCATTCGTGACCTGGTCGTCGATATGAGCATCTTCTACAAGCAGTACGAGAAGGTGAAGCCATTCCTGCAGAACGACACGCCGGCGCCGGCCATCGAGCGTCTGCAGTCGCCTGAGGAGCGCGAGAAGCTGGACGGCCTGTACGAATGCATCCTGTGCGCGTGCTGCTCGACGTCCTGCCCTTCGTTCTGGTGGAATCCCGACAAGTTCCTCGGTCCGGCCGCACTGCTGCAAGCCTATCGTTTCCTGGCTGACAGCCGTGATACCAAGACCCAGGAGCGCCTGGCGTCGCTGGATGATCCGTTCAGCGTATTCCGTTGCCGCGGGATCATGAACTGCGTGAACGTTTGCCCGAAAGGCCTGAACCCTACCAAGGCCATCGGTCACGTTCGCAGCATGCTTCTGACCAGCGGTATCTGATGTTCCGGCCCGTGCGGCAACGCTACGGGCCGGTTCGTTGCACCCTGTGGCATCGATACATCGCAGTATTTGAAAATGTTGTACCCGCAAACGCTGCGGCGCAGGCTTCAACCGGCGCCGGAGTTTAAACCTGAGCAGCGGTCATATGGCTGCGGCTCTTATTTGAAGAAATGAGACCAGCAGGGGCATCCGGGCTGGTACCCGGACTATCTGCGTGATCCCTGGCAGCCGGATTCGTGCGCGACTCGATATCGTCGCGGGATGGATTCCAAGCAGGCTCGGGCGTCGACGCCGGTGGTGTCCCCTAACCGAGGGTGACCAAGCATGCAAGAAAGCGTGATGCAGCGCATGTGGAACAGCGCCCACCTTTCAGGTGGTAACGCTGCCTATGTGGAAGAGCTCTATGAGCTCTACCTGCACGACCCTAACGCTGTGCCAGAAGAATGGCGCACCTACTTCCAGACGCTGCCGGCAGATGGCAGCACTGTCACCGATGTATCGCACTCTACGGTTCGCGATCATTTTGTGTTGCTGGGCAAGAACCAGCGCCGCGCACAGCCGGTCTCCGCCGGTAGCGTGAGCAGCGAACACGAGAAGAAGCAAGTCGAAGTGCTGCGACTGATCCAGGCGTACCGTATGCGCGGCCATCAGGGTGCGCAGCTCGACCCGCTGAGTTTGTGGAAGCGTACTGCGCCAGCTGACCTGTCGATCGACCATTACGGCCTGACCAACGCTGACCTCGATACCACCTTCCGCGCCGGCGACCTGTTCATCGGCAAGGAGGAGGCGAGCCTACGCGAAATCGTCGACGCGTTGCAGAAGACATATTGCCGCACCATCGGTGCCGAGTTCACGCATATCGTCGATTCCAATCAGCGCAACTGGTTCATGCAGCGCCTCGAAAGCGTGCGGGGCCGTCCAGCTTACTCCGCCGACATTCAGAGCCATCTGCTCGAGCGCGTCACCGCGGCCGAGGGTCTGGAAAAGTACCTGGGGACCAAGTACCCGGGCACCAAGCGTTTCGGCCTGGAAGGTGGCGAAAGCCTGATTCCGATGCTGGATGAGCTGATTCAGCGTTCCGGTTCCTACGGCACCAAGGAAATCGTCATCGGCATGGCCCACCGCGGCCGTCTCAACGTTCTGGTCAACACGTTCGGCAAGAACCCTCGCGAGCTGTTCGACGAGTTCGAAGGCAAGAAGAAGGTCGAATTGGGCTCCGGTGACGTGAAATACCACCAGGGCTTTTCTTCCAACGTCATGACCACCGGTGGCGAAGTCCACCTGGCCATGGCGTTCAACCCGTCTCACCTGGAAATCGTTTCTCCTGTGGTGGAAGGTTCAGTGCGCGCCCGTCAGGACCGCCGCAACGACACCACCGGCGAGAAGGTGCTGCCGATTTCCATCCACGGTGACGCGGCATTCGCCGGTCAGGGCGTGGTTCTGGAGACCTTCCAGATGTCCCAGACACGCGGCTTCAAGACGGGCGGCACGATCCACATCGTGGTGAACAACCAGGTGGGCTTCACCATCAGCAACCCGCTGGATGCGCGTTCGACCGAATACGCGACCGATGTGGCGAAGATGATCCAGGCGCCCATCCTGCACGTGAATGGCGACGATCCTGAAGCAGTGCTGTTCGTCAGCCAGTTGGCGATCGACTACCGCATGCAGTTCAAGCGTGACGTGGTGATCGACCTGGTCTGCTACCGCCGTCGTGGCCACAACGAGGCCGACGAGCCAAGCGGTACCCAGCCATTGATGTACCAGCAGATCGCCAAGCAGCGCACCACCCGTGAGCTGTATGCCGATGCACTCGCTGCCGCGGGTGTGCTCAACGCTGAAGGTGCCCAGGCCAAGGTCGACGAATACCGCAGCGCGCTGGACAACGGCATGCATGTGGTCAAGAGCCTGGTCAAGGAGCCGAACAAGGAACTGTTCGTCGACTGGCGTCCCTACCTGGGCCATGCCTGGACGGCGCGTCATGACACCCGTTTCGACCTCAAGACCCTGCAGGAGCTGTCTGCCAAGCAGATGGAGCTGCCGGAAGGTTTCGTGGTTCAGCGTCAGGTTCAGAAGATCTACGAAGACCGCCAGAAGATGCAGGCCGGTGGCTTGCCGATCAACTGGGGCTACGCGGAAACCATGGCCTACGCCACGTTGCTGTTCGAAGGCCATCCTGTGCGCATCACCGGCCAGGACGTAGGTCGCGGCACCTTCTCGCACCGCCATGCCGCGCTGCACAACCAGAAGGATGCCAGCGTCTACCTGCCGCTGCAGAACCTGTTTCCTGGTCAACCAAAGTTCGAACTGTATGACTCCTTCCTGTCGGAAGAGGCCGTCCTGGCGTTCGAATATGGCTACTCGACCACCACGCCGAACGCGCTGGTGATCTGGGAAGCTCAGTTCGGTGACTTCGCCAACGGTGCGCAGGTGGTGATCGACCAGTTCATCACCAGTGGCGAGCACAAGTGGGGCCGTCTGTGCGGTCTGACGATGCTGTTGCCGCATGGCTACGAAGGCCAAGGTCCGGAGCACTCTTCGGCACGTCTCGAGCGTTACCTGCAGCTGTGCGCCGAGCACAACATCCAGGTGTGCGTGCCAACCACCCCGGCCCAGATCTACCATCTGCTGCGCCGTCAGGTGATTCGCCCGCTGCGCAAACCGCTGGTGGTGCTGTCGCCGAAATCCCTGCTGCGTCACAAGCTAGCGATCTCGACCCTGGAAGATCTGGCCGAAGGCTCGTTCCAGACTGTCATTCCGGAAATCGACACCCTCGATCCGGCCAAGGTGACCCGTCTGATTCTGTGCAGTGGCAAGGTTTACTACGACCTGCTGGAAAAACGCCGTGCCGAAGGCCGCGAAGATATCGCCATCGTGCGTATCGAGCAGCTGTACCCGTTCCCGGAAGACGACCTGATGGAGGCCATCGCGCCTTACACCAACCTGACCCATGTGGTCTGGTGTCAGGAAGAGCCGATGAACCAGGGCGCCTGGTACAGCAGCCAGCACCATTTGCGTCGTAGCATCGGCAATCACAACCGTAACCTCGTCCTCGAGTACGCCGGTCGTGACGCCTCCGCTGCGCCTGCCTGTGGTTACGCTTCGATGCACGCCGAACAGCAGGAAAAACTGCTGCAAGACGCGTTCACCGTTTAACGCCTTCGCGCACTAGAAACCGAATTAAGGAATTACAGACAATGGCTATTGAGATCAAAGCCCCCTCTTTCCCGGAATCCGTTGCCGACGGCACCATTTCCAAATGGCACAAGCAACCGGGCGAAGCGGTAAAACGTGACGAGCTGCTGGTCGACATCGAGACGGACAAGGTCGTCCTCGAAGTGCTGGCCGAAGCGGACGGCGTGTTGGCTTCCATCGTCAAGGGCGAGGGCGACACCGTCCTGTCCAACGAGTTGATCGCGACCCTGGACGCAGGCGCTACGGCCTCCGCCGCGCCAGCCGCTGCCCCTGCTGCCGCCGCTCCAGCTGCCGCACCTGCTTCCGCACCGGCCGCAGCTCCCGCTGCGGATGACGACGCTATCGGCGCTCCGGCTGCCCGTAAGCTGGCTGAAGAAAACGGCATCGCCCTGTCCAGCATCAAGGGCACCGGCAAAGACGGTCGTGTGACCAAGGAAGACGTCGTCGCCGCAATCGACGCGAAGAAATCCGCTCCAGCCGCTGCGCCAGCCGCCAAGCCTTCCGCCGCTCCTGCTGCCGCCCCTGTCGTGGCGGTCGGCGACCGCACCGAGAAGCGTGTGCCGATGACTCGCCTGCGTGCCAAGGTTGCCGAGCGTCTGGTCGAGGCTCAATCGACCATGGCCATGCTCACGACCTTCAACGAAGTGGACATGACCGAAGTCATGGCGCTGCGCGCGAAGTACAAGGACCTGTTCGAGAAGAGCCATAACGGTGTACGCCTGGGCTTCATGTCGTTCTTCGTCAAGGCGGCCACCGAAGCGCTGAAACGTTTCCCGGCCGTCAACGCCTCGATCGACGGGTCGGACATCGTTTACCACGGTTATGCGGACGTCGGCGTTGCCGTTTCCAGCGACCGCGGGCTGGTGGTGCCGGTGCTGCGTAACGCTGAACAGATGAGCCTGGCTGAAATCGAAGGCGGCATCGCCACCTTCGGCAAGAAAGCCCGCGACGGCAAACTGTCCATCGACGAGATGACTGGCGGTACCTTCACCATCACCAATGGTGGTACGTTCGGTTCGATGATGTCGACGCCGATCGTCAACCCACCGCAAGCGGCCATCCTGGGCATGCACAACATCGTTCAACGCCCGATGGCGATCAACGGTCAAGTGGTCATTCGCCCGATGATGTACCTGGCGCTGTCTTACGACCACCGCCTGATCGATGGTAAGGAAGCCGTGACGTTCCTCGTGACGATCAAGAACCTGCTGGAAGATCCAGCGCGTCTGTTGCTGGATATCTGATGAGGCAGCCGCACGCTGTACGCCGCACGCTTCAAGATGACAGCGCACGGCGTGGAGCCTGCGGCCCGTAAGTCGCATCCAATGATGCTGGCCGTGAGTCGGGTCTGACGTTTGATACGGATCAGCTCGCGGCTTGCAGCTTGAAGCTTGTAGCTAAAGGAACTTTGTTATGTCCCAGAAATTCGACGTGGTAGTGATTGGCGCGGGCCCGGGCGGTTATGTTGCCGCTATCAAGGCTGCGCAACTTGGTTTCACGACTGCCTGCATCGAGAAGTATCAGGATAAAGAGGGCAAGCTGGCCCTCGGCGGTACCTGCCTGAACGTAGGTTGCATTCCGTCCAAGGCGTTGCTGGACAGTTCCTGGAAGTTCTACGAAGCCAAGAATCAGTTCGGGGTTCATGGCATCTCCGTTTCCGGCGATGTGAAGATGGACGTGCCGGCAATGGTCGGTCGCAAGTCGCAGATCGTCAAAGGCCTGACCGGCGGCGTTGCCAGCCTGTTCAAGGCCAACGGCGTCACCTCCCTGCAAGGGCACGGCAAGCTGCTGGCCGGCAAGAAGGTCGAGCTGACCAAGCCTGACGGTAGCACCGAAGTCATCGAAGCGGACAACATCATTCTGGCGTCCGGTTCGCGTCCGATCGACATCCCGCCGGCCCCGGTCGACCAGAATGTGATCGTCGACTCCACTGGCGCCCTGGAATTCCAGGCCGTCCCTGAGCGTCTGGGCGTGATTGGCGCTGGCGTCATCGGTCTGGAGCTGGGCTCGGTCTGGTCCCGCCTGGGCTCCAAGGTCACCGTTCTGGAAGCGCTGGAGAAGTTCCTGCCGGCCGCGGACGAAGCGGTTTCCAAGGAAGCACAGAAGACCTTCACCAAGCAGGGCCTGGACATCAAGCTGGGCGCTCGCGTCACCGGCTCGAAAGTCAATGGCAACGAAGTCGAAGTCAGCTACACCGACAAGGACGGCGAGCAGAAGATCACCTTCGACCGCCTGATCGTCGCGGTCGGCCGTCGTCCGGTCACGACTGACCTGCTGGCTGCCGACAGCGGCGTCGACATCGACGAGCGCGGCTTCATCTTCGTCAACGATCAATGTGAAACCAGCGTGCCTGGCGTCTATGCGATCGGTGACGTGGTTCGTGGTCTGATGCTGGCGCACAAGGCGTCGGAAGAGGGCATCATGGTGGTCGAGCGCATCAAGGGTCACAAGACCCAGATGAACTATGACCTGATTCCTTCGGTTATCTACACTCACCCGGAAATCGCGTGGGTGGGCAAGACCGAGCAGACCTTGAAAGCCGAAGGCGTGGAAGTCAACGTCGGGCAATTCCCATTCGCGGCCAGCGGCCGTGCAATGGCAGCCAACGACACCGGCGGTTTCGTCAAGGTCATCGCCGACGCCAAGACCGACCGTGTACTGGGCGTTCACGTGATCGGCCCAGGCGCTGCGGAACTGGTTCAGCAGGGCGCTATCGGCATGGAATTCGGTACCAGCGCTGAAGACATCGGCATGATGGTCTTCTCGCACCCGACGTTGTCCGAAGCGCTGCACGAAGCAGCGCTGGCTGTGAATGGCCATGCCATCCACATCCAGAACAAGAAGAAACGCTAAGAAAAAACCACGGCGGACCGCCCGTCGCCAGTCTTGTTCGCAAGCCTGGCCGCGGAAGGTCCGTCGGACTCGAACCCCTGTCAGGCTTCGTCTCCTCACCTTGGTGAAGAGAGGGCGCTTGCCAGGGGAAGCGGTCACAGGTGGTGCGGCACGCCTGGACGGGCAGCACCGAAGCGCAGTACCTAACGAAGACGGTAAAAAGCATGAATCTTCACGAGTATCAGGGTAAGCAGCTGTTTGCTGAATACGGCCTGCCAGTATCCAAAGGCTTCGCAGTAGACACCCCGGAAGCAGCAGCAGAAGCGTGCGACAAGATCGGCGGGACCGAGTGGGTCGTCAAAGCCCAGGTTCACGCGGGCGGTCGCGGCAAGGCCGGCGGCGTCAAGCTGGTCAAGAGCAAAGAAGACGCAGCTGCGTTCGCTGCCCAATGGCTGGGCAAGCGTCTGGTCACTTACCAGACTGATGCCAACGGTCAACCGGTCACCAAGATCCTGGTTGAATCCTGCACTGACATCGCCAAAGAGCTGTACCTGGGCGCTGTAGTCGATCGTTCGAGCCGTCGTATCGTGTTCATGGCGTCCACCGAGGGTGGCGTGGACATCGAGAAAATCGCTCACGACACACCTGAGAAGATTCTCAAAGCCACTATCGACCCACTGGTCGGCGCTCAGCCATTCCAGGGCCGCGATCTGGCATTCCAACTGGGCCTGGAAGGCAAGCAAGTCGCTCAGTTCGCCAAGATCTTCACCGGTCTGGCCAAACTGTTCCAGGACCACGATCTGGCCCTGCTGGAAGTGAACCCGCTGGTCATCAAGGCCGACGGCGATCTGCACTGCCTGGACGCCAAGATCAACATCGACGCCAACGCCATGTACCGTCAGCCCAAGCTGAAGGCGTTCCACGACCCGTCGCAGGACGATCCGCGTGAAGCCCACGCTGCCAAGTTCGAACTGAACTACGTAGCACTGGAAGGCAACATCGGCTGCATGGTCAACGGTGCCGGCCTGGCCATGGGTACCATGGACATCGTCAACCTGCACGGCGGCAAGCCAGCCAACTTCCTGGACGTTGGCGGCGGCGCGACCAAAGAGCGCGTGACCGAAGCGTTCAAGATCATCCTGTCCGACAGCAACGTCGCTGCAGTACTGGTCAACATCTTCGGCGGCATCGTTCGTTGCGACATGATTGCCGAAGGCATCATCGGCGCCGTGAAAGAAGTCGGCGTGAAAATCCCGGTTGTTGTTCGCCTTGAAGGCAACAACGCTGAGCTGGGCGCAAAAGTACTGGCAGAAAGCGGCTTGAACATCATCGCAGCTACCAGCCTGACCGACGCTGCTCAACAAGTCGTCAAAGCTGCGGAGGGCAAATAATGAGCGTCCTGATCAATAAAGACACCAAAGTCATCTGCCAGGGCTTCACCGGCTCGCAAGGTACTTTCCACTCCGAACAAGCCATTGCCTACGGCACCAAAATGGTTGGCGGCGTGACCCCAGGCAAAGGCGGCAGCACTCACCTGGGCCTGCCGGTGTTCAACACCGTCGCCGAAGCCGTCAAGGCCACCGGCGCCGACGCTTCGGTCATCTACGTTCCGGCTCCGTTCTGCAAGGACTCGATCCTGGAAGCGGCATTCGCGGGCATCAAGCTGATCGTCTGCATCACCGAAGGCATTCCTACCCTGGACATGCTGGACGCGAAGGTCAAATGCGACGAGTTGGGCGTGACCCTGATCGGGCCTAACTGCCCTGGCGTCATCACCCCGGGCGAGTGCAAGATCGGCATCATGCCAGGTCACATCCACTTGCCAGGAAAAGTCGGTATCGTTTCGCGTTCCGGCACCCTGACGTACGAAGCAGTGAAGCAGACCACTGACGCCGGTTTCGGTCAGTCCACCTGCGTCGGTATCGGTGGTGACCCCATCCCGGGCTCGAACTTCATCGACATCCTGAAGCTGTTCCAGAACGACCCGCAGACCGAAGCGATCGTCATGATCGGTGAGATTGGTGGTTCGGCCGAGGAAGAAGCGGCTGCCTACATCAAGGCAAACGTGACCAAGCCGGTCGTTTCCTACATCGCAGGTGTGACGGCGCCTCCGGGCAAGCGCATGGGCCACGCCGGTGCGATCATCTCCGGTGGTAAAGGCACTGCAGACGAGAAGTTCGCTGCGCTGCAAGACGCTGGCGTAAAAACTGTCCGTTCGCTGGCAGACATCGGCAAAGCCCTGGCTGAGCTGACCGGTTGGGAAATGAAGAAGTAAGCATCGCTTACCGATCATCGCTCGATCCACAAAGGCCACCTTAGGGTGGCCTTTGTGTTTCCAGGCATTGTGTAATGAGTGTGGCAAGCGTGCTCCTACAAGTGAATCTGCGAAATATGTAAGAAACTTCCGAAATGCGACATGAATGTGCATGCATTGGTCGATCTGCCCTGTGTTGGAGCGGGAAATAGGGTAGGCTAGCCGCCATTTTGCTCGGCCAGCTCCCAAAAGGAGCGGTCATGCTCCTAAGGGCCTGTCTTAAAAGGATGGGCAGCATTTCCCTCGACCCATTGGGAAATCTCCTCTTAATTCCGATTCTGCAGTGTGGTTTCTTCGATGAAAGTGTTGAAAGGTCAGGACATCCTGGCGCTTGGCTTCATGACGTTCGCGTTGTTTGTGGGTGCTGGCAATATTATTTTCCCTCCTATCGTCGGCCTTCAGGCCGGTCCTCATGTGTGGATGGCGGCGCTGGGCTTTCTGGTGACTGCCGTGGGCCTGCCGGTCGTCACAGTCATTGCATTGGCCAAGGTGGGAGGCGCGATGGACGCGCTCAGCAGCCCCATCGGTAAAGTGGCGGGCACGGTGCTCGCTGCGGTGTGCTATCTCTCGGTGGGGCCTTTGTTCGCGACGCCGCGCACAGCGACCGTTTCGTTCGAAGTGGGCCTTGCACCGCTGACCGGCGAGAGCTCGTTGGCCTTGTTTCTCTACAGCCTTGTCTATTTCCTGCTGGTGTTCTGGATCTCGCTGTATCCGGGCCGGTTGCTCGACACCGTGGGGCGCTTCCTGGCACCGCTCAAGATCATCGCACTGGCAGTGCTCGGGATTGCCGCATTTGCGCTGCCCGCAGGCGACGTCGGCACGGCGCAACCGGCCTATGTCGCCGCGCCGTTTTCCCAGGGTTTCATCAACGGTTACCTGACGATGGATACGCTCGGTGCGTTAGTGTTCGGCATCGTCATCGTCAACGCCATTCGCTCGAGGGGCGTGGATTCTGCGCGGTTGATCACGCGCTACGCCATCATCGCCGGGCTGATCGCCGGGGTCGGCTTGGCGCTGGTCTACATCAGTCTGTTCCGCCTTGGCTCGGGGAGCCATGCCGTGGCGGCTGGCGCAACCAATGGCGCGGCGGTGCTGCATGCCTACGTGCAGCATACCTTCGGCTCAATGGGCAGCGGCTTTCTGGCTGTCTTGATTTCGCTGGCGTGCCTGGTCACCGCGGTTGGCTTGACGTGCGCCTGCGCAGAGTATTTCAGCCGCTTGTTGCCGTTGTCGTATAAGACGCTGGTAGTGCTTCTGGCTGGCTTCTCGCTGCTGGTCTCTAACTTGGGGCTGACGAATCTGATCCATTTCTCGATTCCCGTCCTGACCGCCATCTATCCACCCTGCATCGCCTTGGTCGCGCTTAGCTTCTGCGAAGCGTTCTGGCATGCTCAAGGCCGGATTGTCGCGCCTGTGATGGCCGTGTCACTGGTGTTCGGAATGGTGGATGCAGTGAAGGGGGCAGGGCTCGACGCCTACTTGCCGGACGTGATGGCCCATCTGCCTCTGAGCGACCAGGGGCTGGCCTGGCTGGTGCCATCGTTGATCACGCTGTTCGCTGCGTTCGTGATCGATCGCGTCATTGGCAAGCGTGGCGAGGCATTGGCTTGAGCGTGATGCACTAAAAAATAAAGCCCGACGAGTCGGGCTTTATTTTTTTTGAAACTTTGGAACTTACGGCTTAGTTGTCGCAGGCGCTTGTTCGTTCGCTTCTTTCGCGCGCTCTTGAGCGGCTTCAGCGTTCTTTTGCGCAGCTTCCTGACTTTCCTTGGCCGCGTCATTCACTTTTTCTTGAGCCTTTTGCATCGACTCTTGGGATTGCTGGGCAGCCTTGTTCGCATCCTGTTGTTTGTCTTCGGATTTCTTGTCACAGGCAGCGAGGCCCAGGGTGGCAGAGAGCATCAGGGCAATGGCTAAAGTCTTACGCATGGGGTGTTTCTCCTTATTGATCATCAACGTGCCTTCGAACGCGGTCGCGTTAAATTGGTTCCATTTTTAGTGTGAATTAACAGCGCATTTCTTCAGACTCGACACGCCATCTTGTAGGAGGTATCTGATGAAACGTTTTTGCGCTTGTTGCAGTTCCAAACGTTTGCGTTAACGCCGCTAGTTGCTCGCGAAGATTCGACGCTCGTCGCTTCGGTCCCCTTGAAATCCCCTGTCTCGACCCCACCTTCATGACAACCCGCCGTCCGGCCCTGTGCTGTCGGGTCCTTGGGGCGGCCCCCTATTCGTGTGGACTGATTGGAGTTTGATGACCATGAGTGTGGAAACTCAAAAGGAAACCCTGGGCTTCCAGACCGAGGTGAAGCAACTGCTGCACCTCATGATCCATTCGCTGTATTCGAACAAGGAAATTTTCCTCCGCGAGCTGATTTCCAACGCCTCTGACGCGGTGGACAAGCTGCGCTTCGAGGCGCTCTCCAAGCCCGAGTTGCTCGAGGGCGGCGCTGAGCTGAAGATCCGCGTGAGCTTCGACAAGGCCGCCAAGACCGTCACTCTGGAAGACAACGGCATCGGCATGAACCGCGATGACGTCATCACGCACCTGGGTACGATCGCTAAATCCGGTACCGCCGATTTCATGAAAAATCTCACGGGCGATCAGAAAAAGGATTCGCACCTGATCGGCCAGTTCGGTGTGGGGTTCTATTCAGCGTTCATCGTGGCCGACAAGGTCGACGTCTTCAGCCGTCGCGCCGGCACCGACGCAAGCGAAGGTGTTCACTGGTCGTCTCGGGGCGAGGGTGAGTTCGAGGTGGCGACGGTCGAGAAGGCCGAGCGCGGCACCCGCATCGTGCTGCACCTGAAGAGCGGTGAAGACGAGTTCGCCGACGGCTATCGCCTGCGTAACATCATCAAGAAATATTCTGACCACATCGCTTTGCCGATCGAGTTGCCCAAAGAGCAGGTTGCCGTTGAAGGCGAGCCTGAGCCCGCGCAAGAGTGGGAAACCGTCAACCGCGCAAGCGCCCTGTGGACCCGACCTCGTACCGAAGTGAAGGATGAGGAGTACCAGGAGTTCTACAAGCACATCGCCCATGACTTCGAAAACCCGCTGAGCTGGAGCCACAACAAGGTCGAGGGCAAGCTGGAGTACAACTCGCTGTTGTATGTACCGGCGCGTGCACCGTTCGACCTGTACCAGCGCGAAGCGCCACGGGGCTTGAAGCTGTATGTGCAGCGTGTGTTCGTCATGGACCAGGCCGAGTCGTTCCTGCCGTTGTACCTGCGTTTCATCAAGGGCGTTGTGGATTCCAACGATCTGTCGTTGAACGTTTCCCGCGAGATCCTGCAAAAGGACCCGATCATCGATTCGATGAAGTCGGCCCTGACCAAGCGTGTGCTGGACATGCTGGAGAAACTGGCCAAGAACCAGCCGGAGGACTACAAAGGCTTCTGGAAAAACTTCGGTCAAGTCATGAAGGAAGGTCCGGCCGAAGATTTCGCCAACAAGGAAAAGATCGCCGGGCTGCTGCGCTTCGCCTCGACCTCCGACGACAGCGGCGAACAGAGCGTTGCGCTGGCCGATTATCTCGGCCGCGCCAAGGAAGGTCAGGACAAGATCTACTACCTCACCGGTGAAAGCTACGCGCAGGTCAAGAACAGTCCGCACCTGGAAGTCTTCCGCAAGAAGGGCATCGAAGTGTTGCTGCTGACCGATCGTATCGACGAATGGTTGATGAGCTACCTCAGCGACTTTGACGGCAAAGGCTTCGTCGATGTGGCCCGCGGTGACCTGGATCTCGGCAAGCTGGACTCGGAAGAGGACAAGAAGGCCCAGGAAGAAATTGCCAAGGACAAAGAGGGTTTGATCGAGCGCCTGAAGACTGCACTGGGCGACGCCGTCAGCGAAGTGCGTGTTTCCCATCGCCTGACCGATTCGCCTGCGATTCTGGCCATTGGTGAGCAGGATCTGGGCCTGCAGATGCGTCAGATCTTGGAAGCCAGCGGGCAAAAGGTTCCGGATTCCAAGCCCATCTTCGAATTCAACCCGACGCATCCGCTCATCGACAAACTGGACAACGAACAGAGCGAAGACCGCTTCGGCGAGCTGTCGCACATCCTGTTCGATCAGGCGGCGCTGGCTGCGGGCGACAGCTTGAAGGATCCGGCCGCTTACGTGCGCCGTTTGAACAAGTTGTTGGTCGAGCTTTCGGCTTAACATTGAAACCCGCCAAAACCCGCTTCGGCGGGTTTTGTCATTTGATCTAGCCATTTTCAGTAGCAGGAGTCAGCAATGAACGACGTGACCGTGCAGTCCTTGGTGTACGCGATTGATGGGCAACACTACGAAAGCCGGCTGGTGTTCAGTCCAGGCGCGAAAGCCTTGCCCGGCTTGGTGATGGCGCCCAACTGGATGGGGGTCAGCGAAGACGCTGAGGAAATTGCCAAGCAAGTGGCCAGTAAAGGCTACGTGGTGCTGTTGGCGGACTTGTATGGGCAGAACGTACGCCCCACCAACGCCGATCAAGCCATGGCCGCCATGCTGCCTTTGAAAAATGATCGTGGGCTGCTGAACAAGCGTATGCGTACCGCCCTCGATCAGCTCACCACGCAGTCGGTGGCGGCCGTCGATACCGGTCGCCTGGCGACATTCGGCTTCTGCTTTGGCGGCTGCTGTGCCCTGGAGTTGGCCCGCACCGGCGCGCCGTTGAAGGCTGCGGTGTCGTTCCATGGCACGCTGGATACCACCCACCCGGCGGATGCGAAGAACATCCAGGGCAAGGTACTGGTGCTGCACGGTGCGTCCGACCCGTTGGTGCCAAAGGAACAATTGCCGGCGTTCGAAGCGGAAATGAACGCAGCGAAGGTCGACTGGCAACTGCTGAGCTACGGCGGGGCGTTTCATTCCTTCACCGACCCACATGCCAACAACCCGGGGGTGCAGATGTATAACCCAACCGTTTCCAAGCGTGCTTTCACCGCGATGCATAACCTGCTGGATGAAGTCTTCGCCCATTGAGAGGCGCCCGCTGTAGCGGCGTCCTACCGCCGCCGTAGCGGCACGGCTCGCCAACGGTGGCACCCTGAAGGTCGCTGCCATCGGCGAGCGGTGCGGCTGCAGGGTCCCCGTCGTTGCCGTCAGCTCATCTGCGAGCGGGCGGCAGTTCGATCCGTTCGATTTCTCCGGGCACCGTCGGCCAGTCACCCACCGCCCATTTGGCCCTTGCCTGATCGATGAGCGCCTGATCACTGGCAACGAAGTTCCAGTTCATCCGCCGCGGGCCGTCCAGTGGCGCGCCACCGATGAGTACCGCGTGGGATTCTTCATTGGCACACAAGACGGGCTCCGCGTCTGCTTCCAGCACCACCAGAGTTCGAAGGGGAACCGGTTCGCCATCCAGTGCCATGTCGCCGTCGATTACGTACAGAGCGCGCTGCTCATGCTCGGTCGGAATCAGCAAAGTGGTGGCGGCTTGCATCTTCAGTTCGGCGTAGAGCGTCGGCGACAACACCGGGACGGGAGAGGCGAGGCAAAAACCGGTGCCCGCGATCATGCGCAGGGTAATGCCCATAGCGTCGCTCACCGGCAAACTGCTAGCGGGGTGGTGGCTGTAGTGACCGGCCCCTTGCTCATGGGCCTTTGGGGATGCCAGCCAGACCTGCAAGCCGTGCAAGCGAGACCCGCTCTGCAGCAGGTCGGGCGGGGTGCGTTCGATATGGGCAATGGCGCTGCCCGCCGTCATCCAGCTGACATCGCCTGGCTTGACGCGTTGATCGCTGCCGAGGCTGTCCTTGTGCTGGATTTCGCCTTCGAACAGGTAGGTCAAGGTCGACAGCCCGATATGGGGATGCTGACGGATGTCCATTCCGCTTTCTGGCGCGTATGTGGTTTTCAGCATGTGGTCGAAAAACACGAAGGGTCCGACGCTGCGGCATTGGGCGCTCGGCAGGGGACGCAGGATCGGCTGCCCTTCGACGTCTTCGGCGCGGGGTTTTATGGTCAGCATTTCATGGCTCTCGTGGGACGTATGTGCAGCATACAAGGCACAGGAACATCCGTCTGGTCCGCGTGTGCTCAGGCTGCGCGCCACTCATCGCGTGGGAAGTCGAATGGTTGCGCCATCTGCCGATGGAGGCGCACATCAGTCCACGTCGCTGCTCGCCCTTGAGTCGTCAATGGGGATCACCGGGGCAGTGGTCAGGGCAATAAAAAAGGCGCCTCGAAAGGCGCCTCGAAAGGCGCCTTCTTCATTGACGGGCCGCGCAGGGGGCGACAATCACTTGCCGGTCCAGCGCTTCATCACCAAGGTCGCATTGGTGCCGCCGAAGCCGAAGCTGTTGCTCATGACCAGGTTGATGTCCGCATTTTCGCGGGTCTTGGTCAGGATCGGCAGGTCAGCCACTTCGGGGTCCAGTTCGTCGATGTTCGCCGAACCGGCCATGAAGTTGCCTTCCATCATCAGCATGCAGTAGATCGCTTCGTGAACGCCTGCGGCGCCCAGGGAGTGACCCGACAGGCTCTTGGTGGAGCTGATGGCCGGTGCGTTGGCACCGAACACTTCACGCACGCCTTTCATCTCCGCGACGTCGCCGACCGGGGTCGAGGTGCCGTGGGTGTTCAGGTAGTCGATGGTGCCGTCGACGGTAGACAGTGCCTGCTGCATGCAGCGGATGGCGCCTTCGCCGCTTGGCGCGACCATGTCGTAACCGTCGGAGGTCGCACCGTAGCCGACCAGCTCGGCGTAGATCTTGGCGCCACGGGCCAAAGCGTGCTCCAGTTCTTCGACGACGACCATTCCGCCACCGCCTGCAATCACGAAACCGTCACGGTCGGCATCGTAGGCGCGAGACGCCTTCTCAGGGGTCTCGTTGCGCTTGCTGGACAACGCGCCCATGGCGTCGAACAGGAACGACTGGCTCCAATGCTCCTCTTCACCGCCACCGGCGAAGACGATGTCCTGCTTGCCCATCTGAATCTGTTCCATCGCCGTCCCGATGCAGTGTGCACTGGTGGCGCAAGCCGAGGCGATGGAGTAGTTCAGGCCTTTGATCTTGAACGGCGTCGCCAAGCAGGCCGACACGGTGCTGCTCATGGTGCGGGTCACGCGGTAAGGGCCGACGCGCTTCACGCCTTTTTCGCGCAGGATGTCCAGCGCTTCCATCTGGTTCAGGGTCGAAGCACCGCCCGACCCGGCGATGAGGCCGGTGCGTACGTTGGACACCTGGTCTTCGGTCAGGCCGGAATCCTTGACCGCCTGCTCCATCGCCAGGTAGGCATAGGCAGCGGCATGGCCGACGAAGCGATAGACCTTGCGATCGATCAGTTCTTCCAGGTTCAGGTCGATGGAGCCGGACACCTGGCTGCGCAGGCCCATTTCCTTGTATTCCGGGTTGAAGCGGATGCCCGGGCGGCTCTTACGCAGGTTTTCGGAGACGGTCTCTTTGTCATTGCCCAAGCAGGAAACAATGCCCAGACCGGTGATAACGACACGGCGCATGCGAATACCCTTAGAAATCGTCAGTGGAGGTGAAGACGCCGACGCGAAGGCCTTCGGCGGTGTAGATTTCGCGACCGTCCACGGCCACGGAACCGTCGGCGATGGCCAGGTTCAGCTTGCCTTTGAGGACGCGCTTGATGTGGATGTTGTAGGTGACCTTTTTCGCGGTCGGGAGGACCTGGCCGAAGAATTTCACTTCGCCCGAGCCCAGCGCACGGCCGCGGCCCGGCAGACCTTGCCAGCCCAGATAGAAACCGACCAGTTGCCACATGGCGTCGAGGCCCAGGCAGCCCGGCATCACCGGATCGCCTTCGAAGTGACAGCCGAAGAACCACAGGTCTGGAGTGATATCCAGTTCGGCGACCAATTCACCTTTGCCGAACTTGCCGCCTTCCTGGCTGATGTGGGTAATGCGGTCCATCATCAGCATGTTGGGGGCGGGCAGTTGCGCGTTACCCGGGCCGAACAGCTCGCCGCGGCTACAGCGCAGCAAGTCTTCCCGGGTAAAGGCGTTTTGTTTGGTCATGCGAGCTCCTCGATAATCCTGTGCGGCTGGGTGTGGCTTATGTTTGACCCAATCTGGCCAGCGGGTTTCCCCGGCGCTGGCAGCCTACCCATAGACTATTGCGTTGTAGTGAAAGTCACAGCACAAGTGAAATGAATGTACACCTGTACACTGAAATCGTCCGTCCGCGCGGCTGCACGGGTCGATCACGGCACACAAGACTGCCGCAATTTATCATTTATCGCCAGTCGCAGATGCCTTAATGGTCAGCCAGCGCTGCAAAACCTGCTGTAAATCAGTGCGTTTGAAGGGTTTGGCCAGGTAATCGTTCATTCCCGCCTGCAGACACAGATCCCGATCGCCATGCCGGGCGTTGGCCGTGAGCGCAATGATGGGCAGGCTCTCCAGTCCTGGCAGTGCCCGGATCCGGCGTGTCGCTTCATAGCCGTCCATGACCGGCAAACGGCAATCCATCAGAATCAGCGCATACTTTTCCTTGCTGGCCATGCTGACTGCCTGTGCCCCGTCACCGGCCACGCTGACCTGCAACCCCAGGCTACGCAACATCGCCTCGACCACGGTGCGGTTGACGGGGTTGTCTTCGACCAGCAGAACGCTGCTGTTGCCTTCTTGCGGCAGCTCGCCCACTGCACCTGGCGGAGGGGAAGGGTCTTCTTGAGCCACGCGCAGCAGCGGAATTCGCAGCGTGAACACCGAACCGATGCCCTCGCTGCTCTGTGCCTGCAACGAGCCGCCCATGCGTTCGGCCAGGTTTCGGGCGATGGGCAGCCCAAGTCCCGTCCCTCCGTAACGTCTTGAAATGGAATTGTCCGCCTGTTGAAACGCGTCGAACATCGATTCAAGCAACTGCGCCGAGATACCGATGCCGCTGTCCCGCACGGCGCAAGTGAAGAGGACATGTTGACTGTCCGTCTGCTGCCAGGCGGTTTCGACCCTCACGCTGCCGAATTCGGTGAATTTCAACGCGTTGCCGATGAGGTTGACCAGTATCTGTCTGATCCGGGTCGGATCGCCTTTGACGCGCAGCAGATTCATGCCTGGAGGCAAATCCAGCTCCAGCGCCAGACCGCGCTGTTGCGCGTTGTGGGCAAACGCCTGAACGGACGTGGCGATCAGGTCCGCCAGGTTGAAGGAGATATTCTCCAACTCGAGGGCATCCCGTTCGAACCGGGAGAAGTCCAGAATATCGTTGATCACGCGCAACAGATGCTCGGTGGACTCGGTGGCCAGTGCCGCGTACTCGGCCTGCTCCTCGGTCATTCGAGTCGTTTCCATGAGCTGGAGCATTCCCAGCACGCCGTTCATCGGGGTGCGCAACTCATGGCTCATCATCGCCAGAAATTCCGACTTCGCATTGTTCGCGCGCTCGGCTTCCTCACGGGTCCTGATCAGTTCGTCCATGGCTTTTTTCTGCTCGCGGCTGGCTTTCTCCAGGCCCAGCGCGAGGTTGTTGATGTGGCGCGCCAGGTCACCCAGCTCGGCGTCGTCCGCAACGGGTAGGGGTACGGTGTAATCGCCATGCTGAATGGCTTTGACAGCATCGCTCATGGCACTGATGGGTTGGGACAGGCTCAGGGACAAGCGGCGCGCCAGGATGTAGGTAAACAGAAGCGCGAACAGGGCGAGAATGCCGGCCTTGAGCAGAATCTCCTGCTCCCTGATGTTGAACGCGTCACTGGACATGCCGACCAAGACGCGGCCCAGGTAATCTTCGACCGGGACGCTGGTGAGGTCATCGAGTTCATCCGCCGGCTTGACCCGTTGCAGGCGTATAGGCGCCTGGAACACCTCCAATTGGCGTGAGTGCGTGGAGTCGGTCGCCTGCTCGACATGGACCAGTACCTTGCCCGTGCTGTCCTGAACCTCAAGAAAGCGCACATGCGGCGTGCTCATGGTGGCCTTCATCAGGCTCTCCAGCACGTCCTCGTTGCCCACGATGACGCCGTATTCGGAGGCAGGTGCCAGCTGGTTGGCAATCAATTGCCCCGTGTGGGTCAGTTCCTGACGCAGGTCCTGAATGCGCACCACGGTAAAAAAGCTGATCAGCAACAGGGTCAACAGCAAGGCCGGACCGAGGCTGAGGATTTGCGTGCGGGTGCTGATGTTCCAGCCGCGTTGCGCCGTCAAAGCCGGACTCCCGAGGTCAAGGGTGTCTCACAGGTCATCGTGGGTACGATTCTCATTGAAAGCGCTCTTACGATAGCTCATCGGCGGCGGGGTGGAATTTTCACTCGGAGCGCGCATCTTAACCGAGCCGTCGGGATTTTCCTCGTGAAGAGTAGGGTGCTTGCTATCTGATCCGTGGGGTCGTGTTTTGCCGCTGGTGGCGAGCCCGGCGCTCCGTATAATGCTGCCATCGCCAGTTTCGATGGCTCTAGATGGATGGTTTTATGACCCAACAGCAACCGATCGCCGTTTTGGGTGGTGGCAGTTTCGGCACCGCCGTGGCCAACCTGCTGGCCGGCAATGGCCACCGGGTCCTGCAGTGGATGCGCGACCCCGAGCAGGCCGAGGCGATTCGCGTGAACCGCGAGAATCCGCGTTACCTCAAGGGCATCAAGGTGCTCGAGGCCGTCGAGCCGGTGACTGATCTGCAGAGCGTTCTGAGCCAGAGTCAACTGATCTTCGTTGCGCTGCCGTCCAGTGCGCTGCGCAGCGTGTTGACCCCCCATGTCCAGCGGTTGACCGGCAAGATGCTGGTCAGCCTGACCAAGGGCATCGAAGCCCAGACGTTCAAGCTGATGAGCGAGATTCTCGAAGACATCGCCCCGAATGCTCGCATCGGGGTGCTGTCCGGGCCGAATCTGGCCCGTGAGATTGCCGAACACGCGCTGACCGCAACGGTGGTGGCCAGTGAAGACGAAGCATTGTGCCAGGCGGTCCAGGCCGCGCTGCATGGCCGCACTTTCAGGGTCTACGCCAGCGCCGACCGATTTGGTGTCGAGCTCGGCGGCGCGCTGAAGAACGTTTACGCCATCATTGCGGGCATGGCGGTGGCGCTGGGGATGGGGGAGAACACCAAGAGCATGCTGATTACCCGCGCCCTGGCTGAAATGACCCGCTTCGCCGTCAGTCAGGGCGCCAACCCCATGACCTTTCTCGGCCTTGCGGGCGTCGGCGATCTGATCGTGACCTGCTCGTCGCCCAAGAGCCGCAATTACCAGGTTGGCTTCGCTTTGGGCCAAGGGCTCTCGCTGGACGAAGCAGTGACCCGGCTGGGCGAAGTCGCCGAGGGCGTCAATACGCTCAAGGTGCTCAAGGCCAAAGCCCAGGAGCTTCAGGTGTATATGCCCTTGGTGGCAGGGCTGCATGCGATTCTTTTCGAAGGCCGGACGCTGGAGCAGGTCATCGAGTTGTTGATGCGCGCCGAGCCCAAAACCGACGTCGACTTCATTTCGACCGGCGATTTCAACTGATCCCTCTCTTCTCTGGAGAAGCCCGTGAACGAATCGAAATTCAAGCAGCACGAATCGATCCTCCTGCGCATCGTGTGGATGCTGGTCTTTGTGGTGGTGTGGGAGGTGGCGGTGATCGTGCTGGGGGTGGTGGTGCTGGTGCAACTGGCGTACCGACTGTTCTACGGCGCGCCAAGCCTGAGCCTGATGTCGTTCGGCGACAGCCTGAGCCAGTTCATGGCTCAAATCGGCCGGTTTGGCACGTTCCATACCGATCAGAAGCCCTGGCCGTTCGCCGACTGGCCGACTCCACGCCCACCGGAAGGCGAAGCACCGCACACCGTGCCTGCCGCAACGCACCCGGTGAGTGACGAGGAACCCAAGCTATGAAAGTGTGGATTCTGCGCCATGGGGAGGCGCAGTACCGGGCCCGTACCGACGCCGAACGGGAGCTGACCGCCAACGGCTGCCAGGAGGTGCTCGCCAGCGCGGCGCATCTGCTCGGCGAGCCCTTGCGCTGGATCATTGCCAGCCCCTATGTCAGGGCGCAGCAGACTGCCGAACGCGTCCGTCAGGCCCTGGGGTTCGCGGATGCCGTGGTCACCGTGCCCTGGCTCACACCGGACAGCGATCCGCGCCAGGCGCTGGACAACCTGGACCTGTACGCACCGGACAATGTACTGCTGGTCAGCCATCAGCCGCTGGTGGGCTCGTTGATCAGTCTGGCCGTGCATGGCCATGTGCAGCAGCCTGCCGGGATGCACACCGCAAGCCTTGCCGAACTGGAAGCCGACTTTCCGCTGGCGGGGGCGATGAACCTGATCGGTGTGCGGCATCCGGGGTGATGCGCCTCGGCCCGGCAGATGATGTTCTTCTGTGGGAGCCGTTCAACAGTGGACCATTCAATAAAAAGGAAACCCCATGAGCCTATGGCACGACACCCCCGATCTCGACGCACTCAACGCCATGCAGAAAAACACCATTGGTGAGCTGCTGGATATCCGTTTCGAGGCGTTTGACGACCAGTCCCTCACTGCCAGCATGGTGGTCGACCACCGGACACACCAACCCTATGGCCTGCTGCACGGCGGGGCGTCGGTAGTGCTGGCGGAGACCGTCGGCTCGTCCGCCAGCTACCTGGTCATCGACCCCGCCAAGTACTTCTGCGTCGGGCTCGAAATCAACGCCAACCACCTGCGCGGTCTGCGCACGGGTCGGGTTACGGCCGTAGCGCATCCGGTGCATATCGGCCGCACGACTCACGTCTGGGATATCCGCCTGACCAGCGATGAGGGCAAGGCCAGTTGTATTTCACGATTGACCGTGGCGGTCGTGCCTTTGGGTGAACAGCCCCCTGCACGTTAAAACTCCCGCTGTGACCGGAGTGTCATCCCCGATGGCAGTTCCGGTCATTGCCGCTGTGTCAGGCTCACGCCCACAATTGCAGCCTGATCACGGTCTCTGGATGTGCTGGCATGACTCAACACGTGTTTTTCGCCCACGCGAATGGCTTCCCGTCGGCCACCTACGGCAAGTTGTTCGCGGCGCTGGGAGATGAGTTCGAGGTCACCCATCTTGCGCAGCATGCCCATGATCCACGGTTTCCGGTCAGTGATAACTGGCCGAATTTGGTGGACGAGTTGATTCACCACCTTCGTGAACAACCGTACCCCGTGTGGGGAGTCGGCCACTCGCTGGGCGGCGTGCTTCATTACCACGCCGCGTTGCGGCATCCGGAACTGTACCGTGGGGTGGTGATGCTCGATTCGCCGGTGCTGACCCGCTTCGATCAATGGATGATCCGCGCGGCCAAGCGTTTCGGTTTCATTGACCGCATCACCCCGGCAGGCCGGACGCTGGGCCGTCGTGAGGTATTCAGCGATCTGGACGCTGCCCGGCATTACTTTTCCGGGAAGACGCTGTTCCGTCGCTTCGACCCCGAATGTTTCGAAGCCTATCTGTTGCACGGTTTGCAACCGGACGGTGAGCAACTGCGCCTGCGTTTCGACCCGGCCACGGAAATCAGCATTTACCGCAGCGTCCCGCACACCAGCCCTGGCGTTGCTCGCCACCTTCGCGTCCCGTTGGCGATGGTCCGGGGGGAGCGCAGCGATGTGGTCCGGCGTCATCATGCGTTGCCCGTCAAACGTATGCGCGGGGGAGTGTACCTTTCGGTACCTGGCGGGCATATGTTCCCGCTGGAACATCCCGAAGACACCGCGAAGATGCTCAAAGTCCTGTTTTCCCGTTGGGCCGCGCTCGAACCTGCCGCTGCGCAGGTCCCACCCCAGCGGCGAGTGGGCGCATGAGCTGTGCGGTCGAAGAAATACGTTTGAGCCTGCCCCATATCGAGCTGGCCGCTCATCTGTTCGGCCCGCAGGACGGTCAGCCGGTCATTGCCTTGCACGGCTGGCTGGACAACGCGAACAGCTTCGCTCGCCTTGCGCCGAAGCTCAAAGGTCTTCGCCTGTTGGCGCTGGACATGGCCGGGCACGGGCATTCGGACCATCGGCCAGCAGGGGCGGGCTACGGGCTGCCCGATTATGCCCACGACGTACTGCACGTGGCGCAGCAGATGGGCTGGGAGAGCTTCTCGCTGATGGGGCACTCGCTGGGCGCCATCGTTTCGGTGATTCTCGCCGGGTCGGTGCCGGACCGCATCGAACGTTTGGCGCTCATCGATGGCCTGATGCCTCTTCTTGGCGAGCCCGAAACAGCCGCCGAGCGCATGGGAGCTGCGCTGGCGGCGCAACTGGCTCAATCCGGCAAGCGCAAACCGGTGTATGCGCAGATGGATCAGGCGATCGAGGCCCGAATGAAGGGAAGGGTAGCGGTGAGTCGCGAGGCCGCCGAGCTTCTTGCCCAACGGGGCCTGATGCCCGTGCCGGGCGGTTACACCTGGCGCAGCGACAGTCGACTGACTTTGCCATCGGCGATGCGCATGACTCGGGTCCAGGCGCTTTCCTTCGTCCATGCCATTCGTTGTCCTGTGCACCTGGTCGTCGCCGATTCGGGCATGCTGGCGCAGAACACGTCATTGCTGGGCAGCTTGCCGTTCAGCGTGACTGTCCTGCCGGGCGGCCATCATCTGCATTTGAATGACGAGGCGGGTGCGGCCTCTGTTGCAGACTGTTTCAATCGGTTCTTCACCGTTCCTTGACTTGAGCAGCGCAACTGCCGAGGCTGAGCGGGTTGAAACAGGAGACTGCCCGATGGACCACCGCTCACACCTGCTCTGCTGCCCCGGACTGCGCCCCCTTCCCGTCCTGCTGTCCCCTTCGATGACGCGCCCATGAGGGCGTCCAAGCGTTTTGCGTGCTCGCTTGGCTGGCTGCTGGGCTTGGCTGGCTACGTCACGACCGGTCTGGCGGCGGATGTCGCCGGCAGTCAGGATTTTCCCAATCTTCCGCGCCCCGCCGACGCCGAAATCGTCGACTACAAACCTGCCACGAGCCAGGAACGGATCTTCCCTCTGGGCTCGATTCGCAAGATCAGTGGCCAATTGCGCTTCGATGGCCAGGTGGTTTCCCGAGGCACCAGCCGTTCCGTGACCTATCAATTACCGCCGGAGCGTTCCGCCGACGAGGCGTTCACGGCCGCCCGCGAAGCCTTTCAGCAACAGGGCGCGCAACTGTTGTTCTGGTGCCAGGCACGTGATTGCGGTGAAAGCAGTCTGTGGGCCAATGAGGTATTCGGCAACGCCCGGCTGTACGGTGCCGACAATGGACAGGCCTATTTGCTGCTGCGTATGGCGCCGGGCAGTGACACGCTGGTGGCGCTCTACAGCATCACCCGTGGCAATCGCAGGGCCATGTTGCACGTCGAGGAGTTTCAGGCCGATGCGCCCTTGGGTGAGTTGCTGCCCACGTCGGCGACCCTTCTGCGTGAGCTGAAAAGCTCCGGGGATCTTGACCTTTCCATGCTCAAGGGCGAACCCAGAGAGCCTTGGATAACCCTGCTGTCGAGGGGCTTGAACCTGGACAGTGCACTGCGGGTGATCCTTTCCGGACCGACGAGCGAGGCATGGCGGCAGGCGTTGATCGACAAAGGCGTCCGGGCTGCGCGGCTGGAATCCGGGAACAAGCCCACCCAGGGACTGGTGGTCGAGCTCATCCGTTGAGCACGCGGCAGTGCGGTGCGTCTCGGGGAGTTCGATGAGCCTGCGGTCGGAATAAGGCGCGCGGTGATGTTCGCCGTTATGCTTCCGGTTCCTGTTTCCATTTGTACGGAATGATTCATGCTCAATAACGATCGCCTGTTGGTCCAGATCCTGCTGCTGGCGCTGCTTGGCGCCTGTCTGTGGGTCATGGCGCCGTTTTGGTCGGCCCTGTTCTGGGGAGCCGTGCTGGCCTATGCCAGTTGGCCATTGATGCGTTTGTTGACGCGATGGTTCAACGGTCGAGAATCGCTGGCAGCAGGCATTCTGACCCTGGGCTGGATGTTGCTGGTGGCCGCACCGCTGGTCTGGCTCGGGTTCAACCTGGCCGATCACGTCCGTGATGCCACGGCCTTCATCCGCGATGTACAGGTGGACGGCTTGCCGGATCCGCCCGTCTGGCTGGGCAGCCTGCCGTTCGTAGGCGAGCGACTGGTGGGTTACTGGAACACCATCGACCAGCAGGGCGCCGCGATGCTGGCCAGTCTCAAGCCCTATCTGGGTCAGATGGGTAATTGGCTGCTGGCGCGCAGCGCGCAAATCGGCAGCGGCATGCTCGAACTGACGCTGAGTATCGTTTTCGTGTTTTTCTTCTACCGCGATGGGCCTCGCCTGGAGGCGTTCGTGCTGAGCCTGTTGGAGCGCCTGATCGGCGACCGGGCGCAGTATTACCTCGATCTGGTGGCCGGCACGGTGCAGCGCGTCGTGAACGGAGTGATCGGCACGGCAGCAGCCCAGGCGATTCTGGCCCTGATCGGCTTTCTGATTGCAGGCGTGCCGGGTGCGCTGGTGCTCGGGATCGGAACCTTCCTGTTGAGCCTGGTGCCAATGGGGCCGCCACTGATCTGGATCCCTGCCACGGCGTGGTTGGCGTGGAGGGGCGAATACGGCATGGCAGTGTTCCTCGGGTTGTGGGGCACGTTCATCGTGAGCGGGGTCGATAACGTGCTCAAGCCCTACCTGATCAGCCGGGGCGGCAACCTGCCGCTGGTGATCGTGCTGCTGGGGGTGTTCGGTGGCTTGCTGGCGTTCGGCTTCATTGGCCTGTTCATTGGTCCGACCTTGCTGGCGGTGGCCTACAGTCTGTTGCTGGATTGGGCCGGCGACAGCCGTGCCCGACAATTGCCCAAGTAAAGCCCCCGATCCCCCCTGAATTGGACTGTCGGCAATTAATTTTTACGCTTTCTTTATGCGAGGCCTCCGTCCCCGATCTCGTTCCTTTACACCGCTCATGAAGACAATTCCCACACGGTAATCGCCGTATGACGGAGAGTTTTTCATGAGCGTTCTGGATGGGGTGTCTCTGCTGCTGGCAGCAGGATTGTTCGTGTACTTGCTGGTGGCGCTGCTGCGTGCTGGCCGGGTCGAGGAATGACGGCCATGCACGGTTACGACTACCTGCTGTTACTCGCATTCTTCGCCTTGGTGCTGGTGCCCGCGCCGCTGCTGGGGCGTTTCTTTTATAAGGTGATGGAGGGCCAGCGTACCTGGCTGAGTCCGGCGATGGGGCCGGTCGAGCGCATCTGCTATCGATTGTCGGGGGTCGACCCCAGCGTCGAACAAAACTGGAAGACCTACACCTTGGCCTTGCTGGCGTTCAACCTGGCAGGGTTTGCCGTGTTGTTCGCCATTCTGCTGTTTCAGGGCGCGCTGCCGTTGAACCCGCAAGGCCTTCCCGGGATGGAGTGGTCGCTGGCGTTCAATACGGCGATGAGCTTCGTGACCAACACCAACTGGCAAAGCTACAGCGGTGAGGCCTCGCTGAGCTACCTGAGCCAGATGGCTGGGCTGACGGTGCAGAACTTCGTCAGCGCCGCGACTGGCATCGCCGTGCTGGTCGCGTTCTGTCGCGGCATCGGGCGCCGCTCGACTCAGCATCTGGGTAATTTCTGGGCCGACATGACACGCGCCACGCTCTATGGCCTGCTGCCGCTGTGCCTGGTGTTGGCGCTGTTTCTGGTGTGGCAAGGTGTGCCCCAGACGTTTGCTCATTACGTGGACGCGGTCACCCTGCAAGGCGCCGACCAGACGATCCCCCTCGGCCCGGCCGCCAGCCAGATCGCAATCAAACAATTGGGAACCAACGGCGGCGGCTTCTTCGGCGTCAACTCGGCGCACCCGTTCGAGAACCCTAGCGCTTGGAGCAACCTGTTCGAGCTGGTGTCGATCATCCTGATTCCGGTGGCGTTGGTGTTCACCTTCGGTCACTACGTCAAGGACATGCGCCAGAGCCGCGCCATTATCGCCTGCATGCTCGTGCTGTTCCTGATCGGCGGCGCGGTCGCGCTGTGGGCCGAGTACCAACCGAACCCGGCATTGAACATCGCGGGTGTCGAGCAGACGGCGCCCATGGAAGGCAAGGAGACGCGCTTCGGCACGACCGCCACCGTGCTTTGGGCGACGACCACCACCGCGGCATCCAACGGCTCGGTCAACGGCATGCACGACAGCCTCAACCCGCTGTCTGGAATGATTGCCCTGGCCAACATGATGGTGGGCGAGGTGATTTTCGGTGGCGTCGGCGCGGGCCTTTACGGGATGTTGCTGAATGTCCTGATCGCGGTCTTCCTCGCCGGGCTGATGATCGGACGCACGCCGGAATACCTGGGCAAGAAGCTGCAAGCCCGTGAGGTGAAACTGCTGGTCGCGACCCTGATCGTGATGCCGGTCGGCGTGTTGGTGTTCGGTGCACTGGCGGCTTCGTTGCCCGGTCCTGCCGGCGCGGTGAGCAACCCCGGCGCCCACGGTTTCAGCCAGTTGCTTTACACCTACACCTCGGCCACGGCGAACAACGGCTCGGCGTTCGGTGGATTCAGCGCCAACATCCTGTTTCACAACCTGATGCTGAGCCTGGCGATGTTCATCGGTCGCTTCGGCTACATCCTGCCCGTGCTGGCACTGGCCGGCAGCCTGGCCGCGAAAAAGACCGCGCCCCTTGGCCTCAACAGTTTCCCGACCCATGGCCCGCTGTTCGTCACCCTGCTGACGGTGACCATCTTGCTGGTGGGCGGCCTGACGTTCCTGCCGACGCTGGCACTGGGCCCCATTGCCGAACACCTGAGCCTGGGCTTCTGAGGATCGAATCATGAATATGCGTGCTACTGTCCCAAACGCTGCTGCACCGAAACACCCTGAACCGGCGGCCGACTCGGTAAAGACTGGTTTCGCCGAGCTGTGGCGGCCGGCGTTGGTCCAGGCGTTCGTCAAACTCGACCCCCGTCAGTTGCAGCGGGCACCGGTCATGCTAGTGGTGGAGCTGACGGCGATTCTGACCACGCTGCTCTGCCTGATTCCCAACCCTGCCGTGCCGACGTTCGTGGCGGTGCAGATTGCGCTGTGGTTGTGGTTCACCGTGTTGTTCGCCAACTTCGCCGAAGCCTTGGCGGAGGGACGCGGCAAGGCCCGGGCCGACAGCCTGAAAGCTGGAACCGAAGGCCTCAAAGCTCGTTTGCAGGGGGCCACCGGGGCCTTTATCACGGTCAATGCCAGCACATTGCGCAAGGGCGACGTGGTGCGGGTCGAGGCGGGCGAGCTGATTCCCGGCGACGGTGAGGTGATCGCCGGCATCGCCGCGGTCAACGAAGCGGCGATCACCGGTGAATCCGCTCCCGTGATTCGTGAATCTGGCGGCGATCGCTCGGCGGTGACCGGCAACACTCGGCTGGTCTCGGACTGGTTGCTGGTGCGCATCAGCAGCAACCCCGGCGAATCGACCCTCGACCGCATGATTGCGTTGGTGGAAGGCGCCAAGCGTCAGAAAACCCCCAACGAAGTGGCGTTGGACATCCTCCTGATCGGTTTGACCCTGATTTTTCTGCTGGTGGTGGTGACGCTTCAGCCGTTCGCTCATTTCGCGGGGGGCAACCTGCCACTGGTGTTTCTGGTGGCGTTGCTGGTCACGCTGATCCCGACCACCATCGGCGGCCTGTTGTCGGCAATTGGCATTGCCGGGATGGACCGTCTGGTCCGCCTGAACGTCATCGCCAAGTCCGGCCGTGCCGTGGAGGCCGCCGGCGACGTGCATGTGCTGCTGCTGGACAAGACCGGCACCATCACCTTCGGCAACCGTCGTTGTGCCGCGGTGTATGCAGCGCCGGGTGTCAGTGGCAAGGAGCTGAGCGAGGGAACGCTGCTGGCTTCACTGGCGGATGACACCGCCGAAGGCAAATCCATCGTTGAGTACCTGCGCGCGCTGCATCCCATGAGCGAGCCTGCGCCGGATCAATTGACGGCAGTGCCTTTCAGCGCCGAGACGCGGTTGTCCGGCGTGGACTATCAGGGCCGGTTGTACCGCAAAGGGGCGGTCGATTCCCTGCTGGCCTTCATCGGTCGTGACCGTTCGGAACTGCCAGCGCCCCTGGCACGCGAGATCGACAAAATCGCCAAAACCGGTGGTACGCCGCTGCTGGTGTCGGTCGATCAGACCTTGCTCGGCGTGGTTCACCTCAAGGACGTGGTCAAGCCGGGCATCCGCGAGCGCTTCGACGAGTTGCGCAAATTGGGCATCCGTACGGTGATGGTCACCGGGGATAACCCCCTGACCGCTGCTGCCATTGCCGCCGAAGCGGGTGTCGACGACGTGCTGGCCGAAGCCACGCCGGAAAAGAAACTGGAGCGCATTCGTCAAGAGCAGAACGATGGCCGTCTGGTCGCGATGTGCGGCGACGGCGCCAACGATGCGCCGGCCCTGGCCCAGGCGGACGTGGGCATGGCGATGAACGATGGCACGCAGGCGGCGCGGGAGGCGGCCAACATGGTCGACCTGGACAGCGACCCGACCAAGCTGCTGGACGTCGTCCAGATCGGCAAGGAGTTGCTGGTGACCCGTGGCGCGCTGACCACCTTTTCGATCGCCAACGACGTGGCCAAATACTTCGCGATCCTGCCTGCGTTGTTCGCGGCCATCTACCCGCAGCTTGGTGTGCTCAACATCATGCGCCTGGCCAGCCCGCAGAGCGCGATCCTCTCGGCCATTGTCTTCAACGCCTTGATCATCGTGGTGCTGATTCCACTGGCACTGCGGGGTGTGCGGGTACAGGCGGCGAGTGCCGCGCACCTGCTGCGCCGCAACCTGCTGATTTACGGGCTGGGCGGGATTGTCGTGCCGTTTCTCGGGATCAAGGTCATCGACCTGTTGTTGACCGCCCTGCACCTGGTTTAGCCGCGTGTCGTGGTGTCGTGAGTGCGGCGGGCGGTGACCGTCCGCCGCCACTGAAATGAATTGAGGAATGAATGATGTCGACTATAGTGCGTCCCGCCGTCAGCCTGATCGTGTTGATGACCTTGATCACCGGCGGGGTTTATCCGCTGGTGTTGACAGGCGTCGCGCAGGCGGTGTTTCCGGAACAGGCCAACGGCAGTCTGGTGTATGACGATCAGGAAAAGGTCCGGGGGTCGGAATTGATTGCGCAGAATTTTACGGGCGAAGAATGGTTTCACCCACGCCCCTCGGCGGGGGCGTTCGCGACGGTGGCCAGCGGCGCGAGCAACCTGGCGCCGAGTAACCCCGCACTGGCGACGCGCATCGGCGACGATGCGGCCAAAGAGCGGGTCGAAGGGCAGGGACCGGTGCCGCTGAACCTGCTGACGACATCGGGCAGCGGCCTGGACCCTCATCTTTCGCCTGCGGCGGCTGACTACCAGGTGAGCCGTGTCGCCAGCGCCCGGCATCTGCCACGGGCAACCGTGCAGAAACTGGTGGTGGAAAACACCTACAGCCCGCTGATCGGCCCGCCGGTAGTCAATGTGCTGGCGTTGAACCAGGGTTTGAGTGAGTTGCGGCCCCAGGCAGAATGACAGCCTGAACCTGTAGGAGCGCGCTTGCCCGCGATAGCGTCGGGTCAGGCAAAAACGGGGGTTAAACAGATGGCTATCGCGGGCAAGCGCGCTCCTACAACGGTTGTGATGACCTGTTATTGATGCATTGGATGAGCCATTTTTTTAGGGGATCTTTGTGAATTCAGACACCCGCGCCGATGCCTTGCTGGCCTCTCTTCCCCGCGGCGACCGTGGCCGTCTGAAAGTCTTTCTTGGCGCTGCGCCGGGGGTCGGCAAGACGTTCGCCATGCTCCAGGCCGCTCACGCGCAACTGCGCCAGGGCGTTTCACTTCTGGTGGGCGTGGTGGAAACCCACGGTCGCGCAGAGACCGAGGCCTTGCTCGTCGGCTTGCCACAGCTGCCCATGCTGCGCTGCGAATACCGTGGCGTCATGTTGGAAGAAATGGACCTTGACGGCCTGCTTGCGGCCAGGCCCAAACTGGCGCTGGTGGACGAGCTGGCCCACAGCAACGCGCCGGGCAGTCGCCACGCCAAGCGCTGGCAGGACATTCAGGAACTGCTGTCGGCGGGCATCGACGTCTACACCACCGTCAACGTACAGCACCTGGAAAGCCTCAATGACCAGGTGCGTGGCATCACGGGTGTGCAAGTGCGGGAAACCCTGCCGGACTGGGTGCTGCAAGAAGCCTACGAGCTGGTGCTGATCGACCTGCCGCCCCGCGAACTGCTGGAGCGCCTGCGCGACGGCAAGGTCTATGTGCCCGAACAGGCGAGGGCCGCCATCGACGCCTTCTTTACCCAGACCAACCTGACCGCATTGCGTGAATTGGCCATGCAGACGGCGGCCGCGCAGGTCGATAACGATTTGGCACTGGGCTACCGTCAACTGGGTCAAGCCGCCCCGGCAGTGCGCGGGCGCCTGTTGGTGGGCGTGGACGGGGATGCGCAGGCCGAGCGGCTGGTGCGCCACGCCAGCCGTGTTGCGCAGCGCCGGCATTTGCCCTGGAGCCTGGTGCACGTCGATAACGGCCGATTCTTCGATGAACTCGCCCGTAGTCGCTTGCAGAACGCCCAGCAACTTGCCGAGCGGTTGGGGGGCGAAGTCGTGGTGCTGCGGGCGCCGGAAGTGGCCAGGACGTTGATCCAGCATGCCACTGAGCGCCGGGCCAGCCTGGTGTTGGTGGGGCAGTCTCGGCCGCTGTTGCGCCGTCGTGTGTTCGGTGGGGGGCTGGCCGCGCGTCTGTTGCGCAACGCTCATGGGCTAGAGATCAACGTGCTCGACAGTGAAGCTCGGCCCGATCAACCGCGCTCTATCACCCCGCGCTCGTTGCGCTGGTTCGATTACCTGCTGGCGGTGTTGGCAACGGTCGGGGCCAGTGCGTTGGCATGGGCGGTGTCCAGCGTGCTGGCATTGCCCAACATCTCATTGGTGTTTCTGGCTGCAGTCCTGCTGGTGGCCGTGCGCAGCAGTGTGGGGCCGGCAATGGTTTGCTCGGTGCTTTCATTCCTGGCGTACGACTTTCTGTTCATCCCGCCTAATTTCTCATTCAGCATTCAGCGCGAAGAGGACGTGCTGACGCTGTTGTTCTTCCTCATGATGGCGGCATTGACGGGTAACCTCGCGGCCCGCCAGCGTCGGCAGTTGCAGGCGTTGCGTGATACGCAAGAGGAGACCAGCGAGTTGCTCGACCTGTCGAAACGCCTGACCGCTGCGACGGACCGGCAAGCCGTGCTCAGCGCCGCCGAACATCATTTGGCTGGGTGGAGCGAGTTGCAGGTGTGCATCCTCGATCATGACGCCGCGCAGGGCTGGACCGTCGAAACGGGCGGGCCGCTGGAGTTTGCCGAGTTTGAACGGGCCGCCGCCGATTGGGCCTGGCAGCACGGACAACCAGCGGGTAAAGGCACCGGTACCCTGCCGTCCGGGAGCTGGTGGTGGCTGCCGTTGTGGGTCGACGACGCGCCTTTGGCACTGCTCGGCGTCAGGCCGCGTCAAGGGGAGGATTTCACCGCTCAGCGCCGACGCCTGCTGATCGCCCTCAGCCAGCCGTTGGGCCAGGCACTGGCCCGCGCTCGTCTGGCCGAGGACCTCGAAGCGGCGCGTTTGCATGGCGAAACCGAACAATTGCGCAGCGCGCTGCTGGCCTCGGTGTCCCACGACCTGCGCACGCCGTTGACGGCCATGCGCGGCAGCATCGACAGCCTGCTGGCATTGGGCGAGGCCATCCCGCAGGAGGATCGGCGCGAACTGTTGGAGGGGACCCGCGATGAGGCCGAGCGGCTGGACCGTTATATCCAGAACCTCTTGGACATGACGCGTCTGGGGCACGGTGCGCTGAAACTGGCGCGTGACTGGGTTTCACCGGGGGACATCGTCGGCAGTGCGCTCACACGGCTGCGGGCGGTGCTGGCGCCCTTGCGGGTCAGCACGGACCTGCCTGCGGAGTTGCCGCTGCTTTATGTCCACGCTGCGCTGATCGAACAGGCGTTGATCAACGTGGTGGAAAACGCCGCGCGGTTTTCGCCGCAACACGGGCGTTTGCAGGTGGACGTTCGGTTGGCCGCGGAGGAACTGGTGTTTGCGGTCAGCGATGAAGGCCCCGGCATTCCGGAGGCTGAGCGCGCGAAGATCTTCGACATGTTCTACACCGCGGCACGGGGCGACCGTGGCGGGCAAGGCACCGGTCTGGGCTTGGCCATCTGTCAGGGCATGGTCGGCGCCCACGGTGGCCGGATCAGCGTGGGAGAGGGCATCGACGGGCGCGGTACCTGCATCGCTCTGCACCTGCCTCTGCAGGCCCAGCCCCAGGCTGAATCGGAGCAAGCGCTGTGAGCCTGCTTTGCGGTAGGCTGGCTTTTCAAATTGGCCCCCTGCGTCAGCGCGCGTTTTGCCAACAGGCCGTGCGGCTGCGCGAGCCTCGGTTTTCAAGAACAGGATTTCCATGAGCCAGACCGCAACCCTTCTGGTGATCGACGATGAACCGCAGATCCGCAAATTCTTGCGAATCAGCCTCGCATCACAAGGCTACAAAGTATTGGAAGCCGGAACCGGCACTGAAGGCCTGAGCCAGGCCGCGCTGAACAAACCCGATTTGGTGGTGCTCGACCTTGGCCTGCCGGACATCGATGGCCAGGAGGTCTTGAGCCAGCTCCGCGAATGGTCGACGGTGCCGGTGCTGGTGTTGTCGGTGCGCGCCAGCGAAGGCGAAAAGGTGCGTGCCCTGGATGCGGGGGCCAACGATTACGTTACCAAGCCCTTCGGCATTCAGGAGTTCCTGGCCAGGATCCGCGCGCTGTTACGCCAAGTGCCCGACGCGGAGCAGACCGAGTCGGCACTGGTCATCGGCGCGCTCACGGTGGACCTGGCTTACAGGCGTGTGTTGCTGGACGGCATGGAAGTCGCCCTGACCAAAAAAGAGTACGCCGTGCTGGCGCAGCTGGCGCGCCACCCCGGCCGCGTCATCACGCAGCAGCAATTGCTCAAGGAGATCTGGGGCCCGACCCATGTCGAGGACACCCATTACCTGCGGATCGTCGTCGGGCATTTGCGGCAGAAGCTGGCCGATGACCCGGCTGCGCCCCGTTTCATCTTGACTGAGGCCGGTGTGGGCTATCGGCTGGTGGCGCCCTGAACAGACGCCGCCTGGTGGCACATCGACCGATGAACGCTGGCCTCAAGGTTCACGCTCGTACCGATCCAGCGTATCCCGGGCGATCTCGCGGCCCAGGGCGATCAACTCGGGCGCTTTGTAGAATTCGAAGAACCGGCACACCCGTTTGGGCACGTTGATCAGGATGTCGGGTGGGTAGCCGGCGATCTTGTATTGCGCCAGCGACGTCTGCATCACTTCGAAGCTCTGGTTGATCAAGTCCAGCAGCGAGGCGGGGCCGACGTTATCGATGATCACCGCGCCGCTGGCAGATTTCGGTGCGCCCGCCTGGGTCGGGGCCGCAGCCGGTTGCTGGCCCTGCGGATCGGGGGATTCGGCTTGCAGCCACGGGTCGGGCAGGCTGGCCGCGGTGGCCTTCAGGCTGTCCTGTTCCAGACGCAACACGTCGCCCTGTGCCACTTCCAGCTTGCGACGGAACGGCAGGTGCGAACCGATAGAGCTGATCAGGCTGTCGAAGCGCTTTTTCACTGCCGGAGGGCGTTCGATGACCGGTAACTGATACTGCTTCTGGTTGGTCGAGTTGAGGTTCACCGCGACGATCAGATCGCAATGGCTGGACACCACCGGCACGATCGGCAAAGGGTTGAGGAGGCCGCCATCCACCAGGGTGCGATTGCCCTGGACCACCGGGGTGAACAGGCTTGGAATGGCCGCCGAGGCGCGCATCGCTGCATGCAGATTGCCCTCTTGAAACCAGATTTCCTGCTGATTGGTCAGGTCGGTGGCGACGGCCGTGTAGGGAATGCGCAAGTCTTCGATGTTTATGTCGCCGACGATCTCGCGTATATGCCCGAATACCTTTTCTCCGCGAATGGCGCCAAGCCGGAAGCTGACATCCACCAGGCGCAGGACGTCCAGATAATCGAGGCTCTCGATCCAGGTGCGGTATTGCGGCAGCTTGCCCGCGGCGTAGATCCCGCCAATCACCGCACCCATCGAGCAACCGGCGATACAGGCAATGTCATAGCCACGCCGCTCCAATTCCTCGATGACTCCAATGTGCGCGTAGCCCCGTGCGCCCCCGGACCCCAAGACCAGCGCGATTCTTTTTTTCATGCGCAACTCCCCCTTGCAGGGCTTCTACCCTACGCTCAAGACGGCCGCGATTCATCTGCCATGCGAGAATTTTCACCCGCGCTCCAGCCCGTCGCGAACGGCCTGCGCCAGCAGATCACAGGCCTGGCGCAGGTTGCCTGGCTGTCCGGAAATCACCTGCCAGATATCCATTCTCAACGAAAAGTCACTGACCTCGACCACCGACAACGCTTGGGCCAGCGGGCTGTCGTCCATGAAGTGCCGCGGAATCAGGCCCAGGCCGAGGCCCGAGGCGACCATGCGCATCTGAATGGCCGTGCCGTGGGTGTCGATACCCAACCTCAACCGCTTGCCCCTGGCCTCGATGGCCGCCACCAACGCATCGCGGTAGCCGCAGCCTGCAGGATTGAGCACCCATTCCCGTTCGGCGAGGCGCGCCAGGCAGGTCGAGGGTTCAGACAGCGGTTGGCGGCGGCTTTGCACCACCAGCACCTCAAAGCTCCCCAGCTTCTCGCCAGCGAATCCGCCGGGCAGGCGGCTGGGCGATGGGCGCATCAGCGCGGCGGCGTCGAACTCGCCTTGGGCGAGGCGCTTCTCCAACAAAAAGCTCCAGTCGGTGATGACCTGCAGCTCCAGGCCGGGAAACGCGGCTTTCATCCGCGACACGAGGTCGAATGCCGCGATGTCGGAAATGACCTGCGGCAGGCCAACGCGAAACGACCCGGAAGGGGCGCTTTCTTCGCGGGGAATCGCCAGTAACTGGTTGGCGTCGTGGAGCAGCGCGACGGCGCCTTGGTAAAGCCGTCGACCGATCGCCGAGGGCCGGGGTGGGCGTGTCGAGCGGTCGAACAATTCGACGCCCAGCGTCTGTTCCAGATGCTGAATCCGACGGGAAACCGCCGACTGCGTGAGGTTCAGGCGTTGAGCGGCATAGGTCAGCGACGCGCATTCGACGACCGCGACAAACGCTTTGAGGTCTGCAAATAGCATGCGTGATGCTCATGGAAACAGTGAGAATTATGCGCTTGATGCGCTTTGTTCGTGAGCTTAGGGTGGATGCCTGACGCTGGCAACCAGCCGCTGTCGCCTATCCTCCACAGAAGGAACGCCTCATGCCTCTCGTACGAATAGACGTTTCAGACCGCACATCGCCGGATACCCTGGCGAGTATCAGCGAAGTGATCTATGACGCCATGCGCAGCACCGCCAACGTGCCTGAGCACGATAAATTTCAGATCATCCAGCGGCACCCCGCCGATGAGCTTATCTACCCCGAAGCCGGGTATCTGGGAGTGACCTACACCCCAGGCATCGTCTTCATTCAGGTGACGTGGAACGAGGGCCGGACCACGGAGGTCAAGAAAGCCTTTTACGAGGCTGTCGCCCAAGGCATTCATGAGCGAACGGAGGTGCGACGAGAGGATGTATTCATCAATCTGGTCGAGACCAAGCGGGAGAACTGGTCTTTCGGCAATGGCCAGATGCAATACGCCTGAGGCGATCGGGGCGGGTCTGAAAATCGTTAGGCAGGGGTGGACAGTTATGGCACTTTTACATCGCCATACCGTCCAACCCGCATTATCGATTTCCACCTCTGAGGTAATACCCGATGAAAGCCTGGATTTGTCTGCCCTTGATCGCCCTCGCTCTTGCAGGCTGTGCCGGTAAAACTGCCTACCGCGACAGTTGCGCGACCAATCTGGACGCTGCCTGGCATGAGCTGGATCTGGCCAAGGCGGAAGGGTTTGCGGGGACAGTCAGCTATTCCAAGGCGCTGTCGCTGCTGACAGGCGCCAAGACCCAGCAGCAGTTCGAAGCGTTCGAAGGCTGCACCGAAAAAGCCGAAAAGGCGCGCTTTTATATTCGCGAATCCCGCGCAGGGCGTTGAGGCTGAGCGCACCGCATCCTGACCTCGCTGTAAACCGGCCCCGCGCCTGTGTAAGCACACGCATTCGTGGGGCGTCCGGCGCTTCGAATTCAGCGTCCACCTGCCTTTTATGGACGCTGCGCAACAAATCCGATCTTTCCCTTTCTCCGCTCTGGTGAAACCGCCTACGCTGACTTTAAAGTGGCAGCACGTCTGGCATCGTCTGCAGTCCTACTAGCCAAGAGCAGTCGCCTGGGGAGGCTTTCCGATGGGCAGAAAACTGGATGCGTGTCTGAACGCAATCAACGAAGTGGTATTGGGCAAGGAGCCTCAAGTCCGCCTGGCCATGACCTGCCTGTTGGGCGGCGGGCATCTGCTGATCGAAGATTTACCGGGCATGGGCAAGACCACCCTCAGCCACACGCTGGCGCGGATTCTTGGGTTGAGTTTCCAGCGCATTCAATTCACTTCCGATCTGTTGCCGGGCGACATACTCGGCACCTCGGTCTTCGACCGTGAAAGCGGGCAATTCACTTTTCATCCTGGGCCGATTTTCGCGGAACTGGTGCTGGCAGACGAGATCAATCGCGCCACGCCCAAGAGCCAGAGTGCGTTGCTCGAAGCGATGGAAGAAGGGCAGGTCACCATCGAAGGCGCGACCCGCCTGCTGCCTGATCCGTTTTTCGTGATTGCCACCCAGAACCCGTTCAGCCAGGGGGGCACGTTTGCCTTGCCCGAATCCCAACTGGACCGTTTCCTCATGCGCCTGTCGCTGGGGTACCCGGCGCGTTCGGCCGAAAAAGCCCTGCTGCTGGGCGAGGCCCGCCGGGACCTGTTGCCGCGCATCGAGCCGATCATCGACCACGCCGAACTGGCGGCCCTGCAGGAAGAGGCTCGCCAGGTTCGGGTGAGCGACGCGCTGGTCGATTATGTGTTGCGGTTGGTCGACGCCACCCGCAGTCAGCCGCAGTTCGCCTACGGGCTGTCTCCGCGGGGCAGCCTGGCGGTGCTGTCGGCCGCGAGAGCGTGGGCGCTGCTGATCGGGCGCGAGTATGTGATTCCGGAAGACGTTCAAGCGGTACTGCCTGCGGTCGTCGGCCATCGCCTGCGCGACCGGACCGACCCGACGGGGCATGGCGGTGGAGCGTTGGTTCAGTGGCTGCTGCGTGAGGTGCCGGTGCTTTGATGCTTCAGTTCAAGCCGTTCTGGCAACGCTGGGTGGGGCGACGGATCCCTCCGGCATCCCGGATCGAGCTGGATCACCGACGAATCTTCATCCTTCCGACGCGGGTCGGCGGGACTTATGCGCTCGTCCTGTTTCTGCTTTTGCTGGTCGCCATCAACTATCAGAACAGCTTGGCCTACGGCCTGACATTCTTGATGTTGTCCGTGGGTATCCTCGCGATCCTTCACACCTATCGCAACTTCAGCGGCCTGATTATCAGCGCCAGCCCTGCGCGTTCCGTGTTCGTGGGCGAGCCCGTGCAGCTTCGCTTGCGCCTGGAAAGCGCGTCTGTCGCCCATCAGGCCATCGCCCTGGGCTGGGACAGCGAACAACTGGAACAGACCGACGTGGACGCAGACCGGCAGGTCGAGATTGGGCTGGCCTTGCCCGCGCAGCGGCGAGGCTGGCTGCGCGCCCCACGGCTGCGGGTGGAGAGCGTGTTCCCGCTGGGTATCTTTCGCGCCTGGACCTGGCTGGATCTTGAGCAGACGGTGCTCATCTACCCCCAGCCGGTGCCCGGGACGCTTCCCCTGCTGCAAGGGGCGCAACCCCATGCCGAAGACGACGGGCAAGCCACGCAAGGCCAGGGGGTCGACGATTATCAAGGCCTGCGGCCGTGGCAACCCGGCGACTCCATGCGGCGCATGCACTGGAAGGCCTGGTCGCGTGGGCAGGGTCTGATGGTCAAGGAATTCACCGACCTGAGCGGGCACGACCTGTGTCTGGATTTCATGGCACTGGGTGGAGACATCGAAGAGCGGCTGTCACGCCTGTGTTATTGGGTGCTGGAACTGTCCCAGCGCCAGCAGCCGTTCGCCTTGCGCCTGCCAGGCTTCCTCTCCCCGGTGGACAGCGGCGATGCGCATCGCGAGGCGTGCCTGCGGCAACTGGCGCTTTACGGTGTGCGGGCATGATCGGGAGTCCGCCATGACCTCTGCCAACCTGGGAAAACCCATCCCGCGCACCAGCCTCAACTGGCTGCTGATCGCTCAGGCGTTGGTGATCGTGCCGTTCTCGCTGCACGTACCGGTGGCGTTGATCGTCCTGTGGCTGGTGTGCAGCTTCTGGCGCATCCAGATTTTTCGCATGCGCGTGCGCATGCCGGGCACCTGGGTCAAGGCCGGTTTGCTGGTCGGCACGGCGGGTGGGGTCTTCCTGGCACGGGGCAGCCTCGTGGGCCTCGATGCCGGGGCAGCGCTGTTGATTGCCGCGTTCATCTTGAAGATGCTGGAAATGCAGACCCGACGCGATGCCCTGGTGCTGATCTTTCTCGGTTTCTTCTGTGTCGCGGTTGGCTACCTGTTCGAGGACGCGTTGCTGTGGGGGCTCTTCACGCTGCTACCCATCGCCACTTTACTTGCCGCGCTCATCGGGCTGCAGCAATCGGGACTCGCCACTCGGCCAGGGGCGACCTTGATGCTTGCTGCCAAGCTGTTGCTGCAGGCTGTGCCGCTGATGCTTCTGTTGTTTTTGTTCTTTCCCCGCCTGGACCCGCTCTGGTCACTTCCGCAGCCGAGCAACAAGGCGCTGACCGGGCTTTCCGACAGCATGGCGCCGGGGGACATCGCCGAGCTGAGCAAGTCGGCGGCACTGGTGTTCCGCGCCAGTTTCGACGGGCCGATTCCCCCGCGCAACCAGCAGTACTGGCGCGCCCTGACGCTGGAACAGTTCGACGGTCGGCGCTGGTCGCAATCGTCCCGCGCGCAGGTGCCGGATGCGCCGGACTGGCGCAAGGAAGGCGAAAAAATCAGCTACAGCGTGGTCATGGAGCCTACCGGCAAACCCTGGTTGATGCTGCTGGACATGGGGGCGCCCGAGCTTGGCGGCGTGCGGCAGATGAGCGATTTTCGCTGGCAGCGCAGACGCCCCATCGATCAGTCGATACTCTACCGCGTCGATTCCTGGCCGGCTGCCGTTCGCGAAACCGTGCTCAGTGAGGGTGGACGTCTGCAAAACCTGCAGCTACCCGCCAAGGGCAACTTGGAGGCGCGGGAATGGGCGGCCGACCTGCGCCGCCGTTACCCCAGGCCAGAGGCGCTGGTCGAAGCGATGCTGAGCTACTTCAGTGAGCAGCCCTTCCATTACACCTTGAAGCCGCCGGTCACGGGCCCGGACGGCATCGACGACTTCCTGTTCACCAGCCGCGCCGGGTTCTGTGCCCATTACGCGGGTGCGATGACCTTTGTGCTGCGGGCCGCGGGCATTCCCGCGAGGGTCGTGGCCGGGTATCAGGGCGGCGAGCTCAATCCTAACGGTCACTACCTCAGCGTGCGCCAGCTCGACGCCCACGCCTGGGTCGAGTACTGGCAGGCCGGGGTGGGCTGGCGCAGTGCCGATCCTACCGCCGCCGTCGCCCCCGCGCGCATCGAACAAGGGCTGGAGCAGGCATTGGCGCCGGACGAGGCGTTCCTCGCCGATTCGCCGATGTCGGCCCTCCGTTATCGCCACCTGGCCTGGCTCAACTCGATCCGTCTGAACTGGGACAGCCTCAACTACGGGTGGCAGCGCTGGGTGCTGGGCTATCAGGGCCAGCAGCAGTTGCAAGTGCTGGGCCGCTGGTTTTCCGGCTTCCAGGCACCCGTGTTCGCCGCCGGGGCGCTGGTCATTCTCGGTCTGCTGGCCTTGTGGCTGTTCAAGCCGTGGCGTCGTGAAAGCGATTCGCAGCTGCGCCTGTTCGCCGCTTTCGAACGGTTGTTGGCCCGACAAGGTCTCAAGCGTCAACCGGGCGAGGGCGCTCAGGCCTTCGCTCGCCGCGCCGCGCAGCGGTTGCCTGCCCATGCCGAAGCCATCGATGCCTTCGCTCGCGAGTTCGAGGCGCAACGGTATGCCGGAGTGCCCGGTTCTAACGGGCCGCTGCGTCGACAATTGAAACACCTGCGCCGCCGTTTACCGTGGCGGCTGTCTGCGGCGAAAGACCCTTCGTCGTGATGAATGTTTAAGGAGTGCGTCCCATGTCTGCCATGGTCGATCGGTTGGTCGCCGAAATCATCAGCCTCAACGTCAAGTTGCTGGCCTGTCATGCCCGCTTGGTGGCCTCCACCGACAGCGAGGCCTTGCACGACCTGCGCACCACCGTGCGGCGTCTGCGCAGCGTGGTGCGACCCTTGCGCGGCCTGCCAGGCATCGACCAGGTTGAAGAAGCGGCAAAGGGGGTAGGGGAATTGACCACGCCGCTGCGTGACATGCAGGTCCTGGCGGCGTTCCTCGCCGATCAGGGGCTGCATGAAGCGGCGCTCGACCGAACGCGCGTGCTGGACTCGGCCTGCCCACAGGTGGCCACTTCTGCGCCGTTGAACCGCCTGTTTGGAATACTCGATCAATTGCCTTCGTTTCTGCGGACCCAGCAGCGTCACGGCCTGCTCAAACGCCTGCGTCGACGCATCGAGAAACGCATGGACAAACAGTGGAAGCAATTGCGCGACGCGATGGCCGATCCGACGCATGATCGCCATCGCTTACGGTTGTTGATCAAGCGCGTGCGTTACGCCGCCGAGGCGTACCCGGCACTCAGTCACCAGCCAGCCGGCATGCAGAAACGCCTGAAAGCGGCGCAGAGCGCCTTGGGTGACTGGCACGATCACCTGCAGTGGCTGACGCAGGCCGAGCAGCAGGCGGATCTTGCCGCCTGCGTGCCGGGGTGGAGACGGGGAATCCAGCTTGCCGAGCAGCGCTCCGACAAAGCCTTGGAGCGGCTGCACGCAGCGTGTTTCGGAGGCCATTCCGGCTGACGCTCCCGATCAGGCCGCAGGAATGGCAGTTATGAGTGCTGTTGGCCCCAATGCATCGGGTTAAGCTTTGCCGTGCAGCTCATTCGCACGGAGTGCCCCATGACCTTTTCCGAATTGCTCGACGCGGTCCGCAACCACCCTTCATCGGTGTCCATTCCGGCCTCGTGGGCCCAGGGGCGTTCGTGTTTTGGTGGCCTGATGGCCGCGTTGCAATTCGAAGCAATGCGCGCCAGGGTCGCAACGGATCGGCCGATTCGCTCGCTCGCCGTGTGCTTCGTCGGGCCGCCGGCGATCGACGTGCCGATTTCATTCGAGGTGGAGATCCTGCGCGAAGGCAAAGCCGTGAGCCAGGTGCTGGGCAGGGCGATTCAGAAGGGCGAGACGGTCACGTTGATCCAGGGCAGTTTCGGCGCGCCCCGTGAGTCGGCGATTGCCGTAGCGGCCGATCCGGCCCCCGAGTTCAAGGCGGTGGACGAAGTGCCTGCCTTTCCCTTCATCGCGGGTGTGATGCCCGAGTACTTGCGTTATATCGACATGCGCTGGGCCTTGGGCGGACTGCCCTATAGCAACACCCCATCCGCTGCGATCGGGGGCTATGCGCGGCTGAAGGACGTGCCGGAAGAAAGACTGACCGAGGCGCATGTGCTGGCGTTGGTCGATACGTGGCCGCCCGCGGTATTGCCGCATCTGAATAAACCGGCACCGGGGAGTTCGCTGACGTGGACCATCGAGTTCGTGCAGCCGCTACCTGCGATGAGCACCCATGAATGGACGCGATACCGCGCGGTGATCGAGCATGCCCGGGATGGCTACGGCCATGTCGCGGCGGGGTTGTGGACGCCGAAGGGAGAGTTGATCGCGATCAGCCGCCAGACGGTGACCGTGTTCGGTTGAGACGTCGAGGGCAACGACCTGCCCCGAGACCTTACTGGCCTCGGGTCTTGATGGCCTGGGCTGCAACCAATCCCAGAATGCCGATACCGGCCGACGCGACGCTGGCGCTCAGCGCGCCATCCAGCAGCAGGAGACCGGAAACGATCGACAGCGGAAAGGCCATCGATGCCAGCACCGTTTGCGAAGACAATCCCGATTGATGCGCGCTGCTGAAAATGCTGTCCAGGTGAAGACTGGCAATGAACTTGGGCATGATGACCTCCGAAGCCTGAATAAGAACCGTTTTCGATGGGTTCAGAATAGGCCGGGCGCCCCACTACGGCGAATCGAAGATTGCTATCGCGCCCATAGCCAGCATCGGTGAAAGCAATCAGTGATAAAGCCGCACACCGCCAGGGGGCCGTGGGCCCACTGGCCGGCGAGTCTGTTCTTGCTTCGATGGCTACCCCTGCAGTTTCAACTGCCCGATAGCCTTATTCAGTTCCCCGGCCAGCGTCGCCAGTTCGTCGCTGGTACTCGCCGAATCCAGGGTCTGGCGTACGGTGCGTTCGGTGACATCGCGGATGCTCACTACCGCGCGGTTCATGTCTTCCGCCACCTGGCTCTGCTGCTGCGCGGCCACGGCGATCTGCGTGTTGCTTTCACGCATCTGCGCCACCGCTTCGGTGATCGCCGCCAGAGCTTCTCCCGCTTCCCGCGCGTGCTGCACGCAGTCGTCCGCCTTATAGGAGCTCTCCTGCATGAAATCCACCGCATCCCGCGTGCCTGCCTGCAGCGCCGAGACCATGGTGGTGATTTCGTCCGTGGAGGTCTGCACACGCTTGGCCAGGTTGCGCACTTCGTCGGCCACCACGGCGAACCCCCGGCCCATTTCCCCGGCGCGGGCCGCTTCAATGGCTGCGTTGAGGGCGAGCAGGTTGGTCTGCTCGGCGATGCTGTGGATCACGCTCACCACGCTGTTGATCTTTTGACTGTCTTCGGCCAAGCGCTGAATCATGCCCGCAGTCTGTTGCACGCCGCTGGACAGCCCGGTGATCGAGGCCTGCACCCGGGCCACCACGTCCTTGCCACTGCCTGCCAACGCGTCAGCGTTCTGCGATTGATCCCGCGTGGCGCTGGCGTGCTGGGCAATGTGATGGACCGTGGCGGTCATCTCGTTGATGGCCGTGGCCACTTGATCGGTCTCGCTCTGCTGCCCCAGCATCCCTTCACGCACGTCGCTCATGCCAGTGGCCAGATGCACCGCGCCCTGATCCAGCCGCGCGGCCGACTGCGCCACGGTGCCGACGATTCGTTGGTAACCGGCCTGCATGGCATTGAACGCTTTGGCCATTTGCCCGACTTCATCGTCCCCGGCCAGCGGTGCGCGGACGGAGAGGTCACCGCTGCGCTCCACGTACAGCATGACGTCCTTGACAGCGTTCAAATGCGTCAACAGAAACCGGATGAGCAACTGGGAGGCGCTGAGCATGACCAGCATCAATACCAACACGGCGAGCGCGTACTGAGTGAAATGCTGGCTGAACAGCTGCTCGAAGGACGGCGCCGCAGGCAGGGGCGGTGCCGTCGGCGCGGTTTGTCCGGCAGGCCAGGCCGCGAGTAAGTGCGCCTGGGCCTGAGCCGCGATGCGGGCATCTTCGGCACGGCTCTGTTGCTCGATGTTCAGCGCATACAGCACCAGCAACAGCGTGGTGATGAACGCGACGGCGTTCACTGCCCAGAATTTGTATTTCAGCGAGAGGTTACTTAACCAGCGGCTCATGAGAAAGCTCTTCTGTAGGTGCACGTGATAAGGCAAGGTGCCATTAGTTTCTCAGTTGTCTGCCCAGGTAGGGTTGATCTGCATCAATTTCTCAGGCCCCTTGCTGAAGCGTCCGCGCTCTACAGGTCGGGCAAGCCGAAAAAGGTCCGTGCGCACGCGGTGGTGTGGGCTGCCACGTCTTGCGGGGTTTCACCACGATGCGCCGCCACTTCTCTGAGAACTTCAGGCAGAAACGCCGGTTCGTTGCGACCGTTTTTCGGCTTGGGTCGCAGACTGCGGGGCAGGAGATAGGGCGCGTCGCTTTCCAGCATCAGGCGGCCACGGGGAATCTCGCGGACCAACGGATGCAGATGAGTGCCCCGGCGTTCATCGCAGATCCAGCCGGTGATGCCGATGTGCAGGTCCAGATCGAGGTACGCGAACAAGGCCTTTTTTTCACCCGTAAAGCAGTGCACCACTGCGCCGGGCAAGTGATCCCGGTACTCGCGAAGGATGGCGAGCAGCCGGTCATCGGCTTCCCGCTCGTGGAGAAACACCGGCATCTTCGATGCCGCCGCCAACGCCAGTTGGGCTTCGAGCACTTTTTCCTGTTGCGGACGTGGGGAAAAATCGCGGTTGAAATCCAGGCCGCACTCACCGACGGCGCGCACAGGTGTTTCCCTGAGCAGGGCTCGCAAGGCGTTCTCAGTGTCCAGCGTCCAGGCGCTTGCCGAATGGGGATGGACCCCGGCGGTGCTGAACAGCCGCTGACCCGCTTCGTCAAGCTCGCGGCACAGGTGCAGGGCCTGTTCGCTGCCCGCGACGTCGGTGCCAGTCAGGATCAGTTGCGCCACATCCGCTGCATAGGCGCGGTCGAGGACTTCACGCTCTTTCGAGGCAAAGCTGGGATTGGTCAAGTTGACGCCGATGTCGATTAGTTGCATGGTTCACCTCAGGCCGGAGGCCGAGAAGAATACCAGAGCGATTGAAGTGATAAAAAAACGAGCAGGTTCAACTGCTTGGAACGATGGGTCGTCGGCAATCCCTGATGCCAGGGCGATAGCGACCAACCGACGCAGACTTCAAACCCCTTTTTCGGCTTTTTCCCGGAGCGTCAATGATCCGAGCCTCGCTGATCTCGTTGCTGTGCCTGTCGCTGATGCCCACCCCGGCGTCAGCCCGTCCTGCCGGCCCCCCGGTAGTCATCAAGAAAACCCAGGTGCGCGATCTCTCGGCCATCCGCAGCAGCAAGGTGTTGCGTGTGCTGGTCAATCAGAGCCGCAACAGCTCCGGTGAAATCCAGGGCGAGGCGATCGGCGTCGAATACCGGCGGCTGCAGGCCTTCGAGGCCTACCTCAACGGCCATGCCCGCGATGGCCAGAAAGTCGCGCTCAAACTCATTCCCAAAGCCAAGGACCAATTGCTTGCCGCGCTGCAGCGGGGCGAGGGTGATCTGGTCGCGCCTGGAGAATTGCTGGACGCCAGCGCTGCCCGTTACGTCGATGCCTCAGCGCCGGTGGTCAGCCATGTGCCGCTGGTGGTAGTGGGCGTGCGTGGCGAGCGGGGTTTCAAGCGGGTCGAGCAGCTTTCCGGCCGCACCCTGATGCTGACCGCCGGGAGTGTGGCCAATGACGCCATCGTGCAACTGAATCAGAAGCTGGCGCTGCGCAAGTTGCCGCCGGTGAAAGTCGAATGGGTCGACCCCAGCCTGGCTGTCGAGGACGTCCTGGAAATGGTGCAGGCCGGTATTTACCACTTGACGGTGGTCGAGCAGCCGATTGCCGAACGCTGGGCGAAGGTGATGCCCAAGCTGCGGGTGGATCGCTCGCTGGCGTTGAGCGATCCGGGCCAGATGAACTGGTTCGTGCGCAAGGACGCGGTCATGTTGCACGCCACCGTCGATCGCTTTCTGGCGACCTACACGCCGCCGAGCAATCAGGATGTGGCCTTCCAGAAGGCTTACAAGGACGTGTATCGCATCCATTACCCCTTGGCACGCGACGACCGCCAGCGGCTGGAGAAGCTGCGGCCGACCCTGCAGCTTCATGCCGATGCGCAGAAAATGGACTGGCTCGATCTCGCTGCCCTGGCCTTCAAGGAGTCTCAGCTCAACCCCGGTGCCAAAGGTGGCAGCGGCGCGACGGGCCTGTTGCAGATCACACCATCGGCGGCCCAACGTGTCGGGGTCGGCAACATTCATGACCTCGATGGCAACGTGCAGGCGGCCACCAAGTACCTGGCGATGATCCGACGCAAGTTTTTCTCCAGCCCGAAGATCAACGAGCGTGAGCGGATGGCATTCACGCTGGCCGCCTACAACCTGGGGCCGGAACGGGTACAGGCCATGCGTACCGAGGCCAGGCGCCAGGGGTTGAATCCCAATCAGTGGTTCTTTCAGGTCGAGCGAGTGGCGCTCAAGCAGGTCGGGATGAACGTCGTCAGCTACGTCAACAGCGTCAACAAGTACTACCTGGCCTATGACCAGGAACGCAGCGCGCTGGAAAACACACCTATACGCAAAGTAGCGGCCCGTGAATGATCGATTAATTCGATTGATATGGCGGGTTTTTTGCGATTTTCATATTGGCTAATCCGATTATCATGGCGCCATTACTTCTTACTAACGGAATGTGCACCATGACTACTCAGATCAAAAAACTGTTCAACACCCAGGCCGGTTATGGCATCGCCATCCTGCGCATCCTCGTCGGCATCATTTTCATGGCCCACGGCAGCCAGAAACTCTTCGGCATGTTTGGTGGATACGGTCTGGAAGGCACCGGGCAGTACATGGCCAGCCTTGGGTTGAACCCGGGTTACCTGATGGCCTTGTTGTCCGGCAGCGCGGAGTTCTTCGGCGGGCTGGCGCTGTTCCTCGGTTTGCTGGTGCGCCCTGCCGCAGTGGTGCTGATCGTGATGCTGGTGGTTGCCATTCTGTCGGTGCACATCCACAACGGTTTGTTCATGGCCAACAACGGCTATGAATTTGGTCTGGCGTTGCTGGCGGGTGCCTTTGCGGTCCTGTTCGAAGGTGCCGGGCGAGTCTCGCTGGACCGCGTGATCGCCCGTCGATAAACCGCCGACAGCAAACGATCCCGGTCTTCGAAAAGGCCGGGATTTGTTTTTGCGGTGCAGCAAGGGAAGACCTTCGCCAAGGGCCGGTCCGCCGAACCCTGAGCCCTCCTCAGAAGGCGTGTTGCCGGTCCAGTTCGATGGCCTGGTCCAATGTCTCGAGGAACGCCTTGCGCACCTTGAGCTTGGTCTGGTGGTGGGCTTTCATGTTGATCTTCTTCAATTGCAAAGCCACGGTACGCGCGGTGTCGGCAAGCGCTTCGGGGGCGACGACCCTGTCGAGAAAGCCTGCTTGCACGGCGCCTTGGGGGTCGTACATTTCACCGTTGATCACAGAGCGGCCGAAAGCGGGTTTGCTCAGGCGATCACGGGCCAGCTCGATGCCGGCGTGATGCATGGTCATGCCGATCTGTACCTCGTTCAAGCCGATGCTGAACGGGCCTTCGACGCCAATGCGGTAATCCGCTGACAACAGCAGAAACGCGCCTTTGGCCACTGCATGACCAGTGCATGCCACGACAATGGGGAAGGGGTGGGAGAGCATCCGGCGGGCGAGGGTGGACCCGGCGGCGACCAGGTCCATCGCCGCCTGCGGCCCGGAGGTCATGATTTTCAGATCGTAGCCGCCGGAAAGAATCCCCGGCCCGCTGGTAATGATCACCACGGCACGGTCTTTTTCGGCCTGATCCAGGGCAGCATTGAATGCAGCGATCACGTCATTGCTGATGGCATTGACCTTGCCGTTGCTCAGGGTGAGCGTGGCAACGCCGTCGTCCAGTTGGTAGGCGACCAAATCACTCATGGAGCGCGTCCTTTTTTGTTGTGAAGTGGCGCAGACGTTACCCACCCGAACGGGCGAGGTAAAGCGCTATGAATGACTGGCAAGTCAGGGTTTCGGGCCGTGGACGAGGCGGCAGCATCACGACCCGAAGCCCTGCGCAGGCGGGGGCAGCGTCAGTCTTCGACGTCGTTCAACTCGCGGTAATCATCCCACGCCATGCCCAGGGCATCCGCGGCCTCCTTGTGGGCCGCCAGGCGCAGTTCCTTGAGTTGCTCCGGGGTGTCGGCGATGAATTGCAGGGCCAGGTCCCAGGTTGGAATGCCGAGGTCTTCGGCCTCGTCCTCGAAAGCCCAGAGAATCTGTTGCTGTTGCTCTTCAGGGCTCAGTTCCTTGATTTCCGCCTGAAGAGTCGGGTTGGTCACGATGTACTTCGCCAAGGCAGCTTCGGTCCAGTCATTAGCGTTCATGCGAGCGGTTTCTCCTGTTGGGCGAGCTGACGATTTCTGATTGTCGGGTGGCTAACGTGAAAGCCGATTGTGCGGGATGTCTTGTATCGATGTCACCCAGAGGCGACCCCGTCGGTCGTGGCGCAATGCAAAAGGGCCCGTCTGTGGACGAGCCCTTGCGCGTGTGTGGGGAGCTATCAACCGATGACCATTGGCTTTTTCACGTTGCGGTGCGCGTTGCTGCCCAGCAGCGGATGTGGGCCGCGGTCGCCGTACACGCCCACCGGCTCCGGAAAGGTGCGCAGCAATGTGACGTACAGCAACGCGGCCAGCCCCAAGGTAATCGGCAGACTGATGTCGATGCCGCCCGCCAGGTTGCCCAGCGGGCCGACGAACTGCCCAGGCAGGTTCACGAAGCACAGGCCCACCGCCGCGCTGGGAATCCACGCGCCGAGGCCGCGCCAGTTCCAGCCGTTTTCGAACCAGTAATGGCCACCGCTCTGGCCACGGGTGAACACCTGCAAGTCTTCGGAATGATAGAAGCCGCGACGGATGATCAGGCCCAGCACCATGATCACGATCCACGGCGAGGTGCAGGTGACGATGAGGACGGCGAACGTCGATACGCTCTGCACCAGATTGAATGCGAACCGACCGATGAAGATGAAGGCAATGGCCGCGATGCCAATCAGGATCGTCGCCTGGGCACGGTTCAGCAGGCGCGGGAACATGCTCGACATGTCCAGTCCGGTGCCGTACAGCGAGGTCGTGCCGGTCGACATGCCGCCAATGATCGCAATCAGACACACCGGCAGGAAGAACCAACTGGGTGAAACAGCCAGCAGGCCGCCAACGTAGTTGTTGTCGGTGATGTACTGCGGCGCTTGAGTGGCCACGATGGTGGCGGTGCAAAGGCCGAACAGAAAGGGAATCAAGGTGCAGACCTGCGCCAGGAAAACCGACGCCATGATGCGCGGCTTCGAGGTGTGGCGCGGGATGTAACGGGACCAGTCCCCGAGGAACGCGCCGAACGACACTGGGTTGCTCATCGCCAGCAACGCCGCGCCGATGAACGCGGCCCAGAAGCCTTCGCTGCCCTGATTGACCGTGCCTGCAAAGCTTGCATCGAAGCTGCCGCTGAAGGCGAAGATACCGAGCAGAAACAGCACGCTGGAGGCAAACACCGCGACCTTGTTGACCCACAGCATGAACCGGAAGCCGTAAATGCACACCACCAGCACCAGCACCGCAAACACACCGTAGGCGATGGCCAGGGTAAGGTCGTTTTCCGGCAACCCGGCCATGCGTTTGGCGCCACCGATCAGTGCATCCCCGGAGCTCCAGACCGACAGCGAGAAAAACGCCACAGCGGTCAGCAACGACAGAAACGAACCGACGATGCGGCCGTGCACACCAAAGTGTGCCCCTGACGAGACCGCGTTATTGGTGCCGTTCAATGCCCCGAACAGGCCCATCGGTGCCAGGATGAGCGAACCCAGGACAATGCCCAGAAGGATTGACCAGACGCCCGCCTGGAAAGACAGCCCGAACAGCACGGGAAAGCTGCCGAGCACCGCCGTGGCGAAGGTGTTGGCGCCGCCGAAGGTCAGGCGGAACAGGTCGAGGGGCGAGGCATCACGCTGATCGTCCGGAATTTGTTCGACACCAAAGGTTTCGATACGGGTGGTGGGTTGTGACATGACGGTTTCCTGCGCGCTGTCGTGTTGTTATGAGGCCCGGCAACGAAAATGCGGCCCCGATGTGTCCGGCCGGAACAGGTCCGGCGGTGGCGTTGGCAGTGGTCGGTAACCCGGTGGTCAACCCGTGTAGGTGGACAGGTGTTCGTGGCACGCCAGCCAACGCTCGCCGTCACGGCGGAAGACGATGGTCTCGCGCTCCTCGAACTGACTCTCTTCAGTGCCGAAGCGAATGCGAGTCGCCACGTCGTGCATGAAGATCGCCATATCCCCAAGCAAACGAACCTGTGCCCGGGTGGACTGACAATCGAGCACGGCAAAGCCATCGGCCAGCCAGCCGTCCCACACCTTGCGGTAGGCAGCGCGGGACAACAAGGGCGAGGGCAAGGTGTGGAACAGGAACGTCGCGTCTTCGCTGAAAGCGGCGAAATACGCTTCGGTGTCAGTGCGGGCGAACGCCGCTACCAAATCATGGGCTGCCTGGAGGACGTGCGCTTCGAGCTGCTGGGTAGAGGTCATGGCCATCTCGTTATTGTGGTGCGAGCGATGGGACCTGACTTTAAGGAGCTCTCACATGGGGTAACATCGTTGCCGATAAATATTCAGTTCATGAAATTCGGAAGTAATCGGCGCCCATCACCGATTGTGCGCCGACCCGCGCAGCGTCGGGCAGTCAGCGGCTGAAGCCCAACGGTTCACGCCGGACTGCGTCCTTCCCCGGCTGGCGAATGCTCCCACCTGAGGGGTCGAAGCAGGCGCTGTTGTAGATCGGCGCTACACAGGTCGACGGGACCCCGGGCGGGGGCGGTCGAATGGCCTGCATGTGGTCTGAGATTTCCTTTTCGTTGGTAATGATGATCCGCCGGCGTCGACTGACTTGCAGGATTTCCGTCGCATTCTTGTTCACTCGGTGGGGAAAGTCGGTCGGTTCCCAATCGCTGGAGAGGCGTTGAGCGGGCCGCTGTACCCGATTTTCGCCGACATAATCAGGGCAGGGCGTCGAGGCGAAACTGACCCTGCCGTCGTGCGCGACACATTTGAACACCTCGCCGTACGCCATAGCACTGAGGCTCAGCGCAAGCAGCGCGGATGCGATGACCGATCCATTCATTGAAGCCCTCCTCTTGTGGCACAAGGCTACCACTTGGGAGGAGAGCTTGTCAGTGGGCGGGCGAGCGACTCACTGGGTGCCGTGGCTGGACTTTTGTACCCGCGATAACGCCAGGGCGACGAACATGTCCGCATCACCCTGCAACACCCGCAAATGGTCTTCGACGTGATCGCTGATCTGCGGTTGCTCTTGGGTATCGATCAGGCGCGTCACCTCACACAACGCATTGGCGGTCACCCACAGGCTCTGTCGCAACTGACTGATAATCTTCACCACGCTCTCGGCGCTGGTGAAATCCTTGTCGTTTACCAGCGAAGGGAAGGTCGGCATCTCCAGTCGATTGTTGGAGTCGATGCCGGTGACCACACGGCCGATGTCGACCCCTGCCGCCGCCACGCGAAACAGGTAATCGGCCCTAGGCAGGCGTTGCCCACTTTCATAATGACCTTGGGCATTGGCCTCCACGCCGCCGATTGCGCCCATGGCACTCTGCGTCAGCTTCAGCCTCTTTCTTTCTTGCCTCAAACGTTTGCCAATTCCATTCATCAACCTACTCCTGCGAAATTCGCGCTCTTTGTTTCTCATTCGGGAGCGCGCAATGGGGGCTGGAATACGGGCTGGGTGTTCAGCGTCTGACTAGCCTCGTACGAAGTACTGCTCCAAAAAACGAGCAGCACGGATAGACAGTAGACGTTCATTTGGTGGGAAGGTGGGGTTTCCGATGTTCTGCGGTCACTTGAGGCGTCGGGGTCCAAATATAAGCGTCGTATCTGGCTGTTCGGAGGTTCAAACCAGCCGAATGGATGGAATCAGCAGCTTGAGGTATTCACTCACAGGCAGGGTGAAGAACGTTCCGAACCACTCAAACGCGTGATCAATGGCAGCAGGGCCGGTCGATGAGCGAGCCATTCCGCTTTGGTGATGCCCAGCAGGACTACATTGACCCGGTGCCCTTCCTTGATGATGTTGTTACGCCGCACGCCTTCAAGCTGAAAGCCGAACTTCTGGTGCATCTTGATGACCGCCGTATTCATCTCCAGCACTTCGCAGTTGAGTTTTTCCAGGCCGACGTCGTTGAAGGCATGATCGAGCAGCCAGAACTCCACCAGACTGCCAAGCCCTTTGCCGCGCAACTGCGCGTCGAGGTAAAACGCCCAGTCGGCGGTTTTGTGAGTGGTGTTTATGGCATTGAGCGACACCACCCCCGCCAGAACGCCCTCGTGGATGGCCACAAAAACTGCTTGGCGAGGGTTATCTTTCAACGACTCAAGCCACTGTTGATGCTCTGTAGGGCTGATTTCATGGGCGGTGTACATGAACCGGCGCACCGCTTCCTGATTGCGCAACGTGCGCACGGCAGACTGGATGGAAGGAGGGGTGTCGGTCAGTGGCAGAAATTGCATGGGGGACATCCTTGAGGCGAAAGCGGGAAAAGAATAGCGCGGTTTGTGCGATGAAAGTCTTCGATGCCGTGAGGTTGGCGAAACCGCCTACTTGGGTAGAAAACTCGATTGCCAACGGTGCGGAATCGTCGCCGAAAGGCACGCGAGGATCAGGGCCGCAATGCCGCTGACCAGCATCGCTCTCAACCCCATGGTGTGAGCCAGCAACCCGCCGAGGATCGCGCCCGACAGCATGCCGCCCCACGGGACCAGTTGCACGCGCCAGCCGTTGCGGCGCTCGCCCAGCAGCCAGCGGCCAAGCCCGCGCCCGAATCGGGAGAGGGCGCCGGTCACGTAAGTCAGCCCGATCGGCAGCCCGTTCACTTCTTCGACCACCGCGTTGATCATGCCCATCGCCACGACGGCTCCTATCAACGGCGCGACGCCCTGATCCAGCCATCCACAAAGGCAGAGCAGCGTGCCGATGGACGCGAGCAACGGCCAAGCGCGGTGCTTGAATGCGCGCGATGCAATGACCCCAAGCGCGTTCCCGACCACGAAAGCGGTAATCAACACCCCAATGCGCAGAGACAGCGCATAGTCACCACCGCCCACGGCAATCGCCAAGCGGGTGGTGTTGCCACTCATGAACGAGACGAAGTCGCCGGAGACCATGAACCCGATCGCGTCCGTCATGCCCGCGATGAGCGACAGGGTTGCGACAAAAGACAATCCGACCCGCCCGCGGGCTCGGATCATTCGCCTGCCTGCGCGGTTGAGCGTTGCAGATTCCGGAAGCACGGCCACCTCCCTTGCTGAGAAGGACTACAGAAGACAGTGGTATAGCGTGAGTGGCAGTTTGCTGGCAATTCCCATTCTGCCCGGGACTCGCCTTTCTACTAGGGCGAGCGGCGATTCAGCATGATACCCGGACGATCACACCGCCAGAGAGATCGTTACCGTGGTGATCTATGGGACGGCCGCTCGTCGGAACGCGAGCACTATCAATCGGTTGGCCACTCCATGGTGTAGCGAAAGGAAATGGAATATATGCCGCAGAGACTAATTGATTCGCCCAACGCGCTTGAACTGATCAAAGAGCTTGATGATGCCACTGAACAAATGATGGCTTTAGGTGTGGACCAAGTCGGCTCGCCGCAATGGCAGGTGGTTTTTGACCGACAGCAGCGCGCCTTCCGAAACTGGCGCGACTATCTGTATCTCAAGGCAGATGAGAAGCCGCCTGCGCACCTGCTCAATATTGCCTGAGCCGGCCCAGCACAAGAACGGACCTCACCTTGGTGCCGCAAGCCGCCTTGTGCCCCTGCATCATCAGCCCGCGTGCAGCCGCCGATGTGATTGGGATTAAGGCCAGAAAAGAAAAAGCCCCGATTTTCGCAGGGAAAATCGGGGCTTTGACGGGTATCGAATATGGCGGTGAAGGAGGGATTCGAACCCTCGATACAGTTTCCTGTATACACACTTTCCAGGCGTGCTCCTTAAGCCACTCGGACACCTCACCGTATCTCGCTAGACGTTCAGTCTGTCGAGGCGCGCTAATGTAGTCGAAAGTTTTGAGGAAGGCAAAACTTTTTTTCAGATTTTTCATGCGCTTAAGCAGAAAAGCGCAAAGCCCGGGCTTCATTGCAGTGTTCGGGGCTGAGCGAGAGCGGAAGGTTGGCCGAAATCAGGCGCCAAAGCCGCCGTCGATGGTCAGGCTCGCCCCCGTGACGTAGCCGGCTTCCGGGCCCGCGAGGTAAGCGACCATGGCGGCGATTTCTTCTGATGTCCCATAGCGCGGCACCGCCATCAGCCCGAGCAGGGTGTTGGCGAAGTCCGTGTTGGCCGGGTTCATGTCGGTGTCCACCGGGCCTGGCTGCACGTTGTTGACGGTAATGCCGCGGGGGCCCAAGTCGCGGGCCAGGCCTTTGGTCAGGCCTACCAAGGCCGATTTACTCATGGCGTACACGCTGCCCCCAGCGAACGGCATGCGGTCGGCGTTCGTGCTGCCGATATTGATGATGCGACCGCCTTCTTTCATATGACGGGCCGCTGCCTGGCTGGCGATGAACACGCTGCGTACGTTGATGGCCAGCGTCCGGTCGAAATCGTCCAGGCTGAATTCGTCCAGCGGCGCAATTGCCAGGACGCCCGCGTTGTTGACCAGAATGTCCAGGCCACCGAACGCGTCGACCGTCTTCTGCACGGCATCACGAATGTCCTGTTCGTGGGCGCTGTCAGCCTTGATGGCCAAGGCTTTACCGCCGCTGGCAACGACGCTGGCCTGCAATTGGCGTGCTTTTTCTTCGGAACTGACGAAAGTGAACGCAACCGCGGCGCCTTGTTCGGCCAAACGCTTGACGATGGCCGCGCCAATGCCGCGCGAGCCACCCTGGACAAGAACCGTTTTGCCGCTGAGTGGGGGGATATGAGTCATGTGGGTCTCCGGTAAGCCGAGCGATGAAGTGGATGAGCGCAGTATCTGTCGCCGATTGGATTCTCGGTAGCGGGCAATCGCTATAGTCTGTGTAAACCAAAAGTTGTGAATCGAGTCGATGGAGAACTTCAGCAGCATCGAATGTTTTGTCCGCAGCGCCGAAGTCGGCAGCTTCGCGGAAGCCGCACGACGCTTGAGTCTGACGCCTGCGGCGGTGGGCAAGAGCGTGGCGCGTCTCGAAGGGCGTCTCGGTGTGCGCCTGTTCCAGCGCAGCACGCGACGCCTGACCCTTACCGAGGCCGGGCAGCGCTTTCTGGATGAGGTGCGCGTCAGTTTTCATACCATTCAGAACGCGGTCGCCAACCTGGCCAGCGCCGAGGGCAGCCCGGCGGGTACACTCAAAGTGAGTGTCGGAACGCTGTTCGGATGCTTGTACGTGGTGCCGCTGCTGGGCGAGTTCTTGCGGCGGTTTCCCGCGATCACGCCGGACTGGCATTTCGATAATCGCCAGGTCGATCTCATCGGCCAAGGATTCGATGCAGCGATAGGTGGCGGCTTCGATCTGCCGCAAGGGGTGGTCGCGCGCAAGCTGGCGCCCGCCCATCGGGTGCTGGTGGCGTCGCCCGCCTGGGTCAGTGGGCACGCCCGCATCCAGCAGCCCGAGGACCTTCGCACCTGCGACGGGATCCTCATTCGCTCGCCCCAGACCGGCCGTGTCCGTCACTGGCCGCTGACCCATCGTCATCAGGCGCAGGCCCCGCTGCAACTGACCGCACGTATGACCCTGAGTGATTCCGAGGCAGCCTGTCGCGCCGCCGTGCAGGGGCTGGGGGTCGCGCTGGTCAGTATGCCGTTCGCGTTGCCTTATTTGCGCAGCGGGGCGCTGTTGCGGGTGCTGCCGGACTGGTACGTCGAAGACGGCCACATTTGCATTTACTACAGCGGACACAACATGCTGCCCGGCAAGACCCGGGCGTTCGTCGATTTCATCATCGAGCAGTTCGCCGAGCAGCAATGGGCGCGGCATTTCAGCGCCATTTAGACGGCACCGCCATGCCCGTGTCGATCAGCGGCGCATCATCGCAGGCGCCAGAATCCACCCTCCTTACGAGACCCATCATGCAACTCGACCCCAAGGCCGCGCTGGTCATCATTGATATGCAGCAAGGGATCAACCACCCCAAGTTAGGGCGGCGCAACAATCCCGATGCCGAACGACAGATGCTCGCGCTGTTGAAGGCGTGGCGCGACACCGGCCGGACGGTGATCCATGTGCGGCATTTTTCCCGCTCCGAGGACTCGGTGTTCTGGCCCCGGCAAGCGGGTGTGGAGTTCCAGCCCGACTTTCTGCCGCTGGATGGGGAAGGGGAGCTGCACAAGCAGGTGCCGGACGCATTTTGCCACTCGGCGCTGGAGGGCTGGTTGAGAGCGGACGGCATCCGCCAGGTGGTGATCGTCGGGGTGATCACCAACAATTCTGTGGAATCCACGGCAAGGACGGGCGGCAACCTGGGGTTCGAGGTCATCGTTCCCCATGATGCCTGCTACACGTTCGACGGCGCGGATTTTTTCGGGCAACCCCGCAGTGCCGAGGCAATTCATGGGATGTCATTGGCTAATCTGCACGGGGAATACGCGACGGTGGTCTCGACCGCCGATATCGTGAGCGCCATGGCCTCCCTGTAGCCGCTCGGCGACAGCAAAAGCGATCACGCAGCAGTCGCTCACAACCTGAAACGTGCCATCTGTGCCGCCAGGTGTTCGGCCTTCTGGGACAGCTTGAGGCAGTCTTCACGGCAGGCACTGACGTCGCTGGCAGTCGATTGCGCGAGGTCCGCGATGCCCTGCACGTTGCGGTTGATTTCTTCAGTGACCGTGCTTTGCTCCTCGGTGGCGGCCGCAACCTGGTGGTTGCGGTCCGTCAGCTCTTCGACGTGGCCCGCGATTGCGTCCAGTGATTGGCCCGTGCGCCGGCTGGCGTCGACGCCAGTGCCCGTGGCCGCCTGCCCGGCACGCATTGAAGTGACCGCCTGCTCGGCACCGCTTTTGAGCTCGCCCATCATGTGCTGAATTTCCGACGTGGCGGTTTGTGTGCGACCGGCCAACGTGCGCACCTCGTCGGCGACCACCGCAAAGCCGCGACCCATTTCCCCCGCGCGGGCCGCTTCGATGGCGGCATTGAGGGCCAGCAGGTTGGTTTGCTCGGAAATGCTGCGGATCACGGCGAGCACCTGGTCGATGGTGGAAATCTGCGTGGCCAGATGCTCCACTGCACCGGCCGCGGTTCCGACCCCGTCGGACATGCTCTGAATGTGGCCGATGGACTCACCGACCACGCGTTTGGCGGATACCGCTTCTTGGTGGGTAGTGCGCGAAACGTCGGCAGCAGCGCCGGCGTTACGGGCAATCTCCTGAACAGTGAGCCCCATTTCGTGCACGGCGGTGGCGACCATGTCGGTCATTTGCTGTTGCTTGGCTGCACGCGCCGACGTGCTGTCGACCACCCGAGCCACGTCCACCACGCTGTGGCGCAGTTGCTCGCTGGTCTGCAACACGTCGCCGATCAGCAGGCGCAGGGTCTCGATGAAGCGGTTGAAGCCCCGGGCCAGATCGCCCAGTTCGTTCGCCCGGCTGTCATCAAGGCGCCGAGTGAGATCGCCCTGGCCGCCGCCGATATCCACCAACGCGCTCGTGACGTGTTGGATAGGGCGCACGATGCCGCGTGCGATCCAGCCCACGAACCCGAGGAAACACAGCACCACCGCCAGGCTGATCGCGGAAATGGTGGTGAGGGCTTCTTTTGCCGGGCCGTACACTTCCGCCAGTGGCACTTCGCTGACCAGTGTCCAGCCCAGCGACTCGACCGGTCGGGCGACGGCGACGTAAGCCTGGCCATCGCGTTCGAACTCCAGCGCCTGGCCCTTGCCATCCTGGCTGAGCAGTGTCCGCGCAGCGGCGTCGCCCACGTGCGCGGTCAGTGATTCACGGTCATTGAACTCGGGGTTGGGATGGACTTTGATCTTGCCGTCCGGGCTGACCAAGTAAACCTGCCCCTCTTTGCCGAAATGGAAATCGCTGATCATGCGCGACAGCGCGCTCATGCTGAAGCCCAAGCCCGCCACGCCCACGACCTTGCCGTCGAACTCGATGCGCTGGTTGATGAACAACGTGGGGATTTTGGTCGTGGCATCGATATCGATATCCAGCGAGCGCCGCTTGTTGCTGTCAAGGAAGCCATAGAACCAGGCGTTCTCGGCCGGTCCTCGCTGCAAGGTGCGGTCAGCGCCTTTGTCGGTGATGTAGTGGCCACTGTCCTTGGCCACGATGAAGGTGATGAGCGCGTTGTGTTGAGCCTTGATTTTCGCCAGGTAGCGGATGAACGCGGGCTGTTGGGCCGGGTCTTCACCGTTGCCCAGCCAGTCAGCGACCAGGGTGTTGTCGCCAATGTCACTCGCGGCGGTCAATGGGGCAGCCAGGAGGTGTTCGAGGTCATTGCGAATGGCTTCGACGCTGGCTGGCATCGCCTGCTGCAGCAGATAGCGGTCGGTCAGGCGGTTCAATGCAAAGGCATAGATACCGATGACAATCAGGCTGCTGGTCACCAGCGCGGCGCCCATGCTCAGGGTCAGTTGCCATTGAATGCTCTTTCGCCAGACAAACATAAGAAAACTCCGCAAATACGCGCGCACAACCACCATGGAACAGTGCCTACTGTCCGGCCGGAGCAATAAGCGGGCCATTAAGTTGATCGGCTGGTCAGGATATGCTGGCGGGTGACCCCAGGGTGCTGGGTTTTGCGAGGCGCAGAGCCCTTCGGCGGCAGGTGCGATGGAGCACAGCGGCGCACCTTGTGTACAAAAAATGAGTATTTTTGGAACAATTCTTCCTGCTGTGCCCACAAATGTGGCGAACTGCGATCAAGGCTTGCCCAGAATCTTGCCACCGCCCGCCGCGCCCATTCGATGCACCCACTGGGCACCGTCGAGTCAGGCGTGCTGCATGCCCGCGCGCTTGAGCAGCTTTTTGCAACGCTTCGACAAGTGCACCACACGCAGGTGTTTCCCGGCTTTTTCATAACGCTCGCGAAGCGTCTTCAGGGCGGCGATCGCAGAATAGTCGACGAACCGCAGGTGACGGCAATCGAGGGTCACGTTTTGCGGGTCGTTCAGGTGATCGAACTGGTCGAGAAACGGCGTCGTCGAAGCGAAAAACAGCGTGCCATGCACCTGATACCGTTTGCTGCCGTCGGCTTCGGTGTGGCTGTCTGCGTACAGTTCGCGCGCCTGTTGCCAAGCGAAGTTCAGTGCCGCGATGAGAATACCGAACAGCACCGCGGTGGCCAGGTCGGTCAGTACGGTGACCACGGTCACGGCGATGATGGCCAGCACATCGTTCAACGGGACTTTGCGCAGCACCCGCAGCGACGCCCAGGCGAAGGTCTGCTGGGCCACGACGAACATCACGCCCACCAATGCAGCCAGTGGAATGCGCTCGATCAGCGGCGACAGGAACAGCACGAATATCAGGATCATCAACCCGGCCACGACCCCGGACAAACGCCCCCGGCCGCCTGAGCTGAGGTTGATCACGGTCTGGCCGATCATCGCGCAACCGCCCATGCCACCGCAGAGGCCGGAGGTGATGTTCGCCACTCCCAGCGCCACACATTCGCGGTCCGGGTAGCCGCGGCTTTCGGTGATTTCGTCGGTCAGGTTCAGCGTCAGCAAGGTTTCCAGCAGCCCCACGAGGGCCATCAGCACCGCGTAGGGGGCGATGATGCGCAAGGTCTCCAGGCTCCATGGCACATCAGGCAGCGCAAGACCGGGCAGGCCGCCGGCGATGTGGGCCATGTCACCCAGGGTGCGTGTTGGCAGATCGAGCAGGTACACCAGCAGGCCGACGCCCAGTATCGCCACCAGGGCCGGCGGGACCGCGCGGGTGAGGCGGGGCAACACGTACACCACCGCCATGGTCACCGCGACGAGGCCCAGCATCCTGTACAGCGGCGGGCCGGTGAGCCAATGCTCGCCGGCCTTGAAGTGTTCGAGCTGGGCCATGGCAATCACGATGGCCAGGCCGTTGACGAAGCCGAGCATCACCGAGTAGGGCACCATGCGCACCAGTTTGCCCAGGCGCAAGACCCCAAAGGCAATCATGACCAGCCCGCCCAGCAGGACCGTCGCCAGCAGGTACTGCACGCCGTGTTGCACCACCAGTGCGACGATCACCACCGCCATCGAGCCTGCTGCGCCCGATACCATTCCGGGGCGGCCGCCGAACAGGGCTGTCAGGGTGCAAATGACGAACGCGCCGTACAGCCCCATCAGTGGGTTGAGGTGGGCGACCAGGGCGAAGGCGATGCACTCGGGAACCAGGGCGAATGAGGTGGTGAGGCCGGCGAGGATGTCGGCACGCAGACGAGCGGATTTCATGTATGACCTGAAGGGAGAAAGCGCAAAGGGTGGGGATGTTACGGAATATGAGCCGCACCGGCCAGCCAGATTGAACGCTTGGTGAGGGCTTTAGTGAGCGGATTGATCAGGGTTCAGGCCAGCGTGATCGAGTGACGGAGGGACCGCCCAGGTTTTTTCAGAGGGATGCAAATGAATTTATCTCAATGTCCAGTCCGCTTCGATTATGCAACGATGCTCGGCTTCGATTGCCACGGCTGACCATAAGGACAGGACTCGGATGCTCACCGCCCTCAGACATTACCCTGCCTCGGTCAACCTCCTGCTGGCCTCGTCGCTGTTCCTGACGCTGGGCAGGGCGATCACCTTGCCTTATTTGGTGATCTATCTGTCGTCCAGTTTCACACTGGGCATCAGTGATATCGGCCTGATGGTCGGCAGTGCCTTGATCGTCGGTTCGCTCCTGAGCCTGTACGGCGGTTACCTCACGGACCGACTGTCCAGCTACAAACTGATCCTCGCGTTCACCGGGTTCTTTTTCGTCGGCTTCGTCGGGATGTGCCTGACCGACAGGCTGTGGCTGTTTTTTCTGTTTCTGGTGTCGTTCAATTTCGCCTATTCGGTGATCGATGTCGTCGTCAAGGCGGCCTTTGGCAAGCTGCTGCCCGTAGCCGAGCAGAGCAAACTGTTCTCGGTGCGCTACACCCTCATCAACATCGGTTACGCGGTCGGCCCGTTCATCGGTGCGGGGCTCGCCCACTGGAGCATGAAACTGCCGTTTCTGGTGTCGGCGGCGCTGGGCCTGGGTTATTTCGTTGTCTACGCGATGTACGGTGACCGTCAGTTGAGCTCGGCGGACCCGGCCAACGCGCCCATCTCCTTTCTGGCGGTAGGGCGGATTCTGCTCAAGGATTACCGATTGGTGTGCTTCACCCTGGGGGGCATGCTCAGTGCGGTGGTGTTCGGCCAATTCACGGCTTACCTGTCGCAATACCTGGTCACCACCAGCACGCCGGAATTTACCTATCAAGTCATCAGTTCCGTGGTCGCGGTCAATGCGGCGGTGGTGATCTGCCTCCAGTATGTGGTGGGCAAGCGCGTCAGCCACCAGCACCTCAACCAGTGGCTGACCCTGGGCTTCACGTTGTTTCTGATGGGCGTGGTCGGGTTCGCCCTGTCGAGTACGGTGCTGCACTGGTCGTTGGCAGTGGCGATTTTCACTTTGGGCGAGATCATCGTTTTTCCTGCGGAGTACATGTTCATCGATCGCATTGCACCCACGCATTTGCGAGGCATGTATTACGGCGCGCAAAACCTGTCCAACCTCGGCGGTGCGCTGGGGCCAGTGTTATGCGGTTTCGCCCTGGCCGCCCAGCCCCCTGCGTTCATGTTCTCCATGCTGGCGGGTTTCATCGTGGCCGGGGGCTGTTGCTATTTGCTGGGGGCGTCGTATTCCAGACGTCACGATCAATCTCACACTGTGCGGTGATGCGGTTCAATGAGTGCGCTTTCTCCATTGGAGGCCTGGCAGCAGGCCGTGGATACCCGGGGTTTTCAACCGGACGAGGCCCAACGCCAGGCCGCTCGACACTTGCAGCGCTGCTGGGACGCGTTGCATGAAGGCAGGCCCCACGCCGGCGTCAAGGGCGTCTACCTCTGGGGCCCTGTCGGACGCGGCAAGACCTGGCTCATGGACCGGTTTTTCGAAGGTCTGCAGGTGCCTGCCCGGCGCCAGCATTTTCATCATTTCATGCGTTGGGTGCATCAGCGCCTCTTTCAACTGACAGGTATCGCCAAGCCCCTTGAGGTGCTGGCCCACGAACTCGGCCAGGAAGTGAAGGTGCTGTGTTTTGACGAATTGTTCGTCAACGACATTGGCGACGCGGTGATCCTGGGTGGTCTGCTGCGGGCGATGTTCGAAGAAGGCGTGACCCTCGTCTGCACGTCCAACCAGTTGCCCGAGCAGTTGTATGCCACGGGGCATAACCGGGAGCGATTCATTCCGGCGATCACCGCAATCAACGAGCACATGACGGTGGTGTCAGTGGACGGCGGCGAAGATCATCGCCTGCACCCCGGGCAGGCGCAGCAGCGTTACTGGATCACGCCGGAGCGGGGTCCCAGCGCGCTGGTGGCGGTGTTCGAAACGCTGAGCGAAGGCGAATCGGTGTCGATTCAACCGGTGCCGTTGGGCCGCCGCCATCTGGCGGTTGTGCGCTGCAGCAAGACCGTGATCTGGTGCCGTTACAAGGACCTGTGCGAACAGCCGCTGGCCGCCGTGGATTTCATCGATCTGTGCGACCGTTACCGTGCCGTGCTGCTGAGTGAAGTGCCTGCCTTGAGCGCCCGTCAACGGGAAGGCCGCATCGCCCGGGGGACCGAGGATGCCGTCGAACAGGTCGTCGCAGGCGATCGGGAGCTGCCGCAGTTGTCGCCTTACGATGACGGGGTGCGACGCTTCATTGCCTTGGTGGATGAGTGTTACGACCGCAAGGTGCCGCTGTATGTCGAAGCGGCTTTGCCCATGCAGACGCTGTATACGGAAGGTTACCTGGCGTTCGCTTTTCGTCGCACCCTGAGTCGATTGCAGGAAATGCAACTGGCGCGCTTCGGGCGCTGATTGGCGGGGCGGATAAGGCTGAGCGATCGGAGCATGGGCGAATCGAACCCCTCTCACGACCAAAAAAAACCCGCTGCGGTAGCGGGTTTTTTCGATTCAGCTCACGTATCAGAGTTCTTTGACGGTGCGAACCTGATCTTTGTTGATGCGGGTTTCTTTGCCATCCAGTTGCTTGAATTCGTAGAAACCGGACTCTTCGTCGTACTTCGGCGTGTCCGTTGCCTGGATTTCACGGCCATCGTTAAGCGTGATCACCGTGGGCGAAGAGCAACCGGCGAGGGTGGCCAGGCCAAGTGCGAGCAGGAAGGCTGCAGGAATAGTCCGTTGTTTCATTACTGTGTCTCCGAGGGTAATTCTTTGTGTAGTGACGGTTCTGACGCAGGGGTTGTGCGCAAAGTTCCATGAAACATCGTTCCCGCCCTCAGGGTTTGACCTCGGTCAACACCTGTGGGGAATTGAGGTTGGCCAGGCGCCGGTCACCCGGGTCGCACTGCAACGCGACCGCCCCGAGTTCAGCCATGGTCCGACGCGGGCTGCGCTGGCCTTGTTGCCAGTGCCGTTCGAACACCGCGGCGTGGCAGGTAGGGATGCAACACAGCAGCGGCTCCCACTGCTCACCCTGGCGGACCATCACGGGCTTGCCGGGATGGTCCGCGGCTATGCGGCGCAGACCGTCGAGCAGGGGGACGTCGAGCAAGGGGGTGTCGCACGGCATGACCAGCAAGTAGTCATGCCGTGCCACGGCCAGCCCCGCGCGAATGCCGGCGTAGGGGCCGGGGAAGTCCGGTTCGTCGTCGTGCACCAAACGGTCGGCCAGGGGCGCATAGCGCTGGCGATTGCGGTTGCAGGAAATGATCAGGTCGTCCGTCAGCGGTCGGGTCAGGCGGTGCAGAGGGTAAATCAGCGGCTCGCCCTGCCATTCGATCAGCCCCTTGTCGCGACCGCCCATGCGCTGCCCTTGGCCGCCCGCGAGCAATAGGATCGAGCAAGGGGGCAGGGTGTCGAACGCGGTCATGGGGGGACTCATCAAGCACAGGAAAAGGAGGCCCTGTGATATAACACCGGACTGTTTTCTCGACAACTGGACCTCGCCCATGAAAGCCAAGGCTGACACCCCCTTCGTGCCGCTGAACATCGCTGTGCTCACCGTCAGCGATACGCGGACCTTCGAAACCGATACCTCCGGGCAACTGTTCGTCGATCGCCTGACCGCTGCCGGGCACGGCTTGATCGAGCGTGTGCTGCTCAAGGATGACCTCTACAAAATCCGCGCCCAGGTCGCGACCTGGATCGCCGACGATCAGGTCCAGGTCGTGCTGATTACCGGCGGCACTGGCTTCACCGGTCGCGACAGCACGCCCGAAGCGGTGGCCTGCCTGCTGGACAAACAGGTTGACGGGTTCGGCGAGCTGTTCCGGCAGATTTCTGTGCCGGACATCGGCAGCTCTACCATTCAATCCCGCGCGCTGGCGGGGCTGGCCAACGGTACGCTGGTCTGCTGCTTGCCCGGTTCGACCAATGCCGTGCGCACCGGCTGGGACGGGATTCTGGCCGATCAATTGAACAACAGCTTCCGGCCCTGCAACTTCGTGCCGCATTTGAAAAAGGCGGAGCCATGCGCAACCCGTGGGTGAATGGCGATGAGCAAGCCTGAAATGAGCCGCTTGATGCCGGTCGAAGAGGCCATGGAGCGGCTGATGAACCTGGCCGCAGCAGCGGCGATTACCGAACGCGAAACGGTGACCCTGGCACAGGCTCAGGGCCGCGTCCTCGCCCAGGATCTGGTGTCTACCCTGGACCTCCCGCCCTGGCCGAACAGCGCCATGGACGGTTACGCCTTGCGTGTGGCGGACTGGACGGGTGAGCCGTTACCGGTCAGCCAACGGATTTTCGCTGGCCAGGCGCCCGAGCCTTTGCAGCCGGGCACCTGCGCGAGGATCTTCACCGGCGCACCCGTGCCGGACGGCGCCGACTGCGTCGAAATGCAGGAAAACGCCGAGGTCCTGGCCGATGGGCGTGTGCGTTTGCTGCATGCCTTGCACCGCGACCAGAACATCCGGCCCAAAGGTCAGGAAACCACCGTTGGCGACACCGTCCTGCAGGCGGGCACGGTCATGACGCCCATCGAAATGGGGCTGGCCGCGACCTTGGGCATGAACGTGTTGCCGGTGGTGCGTCGCGCCCGGGTCGCGGTGCTCTCGACCGGCGACGAGTTGATCGAACCAGGTCAGGCACTGGGGCCGGGGCAGATCTACAACAGCAACCGAGTCCTGTTGTGCAGTTGGCTCGAGTGGTTGGGATGCGAAGTGATCGATGCCGGGATCCTCCCTGACGACCTGGACAAAACCCGTGCAGCATTGGGCGCCTTGGGCGATGTTGACCTGATCCTTTCCACCGGCGGTGTTTCGGTGGGCGAAGCCGATTTTCTCGGCCATGCCCTGCGCGAGGAAGGCGAAATTGCCCTGTGGAAGCTGGCGATCAAGCCGGGCAAACCTCTGACCTTCGGTCACTACCGGGGCGTGCCGGTGATCGGCTTGCCGGGCAATCCGGCCTCGACGCTGGTGACCTTCGCGCTTCTGGCCCGGCCTTACCTGCTGCGCCGTCTGGGGGTGCAACAAGTCAGGCCGTTGTCGTTCAAGGTGCCGTCAGGTTTCGTCTGGTCCAAACCGGGCACGCGCCGGGAGTACTTGCGCGGGCGTCTGGAGCAGGGCCGGGTGGTCGCCTATCGCAACCAGAGTTCGGGCGTGCTGCGCAGTGCCGCGTGGGCCGATGGCCTGATCGAGGTGATCGAGGGCACGACGGTGGCGGAAGGTGATCTGCTGAATTTCATTCCCTTGAGTGAGGTGATGGGCTGACCAGCGGTTGAATCCCGGGTAAAGATCCTGAGCTACCCTCAAATGCGTGTCATGACAAATGGGCATTGTGCAGTTGCCACGGAGTATTGTTATGCAGCCTTTGCGTGTCGCTTGCGTCATCCCGACCTACAACGGGCGCAGGGAGCTCGAGCGGTTGCTCGATTCCCTGTGGGCCCAGACCGCTGAGTTCGACACCCTGATCGTCGATTCCAGTTCCACGGACGGTACCCTGGAACTGGCGCAGTCCCGCTGCGGCAACGTGACCCGCATCGACCCGAAGGACTTCAACCACGGCGGTACCCGGCAGATGATGGCCGAGACCCACCCCCGCTATGACATCTTCGTGTACCTGACGCAGGACGCCTACCTGGAAGATCCCCGCGCGGTGGAAAACATCCTCGCGCCGTTCGACGACCCGCTGGTCGGCGCGGTCTGCGGTCGGCAACTGCCTCATCTGGACGCCACGGTGCTTGCCCAGCATGCCCGCTGGTTCAACTACCCGCCGGTGTCCCGGATCAAGCGTCTGGAGGACGTGCCGGCGCTGGGGATCAAGACGCCGTTCATGTCCAATTCGTTCGCTGCCTACCGCCGCGATGCGCTGCGGGCGGTGGGCGGTTTCCCCCGGCATGTGATCTTGTCCGAAGACATGTACGTGGCCGCGAAGATGCTCCTGTCCCACTGGAAAGTGGCTTATCAGGGCTCGGCGGTCTGTCGGCACTCCCACAATTACACCCTGCGCGAGGAATTTCGCCGGTACTTCGACATCGGCGTCTTTCAGGCACGCGAGTCATGGATTCACGCCCGGTTCGGCGGAGCCCGTGCCGAGGGTATGCGTTACGTCAAGTCTGAGCTGAACTTCCTCGGCCTGCGGCGCTGGTACCTCTGGCCGGCCTCGTTGCTGCGCAATGGCCTGAAGCTGGTGGCATTCAAACTGGGCAAGGAAGAGGCGCGGCTGTCTCGACCGTTGAAGAAGAAACTTGGCATGTACAAGCGGTTCTGGGACAGCGAAAACGCCTAGTCAACGATGGGCTGAAGGGCTCGTAGGGCGATCACGTGCCCGTCAGGGGACACGCTCGGTCATCGCGGCCATCGCCACCGAGGTGGCGGCGGTGCGGGTTTCGACGCCGAGTTTGATGTAGATGTGCTCCAGGTGTTTGTTCACGGTGCGTGGGCTGAGTTGCAGGATGTCGGCAATGTCTTTGTTGGTTTTTCCGCAGGAGACCCAGCGCAACACTTCGAACTCCCGCTCCGTCAGTTGAAAGCGTGTCGCCAGTCGATCATACGCCGGGGGGTGGTCGAGCCCTATGGGCTGCGCATCGCGCGCCGTTTGCAGGATGCGCGCGGTGCGCAGGTGCGAGGCGACCCGTGCCAAGACCTCCGCACACTGGATGGGCTTGGTCACGTAATCGATAGCGCCCGCTTCGAAACCCTGAACCACATGTTCGCTGTCGGTCAGTGCGGTCATGAACAGCACTGGAATGTTCGCTGTGTCTGGCTGGCGTTTGATCTGGCGGCAGGTCTCGAACCCGTCCAGCCCCGGCATCATCGCATCGAGCAGGATCAGGTCCGGCCGTCGGCGTTGTATGCGGTTCAGCGCACTGGTGCCGTCCAGTGCCACCAGCACCATGTAGCCCGCCTCGTCCAGTGCATCGGACAGCAGGGCCAGGTTGTCCGGGGTGTCGTCGACAATCAGGATCACCCCCGTTTCAGCGCGTGGAGTCAGGGCGTTCATTGAGGGCCTCCTTGAGTTGTAGGCTGAGTTCGTCCAAGCGAAAGCCGGTGGCCAGGGTGCGCAGGTCTGCGACGAAGCGGGCACTTTCCGTGCTGTCTCGCTCAATGGCATCGAGTTTGTGCTGAATGCCACGCATGTACCCTAGACCGCACAGTTCATAGAGTTCTTCGAGGTCCTTTCGGGGCGGCAGATGCCATTCAGACCGGGCGGGTGGGGCGTTGCGCACACGATATTGCCAATGAAGTGTCAGGTGGTGGGCCAGGCGGTCGAGCAGTTGCTGCATGTGCACCGGTTTGGAAAGGTAGTCATGTTCCATGGAGGGCAAGCCCTGGTCCTTGTCGTCAGCAAAGGTATTGGCATTGGCTGACAGCACGATGACCGGGACCAGGGACAATGCGTTGTGGCGGATCAAGCGCAGGGTCTGCCAGCCGTCCATGCCCGGCATCGACAGGTCCATCAGAATCAGATCAGGGTGCTGTAACGACACCTGGCGCACGGCTTCGTGGCCGTTGGCTGCCTCGATGATGTCGAAACCGAGCGGCGAGAGCATGCCGTGAATCACTTTGCGGTGTTCGATGTGGTCGTCGACCACCAGAATCCGTCGACGCTCGCCCTCATAGCCGATCACGTCATGATCCACGTCGATGACCGCCCGCGGCACCCGCACTTCCGACAGGAATAGCCGCACTTGGAAGCGTGTCCCTTCCCCCGGTTGGCTGGTCACCGACAGGGCCCCGCCCATCAAGGCGGTGAGCATGCGGGTGATAGTCAAGCCCAAGCCTACGCCGTTGTCCTGGCGCACGAGACCGCCCCGCTCGAACGGCTGAAAAATCCGCTCGATTTGGTCCGGCGCGATGCCGATGCCGGTGTCAATCACATCGAATATGGCTGTTTCCCGTCGGTAACTGACCCGCAGGCACACCTCGCCCCTGTCGGTGAAGTTCACCGCGTTGCCTAGCAGGTTGATCAGAATCTGTCGCACTCTTTTTTCATCGCCACGCACCACCATTGGCATGCGTCCCACTCGTTCCAGCCGAAACCCTACCCCCTTGTCGCCCGCGGTGCTGACGAACATCTGTTCCAGGTCGCTGAGGAATTCCTGCAAGAGAATTTCCGACGGTTCGAGCCGCAGCTTTCCGGCCTCGATCTTGGCGACGTCCAGCAGACCATCGATCAACGACAGCAGGTGCGAACTGCTGCGGAGAATTGTCGCCAGAGCGGCTTGTTGCTGCGACGGGGTGGCAGGGTCGCGTTGCAGAATTTGGGTGAAGCCCAGGATGCTGTTGAGCGGCGTGCGCAGCTCGTGGGACAGTCCGGTCACATAACGGCTTTTGGCCGCGTTGGCGGCTTCCGAAGCTTCCTTCGCTTCCTGCAGCGCCTGGTCGGTCTTGTCGTGGGCATCGATTTCCTGAATCAACAGCTGTGTCTGGCGTTCCGACTCCTCCAGAGCCACGCGACGGCTTTCTCGGGTCAGCACCACCCACCAGGCGAGGATGCCGGCGAACACGCAGAAAGTCAGGAAGGCCTTGAGAAAGGCCAGCCGCAAGGTGTGATACGCCTGCAATGACTGATCGATCAGGCCGTGCGCCACTTGCCCGTAAATCAGCGCCAGGGCGCCGGACAGGCCCAGAACCAGGATCGCGAGCAAGCCCAGGTACTGCGCCAGCCGGGTATGCAGGTAGCGGCGAGGCAGGCGAGGCAGGAGATGGCTGACCAGATCCTCGAACTGCATGGAGAGCCGTGTGCGTTTCTTGCACTGATCGCCACACCGCGCATCCAGCGAACAGCACAGCGAGCAAATCGGCGAGCCGTAAGCCGGGCACCATGCCATGTCCGGCGTTTCGAAGGCGTTGCTGCACAAACCGCAACGCAGCGTGGGCTGCGGCCCCTGCGGGTGGAGCAGGGCGGCAGTGCTGCTGCGGGCGATGTAGTAACGGCCTTGGGTTCGCCAGGCGATCAACGGCGAGATAATCAGCGCGACGGCCAGTGAAACCAGCGGCGGCGCGGCCTGCGCCAGTTCCCCGAATGCTCCGAAGTGGGCACAGAACGCAACCAGCGAGGCGATGGTCATTGCACCCACCCCAACCGGGTTGATGTCGTACAGGTGCGCTCGCTTGAACTCGATATGCCTTGGCGACCAGCCCATCGGTTTGTTGATCACCAAATCCGCCACCAGTGAGCCAATCCAGGCGATGGCCACGTTGGCGTAAAGGCCCAGTACCTGCTCGATGGCGTCGAAGACCCCCAGTTCCATGAGGATCAGCGCAATGATCACATTAAATACTAACCAGACAACCCGCCCGGGATGGCTGTGTGTCACCCGCGCGAAAAAGTTGGACCAGGCCAGCGACCCGGCATAGGCGTTGGTCAGGTTGATCTTGATCTGGGAAATGATCACGAACAGCGTCATGGCCGCCAGCGCCCACTCCGGCGAGCTGAGCACGTAGCGAAATGCGACCAGGTACATTTGCGTTGGTTCGGCGGCGCGCTCGATGGGCACCTCATGCTGCAACGCGAGAAAGGCCAGGAAAGCCCCGGCCAGAATTTTCAGCGCGCCGGGGATGATCCAACCCGGCCCGGCCATCAGCAGCGCAACCCACCAACGCGTGCGGTTGGCGAGGGTCTTTTCGGGCAGGAAACGCAAGTAGTCGACCTGCTCGCCGATCTGGGTCACCAGTGACAGTGCCACACTGAACGCCGCACCAAATAACAGCAGGTTGAATGTGCCCCCTTCGCCCTCCCGACCGGAAAAGCTGGTGAGATCGCTCAATGCGTCGGGGTTTTTCCAGATCACGAAAACGTAGGGCACCAGCAACAGTGTCAGCCACAGCGGTTGTGACCACATTTGCAAGCGGCTGATCAGGGTGATGCCGTAGGCCACCAGCGGGATGATGATCACCGAACAGACCACATAGGCCAAGGCCAGGGGAATGCGGAAGTACAGCTCCAGGGCCAACGCCATGATCGCCGCTTCCAGGGCGAAGAACAGGAAGGTGAAACTGGCGTAGATCAAGGAGGTGATGGTCGAGCCGATGTAGCCGAAACCGGCGCCGCGAGTCAGCAGGTCCATGTCCACGCCGTAGCGCGCGGCGTAATAGCTGATGGGCAGGCCGGTCAAAAAGATCACCAGCGCCGTGGCCAGGATTGCCCACAGCGTATTGGTGAAGCCGTAGCTCATCACCAGCGCCCCCCCGATGGCTTCCAGCGCGAGAAAGGACACGGCGCCGACCGCGGTATTGGCGATCCGGAACTCCGACCATTTGCGGAACGACTTGGGTGTGAACCGCAGAGCATAGTCTTCCATCGTCTCATCGGCGACCAGGCTGTTGTAGTCGCGGCGGACCTTGATGATGCGTTGTGAGCCAGAGGGTCGCACAGTCGATTCTTCCAGAGAGGTGAGGGGTGAAACCTGTCGTCCCGAGACCGAGCCGTCGTCCTCTGAACACACTGTGTCGGCAGCGGCGTGCTCGCGAAAGCGCTCATGTCAGCCGACCCCAACTCCGAGCCCGGCGCGACGGCTGAAGGTATTGGCGAGCAAGTTCCATGCCTCGCCGCTCGCACGGGCGCAAGCATGCCGCCAAATGGCAATTCTGGCGCTACGTCAAATGACGTATGCCACTACGTCAAGCTGCGTATACCGCCAAACCCTCCCGGACTTCATGCTCGTTCCAGCTCGCGATGAGGCGCCGTTCAGAGCGCCGCCGAGACCCACGACCCACACAGGAGCCGGAACCATGGAATCACCACAGACCCACTTGAAACGCTTGCTCCCTCGACGACTGACCCTGGGCGCGGCTGCGCTGTCGCTGATCGCCGCCAGCGTGTTCAGCCAGATGGCCATGGCCGATGACGCTAACAGCACCGGGCTGGCCGTGACGCCGACCGAAGTCACCGTCGGTCAACTGCACTCGGCCACGGGGACCATGGCCATTTCCGAGACCGGTTCGATTCAGGCCGAGCGTCTGGCCATCGACCAGATCAATGCCTCGGGCGGGATTCTCGGACGGCAGATCAAGGTAATTCAGGAAGACGGCGCCTCCGACTGGCCGACCTTCGCCGAGAAGGCCAGGAAGCTTTTGGTCGGGGACAAAGTGGCGGCCGTGTTCGGCTGCTGGACCTCCGCCTCGCGCAAGGCGGTATTGCCAGTGTTTGAGAAAGAAAACGGCCTGCTCTACTACCCCACCTTCTATGAAGGGCTGGAGCAGTCCAAGAACGTGATCTACACCGGCCAGGAAGCGACGCAGCAGATTCTCGCCAGCCTGGACTGGATCGCCAAAGAGAAGGGTGCCAAGACGTTCTACCTGATTGGCTCGGACTACATCTGGCCGCGGACCTCGATGAAAATCGCGCGCAAACACATCGAAAATGTGCTCCATGGCACGGTGGTTGGCGAGGACTACTACCCGCTGGGAAACACCCAGTTCGGCTCGCTGATCAACAAGGTCAAGCTGAAAAAGCCTGACGTGGTGTTTGCCGCCGTGGTGGGTGGCTCCAACGTCGCGTTCTACAAACAACTGAAGGCGGCAGGCGTCACGGCGGCCAAGCAGAACCTGCTGACGCTGTCGGTCACCGAAGACGAACTGCTCGGCATTGGCGGCGAAAACATGGAAGGGTTCTACGCCTCGATGAAGTACTTCCAAAGCCTGGATAACCCCAACAACAAAGCCTTCGTCGATGCCTTCAAAGCCAAGTATGGCAAGGACGCGGTGATGGGTGACGTGACCCAGGCCGCCTACCTCGGCCCTTGGTTATGGAAAGCTGCCGTCGAAAAAGCGGGCAGTTTCGATGTGGACAAAGTGGTCGCAGCATCGCCTGGCATCGAGTTGAAAACCGCGCCGGAAGGCTACGTGAAAGTCCACGAGAACCATCACCTCTGGAGCAAGACCCGGATCGGGGAAGCTCAGGCCAACGGCCAGTTCAAGGTGATCTACGAGTCGGATTTGATCGAGCCGAACCCGTTTCCGAAGGGTTATCAGTAACCGATTCGCTGAGACCGGTAGGCGCGCACTTGCCCGCGGTGAGGGTGGTCAATCCAGAACATCTCGATCGCTTGTCCGGGCCTTTCGCGCGCAGGCGCGCGCCGACCACGTTCACCGATGCTGATCGTCGATCGTTCCTACGTCACTTCTTCTGAGGACACCACCATGCAATGGCTATCTGAGTTTGGTGCCATCGCTGCCATGCAGGGGTTCAACGGCTTGTCCGTGTTCTGCGTGTTGCTGCTCATGGCCCTGGGGCTGGCAATCATCTTCGGCCAGATGGGGGTGATCAACATGGCCCACGGGGAGTTCCTCACCCTGGGTGCCTACACCACGTACATGCTCTCGACCCTGGTGCAAAACCATCTGCCGTCGATGCAGCCGTACTACTTTTTCTTTGCCATCGCCTTGTCCTTCGTGGTGGCTGGCGCCATCGGCTGGGCGGTGGAGAGGGTGATGATCAGCCGTCTGTACCATCGACCGCTGGACACCCTGCTCGCCACCTGGGGCCTGTCACTGGTGATGCAACAGGCGTTTCGCTCGATCTTCGGCGCCCGTGAAGTCAGTGCCAACCCGCCGGAGTGGTTGATGGGCGCGGTGAACCTGACCGACGCCATCGAGATTCCCAAAAACGGCCTGTTCGTGATGGCACTCACGGCGTTGTTGACCGGCGGCATTTTTCTGATGCTTTACCGCACACGCTGGGGTCTGCAGGTGCGGGCGACGGTGCAAAACCGGGTGATGAGCCGCGCCGTCGGTATCAACACCCGTCAAGTCGACCGCATGACGTTCGCCCTCGGGTGCGGGGTCGCCGGGGTCGCGGGCGCGGCCTTCACGACCATTGGCTCCACCGGACCCACGGCGGGCTCGCTGTACATCGTCGACACCTTTCTCACGGTGGTCTTCGGCGGCGCCCAAAGCTTGCTCGGCACCATAGCGTCGGCCTTCGCCATTGCCCAGACGCAGTCGGTCTCGGAATTCTTCATGAGCGGTTCAATGGCCAAGGTGCTGACCCTTTCGACCGTGATCCTGATCCTGTTGATGCGCCCGCAAGGGCTGTTCTCCAGCAAAGTTCGCAAATAGAGGCGCACAGATGAACGCTATAGACAGACTCATGGGCGGACGGCAAGGGGTGATCGGCCTGCTGATCCTGGCCGCGCTGATACTGCTGGTGTTTCCACTCACGCTGGACGCCTTTCGCCTGAACATGGTCGGCAAATACCTGACCTACGCCTTCGTCGCCGTCGGGCTGGTGTTGTGCTGGGGCTACGGCGGGATTCTCAGCCTGGGGCAGGGTGTGTTCTTCGGTTTGGGTGGGTACTGCATGGCCATGTTCCTCAAACTGGAAGCCAGTGACCCGGAGAGTACGAAAATCCAGTCCACGCCGGGCATACCGGATTTCATGGACTGGAATCAGATCACCGAACTGCCCGCATTCTGGATGCCCTTTCACAGTTTCGGTTTCACGGTGGTTGCGGTGGTGGCGGTACCGGTGATCCTTGCGCTGGTGATCGGCGCGGCGCTTTTCAAACGTCGCGTGGGGGATGTGTACTTTTCCATCGTCACCCAGGCCATCGCGCTGATTCTCACTGTCTTGATCATCGGTCAGCAGGGCCTGACGGGCGGGGTCAACGGCATCACCGATCTCAAGACCCTCATGGGGTGGGACATCCGTGGCGACGGCGCAAGGCTCGCGTTGTATTTCATCAACGCCGCATTGCTGCTCGGCTGCATCCTGATCGGTAAGTTCATCCTCGCTTCCAAGCTCGGCCGCTTGCTGATGGCCATGCGCGACAAGGAGGAGCGTGTGCGTTTCTCCGGTTACGACGTGGCCAGCTTCAAGGTCTTCGTGTACTGCGTTGCCGCCGGGTTTTCCGCCGTCGGCGGGGCGATGTTCGCCTTGCAGGTGGGGTTTATGTCGCCGTCGTTCGTCGGCATCGTGCCGTCCATCGAGATGGTGATCTTCGCCGCGGTCGGCGGCCGCATGTCGCTGCTCGGCGCGGTGTACGGCTCGTTGCTGGTGAATTACGGCAAGACCTATTTCTCTGAATCCTTCCCTGAACTGTGGCTGTACCTGATGGGCGGCTTGTTCATTGCCGTGGTCATGTACTTCCCCAACGGGCTGGCCGGGTTATGGGAAAGCCACGGACGCAAATGGTTGGCACGACTGAAGGGTAAACCCGCGCTGCCTGCCGCCCCTGCACCTGCAAAACCGGCTGCTGTAACCGGCGCCAAATCCGTCAACAGTTCCCTGGAGACCCAACCATGACCACGGCCAGTGGCTTTCAGATGCCCAAACCGGTGCTGGCAGTCGAGGGGCTGACGGTGTCTTTCGACGGCTTCAAGGCGGTAGACGACCTGAACCTGTACATCGACCGTAACGAGGTGCGGGTGGTCATCGGCCCCAATGGTGCAGGCAAGACCACGGTCCTCGATTTGATCTGCGGCAAGACCCGCGCTACCGGCGGCAGCATTCAGTTCAAGGACCGTGAGCTGACCCGGATGAACGAGTACGACATCGTTCGCGCCGGGGTTGGGCGCAAATTCCAGACGCCGTCGATTTACGACAACCTGAGCGTGTTCGAAAACCTGGAAATGTCCTTCCCCAAAGGGCGCAGCGTGTTCGGTGCGCTGTTTTTCCAGCGAAGCCAGACTGTGGTCGATCGGGTCCACGAGGTGGCAAAGGACATCTTCCTCGCCGATCTGTTGCAGCAGCAGGCCGGCTTGTTGTCCCACGGCCAGAAGCAGTGGCTGGAGATCGGCATGTTGCTCATGCAAGACCCTGAACTATTGATGCTCGACGAGCCGGTGGCGGGCATGAGCGTCAGCGAGCGCGCGCAGACCGCCGAATTGCTTAACCGCATCAGCCAGGGCCGCTCGGTGCTGGTAATCGAGCATGACATGGAGTTCGTCAAGAGCATCGCGCACAAGGTCACGGTGCTGCATCAGGGCAAGGTGCTGGCCGAGGGCAGCATGGAGTCGGTGCAGAGCAACCCGAAAGTCATCGAAGTCTATCTCGGCCATTGAGGAGCGCAGCATGTTCACCATCCATCAACTGGCGTGCGGCTATGGCCAGAGCCAGATACTTCACGACCTCGATATGGCCGTGCAGAAGCAGGAAATCGTCGCCGTCATGGGCCGCAACGGCATGGGCAAGACCACTCTGTTCAAGAGTCTGATGGGCATCCTCCCGCAGTGGCGCGGCCAGGTGCAGGTCGAAGGGATCGACGTCTCGGCCATGGAGACCCATGCCAGGGTGGAGCACGGCATGGCGTACGTGCCTCAGGGGCGGATGATTTTTCCCTCCATGACGGTGCTGGAAAACATTCAGACCGGCCTGCCCGCGTCGGCCAGAGGCAAGGTGTCTGAAGACCTCTACGCCTTGTTTCCGGTGCTGTTCGACATGCGCAACCGGCGCGGCGGCAACTTGTCCGGTGGGCAGCAGCAGCAACTGGCAATCGCCCGAGCGCTGGCGACCAACCCCAAAGTGCTGTTGCTTGACGAGCCTACAGAAGGCATTCAGCCGTCGATCATCAAGGACATCGCCCGCACCCTCAAAGAGATCCGCAACCTGCGCAACCTGACCATCGTGGTATCGGAACAGGTGCTGTCCTTCACCCTGGAAATCGCCGACCGGTTTCTGGTGATCGAAAAGGGCCGGTTCGTGATCGAGGAGACGCGGGCCAATGTCGATGAGGCAACGATCAGTCGTTATCTCTCGGTTTAACCCCATTCGAGATCTGCAGTGTTTGTTCGATTGCATTGCTGGCCAGCGTACCTACGGAAGAGCTCGAACCTGCAGGCGCGCGCTTGCCCGCCAAGTGGCCAGTGCATCCACCCAGAACCATCCGTTGACCCAGGAACCCCAGGAGAACACCCATGACCGAAGTCTTGATCAAAGTCGATCTCAACCAGCCCGCTACCGAAAACGAGCAGATCCACAACCGCTGGCACCCAGACCTTCCGATGGCCTGTTGGGTCAAGCCGGGGGAGGATTTCATTCTTGAAACCTACGACTGGACCGCCGGAGCGATCAAGAACGACGATGACGCCAGCGACGTGCGGGATGTCGATCTGTCCACCGTGCATTACCTCTCCGGTCCGGTCGGGGTGCATGGCGCAGAGCCCGGTGACCTGTTGGTGGTCGACCTGTTGGACATCGGTGCCCGGGCCGATTCGCAATGGGGCTTCAATGGGTTCTTCTCGAAGCAGAACGGCGGCGGCTTCCTCACCGATCATTTCCCGATGGCGCAAAAGGCGATCTGGGATTTCAAAGGCATGATGACCCGCTCGCGGCACATTCCTGGCGTCGAATTCGCCGGTCTTATTCATCCCGGCCTGATCGGCTGCCTGCCTGATCACAAGATGCTCGCAGAATGGAACCGTCGCGAGCAGGAACTGATCGACACCGAGCCGGGCCGTGTCCCGCCTTTGGCAAATCCACCCCACGCCAAGACTGCGCACATGGGCAAACTCAAAGGCCCTGCGCGGGACATGGCCGCTGCCACCGGCGCCCGCACCGTGCCGCCGCGCGAGCATGGCGGCAACTGCGACATCAAGGATCTGTCCCGCGGTTCGAAGGTCTTCTTCCCCGTATACGTCGACGGGGCCGGGCTGTCAGTGGGCGATCTGCATTTCAGTCAGGGTGATGGTGAGATCACCTTTTGTGGTGCGATCGAAATGGCCGGTTGGGTGCACATGCGCGTCGAGTTGATCAAGGGGGGCATGGTCAAGTACGGAATCAAGAACCCGGTATTCAAACCCAGCCCCATCGTGCCGACGTACAACAAGTACCTGATCTTCGAGGGCATTTCGGTGGACGAGGCCGGACAGCAACACTACCTGGACGTCAATGTGGCCTATCGTCAGGCGTGCCTGAATGCGATCAATTACATGACCAAATTCGGCTACTCGCCTGCGCAGGGGTATGCCTTGCTCGGCTCGGCGCCGGTGCAGGGGCATATCAGTGGCGTGGTGGACATCCCTAACGCCTGCGCCACGCTGTGGCTGCCGACTGAGATCTTCGGGTTCGACATTAACCCGAGCGCGAGCGGGCCGACCCAATTCATCGATGGCAGTGTCGACCTGCCCATTGCGCCGGACAAGTAACGCCGGGTCGACCCCGCAGATCGAACGCGCCCATGCTCCGCGTGATAAAGACCCGAACGCTCCGTGTGCATTGCCGGGGCTGATGCCCAGCGTCACGGGACCTGGACCTACGCGGCGCCTGGGCACGATCAACAGAGTGCGACGTTGAAACCGAATCGAGGACCCTGCCATGCCCGTGTACGAATACGACTGCCCACACTGCGGTGACTTCACTGCCCTGCGGCCCATGTCCGAAAGCGCCTTACCCTGCGATTGCCCTGAATGCGGTGCATCCAGCATGCGAGTGATTCTGTCCGCTCCCGGGCTGGCGACGATGGCAGGCCACACGCGCAAGGCGATGGCCGCGAACGAACGCAGCGCCCATGCGCCGCAGACCCTCGGCGAATATCAGGACAGCCGGCGGCACCCCACCGGCTGTGGCTGTTGCGCCCCGAGCAAAAAAGTCGAGCCGAGCAAGGACAATCCCCATGCGCTCAAAGGCAAGCCAGCCGGGCGACCTTGGATGATCAGCCATTGATCGGCCGCCAGGGTTTGAGCCATAGCGCGATGACGATCAACAGCACGACGCCATACGCACCGCTCAAGCCCAATTGCAGCCAGACGTTGCTCAGTGGATGAAGCAAGCTTGCGGCCAGCGCCATGGTCGCGACCCCCAGCGACCATTGCCGACGCCATGGCAACGCCTGCAGCAGCCGCTGCCGGCGCATCAGCAGCCAAGCGGTCAGCACGACGCCACCGATCGCGGCCATGGCGATACCGGTCAGGCCGAACACGAACGGCAAAACACCCAGCAACAGCGCGTTGAGCAAGCTGCCCGTCAGCTCACACGCCAACGGCATGCGGGTGTCGCCTGCAGCATAGGCATAGCGGGCCAGCAGGGCGTTCCAGGCGCCGAACATCAGGGGCACGGAAAACCAGGCCAACAATCCCGGCAGAGGACCCTCGACGGCCTGGCTGGGGATCAGCAGGAACACCAGCGCCCCGGCGGCGCCAATCAGTCCGGCTACGGCGGGCACGGTGAGCAGCGTGGCAGTGCTCAGGCCTTTGCGCAGCAGGCCCATGCGTTGATCACCCTCGGCACCGCTCATCAAACCGAGCAGCACTTGATTCAGGCTCATCAACGCGATCAGCGGCAGGTTGATGAGCTTGCGCGCCAGGTTGACCCAAGTGACTGCGCCTTCGCCCAACAGCGATGCCACCATTCGCTCCAGCAACGCCAGGCCCTGACTGGCCAGGTTGCTGCTGAGCAAGGGTCCGATGCGTTGCAACAGCTCTCGGCCCGCGCCTGGGGCCTGTGAACGGTGCCAAGGCTTCCAGCCTTCGCGGTACAGCGCAGGCAACAGCACACCCGGCATCAGCAGGCTGCCGAGCAGACAGGCTATGGCCAACCCGGTTGGCGTGGCGTCATGGTGCATCGCGGCGAGGTAAAGCACCGGCGGCAGGTTGAACACCAGCGAGCCCGTCCCCGCCAATACGAAGCGCGAGCGGGCCTGCAGCGGTACGCACAGCAGCGCGTGCATCAGAAAGCCCGGTGCCGACCACGCCAGCCAACGCAGTGCACCGGTAGCCAGGGCGTACCCGGCTTCGTCCAGCCCCGGCCCGATCAGACGCACCCACAGCGAGGCGCCTGCGCTGAGCAGTGCACCCAACCCCAGCCCGCACAGCAGCAGCCGAGGGGCGAGGGCACCGAGCCAGTTCTGCTGAGCGTGCGCCGCCCGTTGCTGATACAGGGGCAGCGCGGCGGCACTGAGCAGCCCAGCCGCCAGCGCCATGCGCAGGGCCTCGGGCAGAAACAGGGCGACCAGAAAGGCATCGCTGCGGCCGCCCGCGCCCCAGGCAGCCACCACCAGCCATTCGCGGGCAAACCCGGCGGCCAACCCGGCGAGAGTCGCCAGGGTCAGCCACACCGTCGATCCGAACATGGCCAGCCCTCAGTGAAACAGCGTGAACAGGCCTTTGCCGCCCACTTTGTAATTCAGGTTGCGGGCCCGTTCGCCTTTGATTTCCGCATTCGGCCCGCCCACGATGGCGTAGGGCGCAATGGGCTTGGACACCACGCTGCCGCCCCCCACCACGGCGCCTTCGCCGATGTCGGCGCCAAATGACAACAGGGCTCGGCTGGCGACCCAGGCGTAGTCGCGTACGTAGACCGGCCCGCCCACGGCCCAGAACTCAGGGGCCTGGAGGTCGTGGCCGCCCGCGATGATCAGCACATGGGAAGCGATGGTCACATGATTGCCAATGAACAGGCCGCCCCGTGCATCGAGTTGGCAGTGCCAGCCGACGGTGCTGTCGTCGCCGATGCGCAGGCCATCCACGCCGAGGATCTCGGTGTTGCGCCAGACCGTCGACCCCTTGCCGATCTTCGCGCCCCCCATCCGCAGCCAGAGCAGGCGCAGGGTATGGCTGGGGATCTTGCAGATGAGAATGTTGTAGACCTGCTCCCACGTTCGCAGCATACGGTCGCGCAGGGTCGGCCAGTTGATGCCGTACAGCGGAATCAGCGCACCGGCGGTTTCCTGACCCAACAGCCGGTAGAAGCGGCGGGCCAGGGGGGGCTCGATGCGCGGCTCGATGTTCAGGTAACTGATGAAACAGAGGGTTTTGCCCTTCATGGGCGTTTCGAAACAGACGTCGTTGGCAAGCATCCAGTCGTAGGCGCTCTCCAGCTCCTGGGGGCTCACCCCCATCTTGCGTGCGTAGTCGGGCAGCGCCTGGCGCAGGTCATGGGAATGCAACATGCGGTGTTTCATGGGTTCTCCCGGGCATCAGGGGCGAGGGCGTGTGCAGCGGTCTGCAGTCGTCGGGCTTCGTAGAGGTTCAGCCCGAGCAATAGCCAGAACAATGCAATCAATACCGTGGTGAAACTGAAATAGTGATCGAATGCGCCGCTGAGCAGCGCTGCCAGCACGCCGACCCGACTGCCCAGCCACAGGGCCGTATCGCGGTTGAGGGTGACCCGGTCATCGGGCAAACGCGCTTCACGCCACCATGCGACGGTGACGCCGATATAGACCAGCATGCCGGGAATGCCCAGCTTGTAGGCATAGTTCAGCCAGAGGTTGGAGATCCCCCAGAGGCCGGTCCCCGGAACGGGCGGGTCCACCTTGAAACCGATGCCCAGCGGGAACATTTTCAGGGCATCGGGGAAGTGCGAATACTCTTCGAAACGGACTGCCGTACTGGCGTCATTGCTACTGAACAGGCCGATCAAGCGCTCCTGCAAGGGGGGGTAGAACATCAGCAGCAACATCCCGAAGATCGCTCCAGCTATCAGCAAACGTCCGACATGCGGAACGCGCCGGCGCGCCATCCAACCCATCACCAGCACCAGGCTGACCAGCGCTCCGCGTGAACCGGTGAGCAACAAGCCGGCCAGCGCCAATAGGGCCACGGCCAGCCCCAAATGCCGCACGACGCCTTGGCGCGTCAAGCCGATGCAGAAGGCCAGCGGCAACAACATGGCCATCGCACCGCCAGCGATGTTGGGGTGCGTCCAGGGCGTGCCCATCCGGGTCGATAACCCGCTCAGGCCCTGGTTGAGGGTGTCGAGGTTGCTGTAGCCCAAGCCGCCGATGACGGAAATGATCGCCGTCGAATTGCCTTCCTTCAGGTACACCGGAATCGACAGCAACAGCATGAGGAGGGTGCCGAACAGAATGGCCACGACCATCTGTTCACGGGCCTGCGCCTCGCGCAAAAGGCGCGGAACCAGAAACAGCGGCGATAGGTTGAACAGCCAGCGCACCCAGTTGATCGGGCCATTACCCTCGACGTGCACACTCAACTGCCCCACCACGAATGGCAAGGCGCTGAACAGCATCAACGCGATCAGCCAGCGCTCGGTGCGCAACAGGGGAACGGCAGCGGTGTGCAAGGCAAACAGCCGATGGGCCAGCAGGCTTGCCCAGATGAGCATCAGCAGCGCTTCGGAGACCGTGGTGCGGATGCCGATCTGCACAGTGGCATAGGGCAAAAAGGTCGCCAGCACGCCGAACAGCAGCAGACCGCGCAAGGGGCGCCGGATAATTGTCAACACCGCCGCGACGCCGATCACCGCCGCCGTCACTTTGAGCGCCGGCAACAGCCAGACCATCACGCCGAACAGCAGCGCGACCAGCACCCCCAGCGGCATGGCCAATGGCATCAGCGCAATTCCTCCAGCAGCTCATTGAAGCGCCGACGGTAGGCCTCGACGCCAAACCGCTCGGCCCAGGCCTTGAGCGGCGCTGGGTCCTCCGGCTCGGCGGTGGACAGCACGCCCATCAGGCGAATCAGTGCCGACTGGTCATGGGGTGAGAAGCGCGGGCTGTCCGCAGGGGTGACTTCGTCCAGTGACGAGCCACTGGCCACGGCCACGGGTGTCCCCACCCCCAGCGCCTCCACCACCGGAAGCCCGAACCCTTCGCCATAGGAGGGGTGCCACAGTCGCTCGGCCTGCCGGTAGACCTGATGCAACTGGCCATCGCCGATGCCGCGCAGGATATGCAGGCCCGGCAGCTCGCGCTGCGCGGTGGACAACCCGTCTGGACCACCGACCAGCACCAGCGCCGGTGTCTTGGGAAATTGCCGTCGGGCGATCTGCCAGGCCTCGACGAACCAGGGCATGTTCTTGCGCGGCTCGCGGGTGCCCACACACAGCCAATAGCGCTCGGGCAGCGGTGTGTCGAGCTGGGCAGGGGTGCTGGTGAAACCTTCGACCAGGTTGGGCAGCACTCTGACTTTGTCCCGAGCCTGAGGAAACAGGCGCACGGTTTCTTCCGCCGTGAACTGTGAAGGGGTCCAGATCCGATCGGCGACCTTCACCGAATAGGCGATCGACAGTCGATCGGTCTGGCCATAGATCATCGCTTTGATTTTCGAGCCATGGGCGTTGTTCAGGGTCAGTTGGAACAGGTCATGCAATTGCAGGACATAGCGCATACCCGCCGGTTTGCGCCCGATGGGCAAGCCCATGTTGAGGTTCGCCAGGTACAGCTCGACTTCGGCATCACGCAGTGCGCCGGGCAGAAAGCAGGCTTCGAATTTCAAGCGCTCGGGCAGGCGGTGGATGCCGTCCAGCGGCGTTGCCCAGCGCGGGCAATGGGCAATGCGGCGGACCGGATGGTCGTATGGGCCGACACTGAACACTTGCAACTGCACCTCGGGGTGGGCGCGAAAGGCATCTTCCAGCGCAACGTTCTGTCGGCCGATGCCGCTGTTGGGAAAGCCGGTGGCGGGGCGCACATCCAGTCCTACGCGCATGCGTGAGCGTCCTCTTGCTGATGAAACCGGGCGTAAATCTCTTCCAGTTGCGTCGCCGACACCGCCCAGTCGTGGTGTTGGCGCACATAAGCCCGGCCGGCTTCGCCGATTTTCGCCAAGCGTGTCGGGTTGGCCACCGCATCCACCAGCATCAGCGCCAGCCCGTGAGCGTCTTCGCAGCCCAGGTAATGGGTGCCGTTGAGCACATTCAGGCCGGAGACGCCCTGAGCGGTGGTCACGACCGCAAGGCCGGCGGCCATGGCTTCCAGGACCTTGAGTTTGGAGCCGCCGCCTTCGCGCAGCGGTGCAAAGAACACCGCCGCGTCGTGCTGCACGGTACGCAGGTCCGGCACGAAGCCCAGCCAGTCGATGCGCGGGTCGGCCCAGCGTTGCGGCCAGTCACGGGGCAGGGCGTAGCCGCCAATGGTCAGCCGCACCATGGGATCGATCGCCCAGACGCGCGGCATGATGTGGTCGAGCGCCCATTGCATCGCATCCAGATTCGGTCCGTATTCGTAGTTGCCGATGAACAGCAGGCGGCGGCTGTAGCGGTCCGGGCAGACTTTGGCGTAGTAATCGCAATCGACGCCATTGACCACCAGGCCGGTGGTGCGCGCTGTCACGCGCGTCAGGCCTTTGGCATCGTCCTCGGTGACCGCGATCAGTTCGCAGGCCTGGCACAATACCCGCTGCTCCCATTGGCGGTAGCGCCACTGGTCATAGCGCGTGAACGGGCGCGCCCATTCGGGGAAATGGTGGTAGCTGGCAGCGCCCAGTCCGGACTCGACATTGTGTTCGGTCATGATGAACGGCTTGCCGCTGCGCCGCAGGGGCGCCTCGAATGGCTGGAAGCTGTAACTGTGTTCGATCTGGATAACGTCCCACTGCTCTTGCAGCAGGGCTTCGAATTGCTGCTGCAGAGGCGGGGAATAGCCATTGGCGCTGGCCAGCATGGGCGGCCGGGCGAAGGCGATCGCCAGCAAGGTCAGCGCGCTGCGCAAAGGCCTACGCGGCACCACGATCAAGCGTTCCAGCCAAGGCTCCAGCGCGGCCCGCGTGTCGTCGTCAAGCTCGGTCTTGGATTGCACCAGCAGGGTGATGCGATGGCCCCGCGCCGCCAGATTCCGCAACAGGTGGAACTGGCGGGTCTTGCCGCCGCTGGTGGTCGGCCAAGGCAGATAGGGCATTGTCCAGAGAATGCGCATGGCTAGGGCTTCCAGGCCAGAATTTGCAGGGTGGGCGTCAATGGCACATCAACGCCCTTGCTGTCGGCCAGCTCGGTTCGCTTGCCGGTCAACGGGTCGTGGAGCGAAGCGGATTTGATGCCGGGGAAGTTCAGGTGCCCGCTACTGGCGCTCCACGCCATCAACAGGTGCGTGCCGTCGGGCCGATTCCAGGCAATGGCATACAGGTCTTCCGGTATCGCCTTGGCGGGCGGTGGGTCGGCCGGTTGCAGGGTGGGGCCGGTGACCTCGAAGAAGCGCTTGAGCGCGGTGTAGACCGGCTTGGGCTCGGCATTGAGGTCAAGCAACCCGTAGCCTCGGTCGCGGGCGCTGGCTCGCTGGTCCAGGTCGCTGAGGTTGAACAGGAAGATGCGCTGGTAGTCCAGGGTACTCATCAGGGCCAGGCGACGCAGGGTGTAATCGGCCTGACCGTCGAGGCCGACGATGTGTTGCATCTCGACCGGCCCGGCATAACTCGACCAGCCCCATTCCGTCGCCCAGACCTGACTGACGCCTGCGTCATGCAGGCTTTTGTTCAGCGCTGTGGCGCGGACCAGGAAATCCCGGTCCTGGATGGAGTCGCCTTCCGGGTATTCGGAATAGGGGTGGTACGCCGCAACGATGTCCTGCCTGGCCAGCCCTTGATCCACCATCGATTGCAGCATGTAGCCCGTGGAGCCGCGCATCTGCCCGTAATACGCGACCCCGGCGGTGACGATGGGCTTGCCCGGCACGGCGCTGCGAATGGCCGAGGCGGTGGTGGTCAGCAGGTTGTAGTAGGCCACAGGGTCCGCTTGGGGCAGCCAGATGATGTTGGGCTCGTTCCACACTTGCCAGTGGCTGACCTGGGGATAGCGTTGGGCGAGCGCGGTCATTCGCTCGGCAAACACCCCGATGTCCCGCGGTGGGTACTGATCGGCGTTGCTAGCGCCTTGTGGAGCGGTGCTGTCGAACGTGGCCGAGCCCACCAGGTAGGCCACGGTGCGATAGTCATGGGGCCGCGCGGCTGCCATGGCAGCGTCCAGGTCCGCCAGGTTGTACTGACCCGGCGCAGGTTCCAGGATCGGCCAATGCAGGGTCCAGCGAATCCAGTTCAGCCCCAGTTGATCCAGGCGGTTCATCTGTTTCGGGTAAATGTCCGCAGGGAAATAATGAAACTGCACGTTGACCCCCAGAAAATCCTTCCAGGTCACAGCGCGAGGCGCTCGCAGGATGGTCTCGGCTTCCACTGCCGGGCTGAAGGCGCCCAGTACGCACGCGCTCAGAACGGAAATCGCCAGTAACGCCTTGCCCTTCATTCGTTTACCTCGCACGCGTGTTGGAATAGTTGGTGGAAGCGCTCGGCTGTGAGGCTCCAGACTCGCTCCCGACCCAGCGTAGCCGCTCGGTCCGCCCACGCCTGGGCCCGTTGCGGTTCGGCGCACAGGCGCGCCAGTGCTTGGGTCAGGGCATGCACCTGGCCCTGAGGGTAGATTTCACCGTTGCCGTAGGAGACTTCTTCGCCGAACGAGCGCGCGTCCGAGGTGATCACCCCGCGTCCGCAGGCCGTGGCCCAGGACAACGCGCCGCTGGTGCCACGCAGTTGGCCAAGGATCTTCAATTTGCTGGATTCCCGGTAGGGCAGCACCATGACGTGATGCGCTTGGATGACGCTGGGGATCTCGTCCGCGGGAACGTCCAGATGCCAGCCAATCAGATCGCTCAGGCCCCGTTCACGGATGCGCTGGCGCAACTGTTCCAGGTAGCTGCCCGATGGCCCGAATGCCATTTCCGGCTCGCTGCCCCCGGCCAGTGTCAGGCGCACGCGGCTGCGTAATCCCGGCTGCTCCGTGACCAACCGAGCCAGTGCCTCCAGTAAGTCTTCAATACCCTTGCCGCGATAGATGAAGCCGAAATACAGCAGCTTCAGCGGTTGCAGGGGTGGCAGGGGCAGGGGGGCGATGGGCAGGTTGCCGTGAGGAATGACGGCCATCTGCGCCTGGCGCAAACCCATTCGCTGTTGCAGGCACCGATTGCCAGCGTGCGTGAGGGTGACCAAGCGCGTCATCTGCCGTGCCAACTGACGCTCTTCGTGCAGGCACAGCGGGTCCGCCAGGACGGTGGCCACCTCGGGCAACGGCGAGCGCAGCGTGGCCAGCATCGACAGCGGCCAGGGCAGCTTTTCCCGGCGCCAGACCAGCCGTTCTGGATCATGAACCGTGGCCGTCAGGGGCAACTGAGCGAAGCGTTGGCGCAGCGCGCGCAGGGCGTGGAATTCCGCCAGGCGTCCGCCTCCAATCTCCGCATGGACAAGATCGATCCCTTGCCAGTCGGCCTCCGCGACCCGCTGCCGCGCAGCCTCTGGATCGTTGCCGACGCCTTGCAGTGGCGTGCGCACCCGCACCCCCAACGCCTCCAGCGCGTGGCGGAGGTGGCCGGCGTAGTCGGCGATGCCGTTCTGCTCCGGAGGGAGCGGGGCGAGCAGGGCTATCTGCATGGCGGTCGTTCCCTCAGTGATGGCTGCGCAAACGACCGAGCCAAGCCAAGACCTGCTCGGGAATTTCGAAGCGTCGGCGGTTGAGGATGATCCCGTCGACGTGCTTGAAGGCAGTGGACAGGGTGCTCAACGTGTTCTGCAGTCGAGGCACCGTCGACGTCTCCGCTCCGATCACCAGCACGATCAGATCCGCTTCGCGCAGGTGGATGAAGACTTCTTGCCTGGCGAAGAAATTGGAGGCATCGATCAACTGGATTTCACCCGCTTCGGCAGGACGCCCGTCGCCCAGCCGAACCTGATGACCATGCTCTTCGAGCAGCCGACGCAGGTGCTCGATGACGAAACTCACGCCTTCCCCGGCGTGAGCAGACGTCAGCCCGATGCTCAGCCCTTTTTCCGGCACCTGCTTGAGCGGCAACACGCTGTACAACCGATAGAGGCTGGCGATGAAGCCACTTCGCTGTTGGGGCGTGACCGTGTTCAAATCCGGCAGGGTGGTCCACAACGGGACCTTGAACTGGGCTTCGATCTTGTCGCCGTCATGAATTCGCTGATCCAGCAGGTAGAACAGGTACAAAGCCAGCAGGCCAACGCCCAGGCTCAGCGGAATCGCCAGCAACAGCATCAGCAGGCTCTTGGGAAACACTCGGCTGGGATTAAGCGTGGCGTGTTCGACCACCGAGATGTTGCTGATCTGCTTGTTGTCCAACTCGCGGTCGATCCGCGCTTTTTCGAGGCTGTCGGTGTAGAGGACGAAGTTCTTTTCCTCGGCATTCAGCTCGTTCTGCAACCGTGACAGCCTGGGTTCCAGCGCCAGTGCCTGCTGGCGGTCTTTCTCCCACTGCTCCAGTTGCGCGTCCAGTTGCTGCTTCTGCACCAGCAGGCGGGTGTAGCTGGCTTGCTGGTCATTGAGAATGTTCTGCAGACGGGTGAACAGCGGGTTCGGCGCGATGTTTTCGGTGCGCTGCACGGTGTGGCTTTCCTTGGCCCATAGCGCGCGAAGGTTAGCGATTTCCGAGTCCAGCGCCTTGACGGGCGGTGCGTTTTCCTTGAACGAACGCAGCAACTCCTGACGCTCCTCTTCCTTGCCGTTGATGCGGGTCTGCAAGTCTTGGCGGGAAGGGTTGAGGGCCATTTCCTTGCCCGAACTGATCAGGCGCGTCTGTCGGTTGATCTGCTCCTGGATCTTGTCGATCCCCGCCTTGGTCGAAGCAATGGCGCGCATCGTGTTGTTGCGCTCGGTGCGCAAGTCGTTGAGCCCTTGGGCGACATCGGCCAGCCGCTGGTTGATGCTGACGGTGCCGATCTGATCGAGTAGCGTCTGAATCTCGCGCTTGTGTTGAAGGATGTTGGCCTGGGTATCCTTCACCTCCTGTTCGTAGAAGGCATACAGATTGACCCGGCCGAGAATCCGCGCGCGCTCGATGCCGTATTGATCCACCCAGCTCTTGAGGATGGCCTGCGCCACCTCGGGGTCGTCCCACGTAAAGGTCAGCTCCATGACCGAGGAGCCGGGGTCATGGCTGACCTTGAAGTGCTTCTCCAGGTCTTCGGCCAGCCGCTCCTCGGGTGTCCTTGCCTCGATCAATCCGAGAAATTCGAAGACGCTGCGGGCCGCACCCACCAGGCCTCGCACCATGGTGCCGGGCAGGCGCTTGAGGGTAGCCAGCATCCCGGCGTTCTCTTGCGCGTCGGACACTTTAGCGATGTATTGCTGAGCCACTGCGCGGATGATCGGGCGCCCGGTGAGCATGCGCTCCTCGTCCAGCAATGGGTCGCGCAGGCCGCTGGGTGCAACGACGGTCTGACGGTCGGCGAGTTCGATCGGCACGGTACTGGTGTCGCGGCCGGGCTTGACCAGCAGCAGCGCAGTAGACTCGTAGCGGTTGGGCAAGAGAAAGGCACCCAGCACGATGATCGCGAAGGTCGCCAGGACAGTGATCTGCACTTCGCGCCGAAATATGAAGAACAGGCGCAGCAGATCGCGAAACGAGCGAATGGTGATCATATCGGTAGTCCCTTCCGATCAGTTGTTGTCGCGCAGGTTGTAATTCACCCCGAAGCCGATCGATTTCGCGAAGGGAATCAATTGGTTGAAGTACAGGTTCACGCCGTCGATCCGGTTGCCGACGGACGACTTGGGAACGAACACGACATCACCGCGTTGTAACAGCACCGGCGCGGCAGGGCCTCCGCCGCCCGCATAAAGCAGCTTGCTGTAATCGAAGAAGTAGGTCTTGTACAGACCGTCATCGCCCTGGCGCAGCAACGCGACCAACCGAGCATCGGCGTCCGGGTTGATGCCCCCGGCGCCGACCAGCGCCTGCTCCAGGTTGGTGACCGTGGACACGGAGAGGGGAGCCGGATTGCGCACGGCGCCGCCGACGAATACCACGTTGCTCGGTGCCTGACTGATGTTGATGGTCAACGCCGTTTCCCGGTAGATCGGTGCCAGTTTGTCTTCCAGTACGTGCGTCAACTGGGGAATGGTCAGGCCCGCGGCCTTCACGGAGCCAATGTAAGGGTAGGAAAAGGTGCCGTCGTTGAGCACCGGAAACAGCGTCAGCTCGTAGATCGAGTTGGCGGTGAAGGCGGAGATCGACGGCGACTCGCCGGTGTTGCGCACGATCCGCAACGTATCTCCCGCATGGATGCGCTCGGGGGGCAGCGGCTTGCCCACCAGCGCCCGGCCGGCCTCCTGCGCGGCCTTGATCTGCGGATCGTCCGGCACGCCGACGCGAGAGGGCGTGTTGCAGGCGCACAGCAGCAGAACGCTGGCGAGCCACAGCGCGGGTTTCATTGGTCCAGAACTCCTGTCATGCATGAATACGGCTCCCTTGCGGGTAAAACAATCATGTCGGCGGTACTGCCGAGTCCAATGTCACTGAGTGTCGCGGTAGCGTGGTGTCAGCGGTCCGGCCTCGCTGTGAACAGGTAAACGGGTTGCAACCGCGACAGGCGCGGCTGCCGTTGTCGACCTCAGGCTTTGGCGGTTTCCGGCACGCGGCCGTAGACATCGGTGAAACGTACAATGTCGTCTTCACCCAGGTATTCGCCGCTCTGCACTTCGATCATGACCAGGTCGATCACCCCAGGGTTGACCAGACGGTGGGTGTGCCCGGGCTTGATGAAGGTCGATTCGTTGGTGTCGAGCATGAATTCCCGATCGCCGTTGGTGACCCGCGCCATGCCACTGACCACGATCCAGTGCTCGCTGCGATGGTGATGCATCTGCAGCGATAACGAGGCCTGCGGCTTGACCACGATGCGCTTGATCTTGAAGCGCTTGCCTTCTTCCAACACCGTGTAGGTGCCCCATGGGCGCGTGACGGTGTTATGCAGCAGGTAGGCCGGGTGACCCTGGCGCTTGAGCTCCTGCGCGATGAGCTTGACCTCCTGAGTCCGGTCGGCATCGGCAATCAGCAGGGCATCGGGGGTGTCGATGATGATGAGGTTGTCCAGCCCGACGCCTCCCACCAGCCGTTTTTTCGAATCGATGTAGCAATTGGAAACGTCGTGCAGCACCACCTGCCCGTTGCACTGGTTGCCGTTGGCGTCGGCGGGGGCCAGTTCACGAATGGCCTGCCAGGAGCCGATGTCGCTCCAGCCCAGTTCACAGGGCACCACGGCGACTTTCTGGGAGCGCTCCATGAGCGCGTAGTCGATGGAGATGTCCGGCGCCAGGGCGAAGGTCGTGGCATCCAGTTCCAGTTGCAACTCGTTGCTGCCTTCCTTGCTCGTGCAATGGGGCAGACACTGGCGGACCGCTGCCAGCACATCCGGGGCGTGGGTTTCCAGTTCCTGCAACAGGGTGTCGACCCGCATGCAGAACATGCCGGCGTTCCACAGATGCAAGCCGCCGTTGAGGTACTCGGTCGCCGTCGCGCTATCGGGCTTCTCCACGAAACGCGCGACCTGGTAACCCTTGTCGCTCAGCGCCTGGCCTTTTTCGATGTAGCCGAAGCCGGTTTCCGCTCGCGTCGGAATGAGTCCGAATGTCACCAGCCAGCCGTCGTCGGCCAGCGCACGCGCATCGCTGACGGCGGCGGCAAAGGCCTCCAGGTCGTTGATCAGATGATCGGCCGGGAGGATCAACAGCTGCGCCTGATCACCGTGCAACGCCTGCACATGCAACGCGGCCGCCGCGATGGCGGGCGCGGTGTTCCGGCCGAAGGGCTCGAGGATGAAGTCCAGGTGAATCTTGCGTTTGTTCAGCAGCCGATAGTCATCGACCGTGCGGAAATAGACTTCCCGATTGGTCACGGTCAGCAGGCTTTCAACGCCTTCCAGGCCGCTGGTGCGGTTGAAGGTCTTTTGCAGCAGGCTTTCGCCATCGGGCAAGCGCATGAAAGGTTTGGGCATGGCCTCCCGTGAAACGGGCCACAGCCGAGTACCGGCACCGCCGGCGATAATGCAGGGAATAAGGGTGCCCATCAGTAAGCCTCGCGAGAGAAGAGCACTGCAGGAACAGTGCGCAGAAGAATGTACAGATCGAACCAGACGGACCAGTTTTCGATGTATTCAAGATCGAATTCCACCCGCTTCTCGATCTTCTCCACAGTGTCTGTCTCACCACGAAAGCCGTTGATCTGCGCCAGCCCGGTAATCCCGGGCTTGACTCGATGACGCGAGGTGTACTCCTTGACAGCTTGTTCGAACAAAATGCCCGCGGCCTTGGTCGCCGTGGCATGTGGGCGCGGCCCCACCATTGACATGCTGCCCGCGAACACATTGAACAGTTGCGGTAGTTCATCCAGGCTGGTCTTGCGGATGAAACGGCCGACCCGGGTGACTCTGGCGTCACCCTTGACGGTTTGTTGCTCGGCGTGGGCGTCCGCTTGGTGGGTGTGCATCGAGCGGAACTTGCAGACGGTGATCAGGCGGTTGTTGTAGCCGTAGCGCTTCTGCCAGAACAGCACCGGCCCGGGCGAGTCGAGCTTGATGGCCAGGGCAATCGCCAGCATGACCGGCGAGAGCAGCATGATCGCCAGGCTGGAGAGCACCATGTCCTCGACCCGTTTGAACAAAGGTGACCAGCCGCGCAAGGGCACATCCGAGGCATTGAACATCGGCAAGCTGGCCACTTCGGTGATGCGGTTATGGGCGTGGCGGAACGCGACCATGTCGGGCACCAGCAACACGTTGACCGGCAACCTGCGCAATTCGCGGATGATGTAATCCATGCGGTTTTCGGCGGACCAGGGGAGGGCGACCAACACCTGCGTGACCTTTTCCTCGCGGATGAGCGCTTCCAGGTCCTTGGTATTGCCCAGCAGTGGCAGCCCGGCCATGGTCTTGGGGAGGCGTCCGATCCGGTCATCGATGAAACCCGATACCCCCGAACGGATGTCCTGGTTCTGCAACAAGTATTCCGCCAGACGCTGGCCGTTTTCCGTGGCGCCCAGGATGACGGCGCTCTGCAGAAAAAAGCCGCGGGCCATCAGGCGTTGATAAAGCATCAGTAACAGTAGGCGTTCAGCGCAGAACAGCGAAAGGCTCGCGAAGAACCAGACCATCAGTTGCTCTTGCGTGATGTAGTCGAACAGGTCCATGGCCTTGTGCATGAATAGCAGCACGCAGAAGGCCAGCGACCAGACGAACAGGATCATTTTGAACCGGGATTTGTTGCTGAAAATCGTCTCTGAGTACACGCCCAGCGCCTGGAACATGAGGACACAGACGACGCCGAAGAGCACTTGCACCATGAAGTAGCTTTCGGGGGTTTGGGGGGCGCCGGTCTTCCAGTAGGCGAGAATCAACACGCCGGGGACAATCGCGGTCACTCCGTGGACGAGCCTGACGGCGAACAGGAAATACTCGATCAGACTGGTGCGAGTGAGCAGCAGGCTGTCGACCGGTTGCAGTCGCATAGAACACCTCTTCGATCCATGAATCCCTTTACTGGCCCATCTGCCCGATCGTGCGACTGAAAAGTCAATATAATGACTTTTTATCCGGGTGTTTCAAAATAAGCCAATTATTTGTCGATTAAGCACCTGATCGACCTGCATTTCAATCCCATGAATGCGAAATAAACCGTTTCTTCTCGAACGGCGCAGGAATTCACACCCTCAGCGCAGGTCGGAAACCCTCAAACGGGTGCCTGACCAGAGTAAAGCCCATGAAACAGCGAGTGTCATGGCACCGAACGTCGGGCAGCGCAGAAAAGTGGCTTTGAGATATCAGTCGAGTGCCGTTTTTGTCCCGCCACTCCTTGACGGGATGGGGCTTTGACGATTTGCACAGTAGCGAGAAAAAAATGCGCAGCGTGGGGCTATTTCACCCGGGCACGCGGTCAACATGGCACGCACGATATTCTTAGAGGGAAGGCACATGACAGCACGCAGAGCGATTTTGATTCTTCACGGCAAGCAGGCGCTCAACGAAGATGTGCGAGCTGGCGTGGAGCGTAAACGCAAACACGGTTGGGAACTGGACGTGCGTGTGACCTGGGAGGCCGGAGATGCCCAACGCCTGGTGAACGAAGCCCTCGCCGCCGACCATCAGGAAATCATCGCAGGGGGTGGCGACGGCACGTTGCGAGACGTGGCTGAAGCGCTGGCTCTGGCAGAGAAGGAAGCGAACCTGACCATTCTGCCGTTGGGCACCGCCAACGACTTCGCGCGCGCCGCAGGCGTGCCATTGGAGATCGAGCAAGCTCTCGATCTGCTCGACGTGCCGGCACGCAGCGTGGACATCGGCGCGGCGGGTGGCCATCTGTTTCTGAACATGGCCACGGGCGGCTTTGGCAGTCAGGTGACCGCCAATACCTCCGAAGACCTGAAAAAGGTGCTGGGCGGGGCGGCGTATCTGTTTACCGGGTTGTCGCGCTTCAGCGAGTTGAAGGCCGCCTATGGCGAACTGAGCGGACCGGATTTTCACTGGAAAGGTGAATTGCTGGCCCTGGGGATCGGCAACGGTCGGCAGGCGGGCGGTGGCCATCCGTTGTGCCCCAATGCCTTGGCCGATGATGGGTTGTTGGACATCAGCATCCTGCCTGCGCCGCAAGAAGTGGTGAGCGCGCTCAAGGGCTTCCTCGAAGGCGGCTTGGGCCTCGACAACCTGTTCGTGCGCGCACGCTTGCCGTGGGTCGAGCTCAAATCGGCGCAAGGGCTGGACATCAATTTGGACGGTGAACCCCTGAGGGGCGAACACTTGCGCTTCGAAGCCCGCCCCGGCGCCTTGCGAATCCACTTGCCCGCCCACTCACCGCTGCTGGGGCAGGCGAAGCGAATCGAGAAATAAGCGGCCGCCTTGTCCAGGTTGCGGTTTGCCGGGGTCGAGGGCGGCTGAAAACTGCCTTTGATCGTGACCCGCGAACCTGGGAACAGAACCCGCAACGCCCTGCCCCATGGGGGCGACAAACGTTTGCGCGATCAGTCGTCCAGGCTGATGATCTGCTCTTTTACGCAGAAGAGCACCAGGCCGGCCACGTCGTAGATCTGCAGGCGTTTCATGATCTGCGACCGGTGGGTCTCCACCGTCTTCACGCTGAGATTCAACCCGCTGGCAATCTCCCGTGTGGATTTGCCACGCACGATCAGACGCAGAATTTCAAGTTGGCGCGCCGTGAGATTGTGGTTCTCGACGGCTTCAGCCTTGCTCGAATGGGTGCTGATCAACGCCTGGTTGATCACCGTGTGCGCGATGGCCGGGCTCAGGTAGCGCTCATCGTTGCGCAAGGCCTCCAGCGCCTGCTCGATTTCGGTCGCCGTGGCGTCCTTGAGCAGGTAGCCGTGTGCACCCCCTTCCAGCGCGCGCATGATCATCTGTGGATCCGTGTGCATGGACAGGATCAGCACTTTGCTGTCCGGCAAGGCGCGGTGCAAACGTTCGAGCGCGTCGAGCCCGTTGCTGTCCCGCATCGAAATGTCGAGCAGAATGATGTCCGGCTTGAGCTCCATGGTCATTTCCAGGAGATGTTCGCCGGTGGCCGCTTCGCCGATGACCTCGTAACCGGGGATGTCTGACACGAGGGCACGAACGCCAGCGCGGATGAGGGCGTGGTCATCGACCAGAAGAAGTGTGCAAATCATGAGGGCTTGGTGATCTCCGCACGCCCCCGGACGCGCGGCGCCCAGGGGAACAGCGCATGAATGTGGGTGCCGTTGCCGGGCTGGCTGTCGACCGTCAAGTGTCCGCCCAGCAGCGTCGCGCGCTCGAGCATGCCGGCCATGCCGCGTTGGCCCTCTTGGCCGGGGTTCGAGGCCGGGACGAATCCGGCTCCGTCGTCCGCGATGCTCAGTGCCAACCCCTCCGGACGGCGCTGGATATGGACCCGCAGGTTTTTCGCCTGGGCATGGCGAAGCATATTGGTGACAGCTTCTTGCGTAATCCGAAACGCCGCAACGGACATTTCCTCGGGAATGCCCGCCAGCTGCTGGTGGCATTCGAGACTCCAGCGCACCGGCGTGTCCGCCAAGGTCTGGCGAAGGTGTGCCCGCAGGCTGGCCTCCAGCCCCAGGGTGGTCAATTGCCGCGGATTGAGAATGGCCGACACGTCTCGCACCTTGGCGAGCGTTTCATCGAGGATCCCGCTGAGCAGGGTGCAGTGGGGCTGCAGGTCGTCACCGGCGCGACGTTGCAGCCAATCACTCTGCAATTTGGCCGCCGTCAACATCTGGCCGATGTCGTCGTGCAATTCACGACTCAAGCGGTGGCGCTCGGTTTCCTGCACCTGGAGCATGTGGTCGGCGAGCTCTTGAGGTTGAAACTGGATGGTGTGGTTGGGGCGGCTGAGGCAGTAGCCGACGCACAGGCACGCCAGACCGTTCAATAGCCCGAGGCTCAAAGGCATGCCGCTGCCAAGGAGCCAGAACGCGCTATTGCACACGGTTGTCAGTAAACACAGTCCGGCCGCCCACCGAAATGCGTTGATCGAGCCCATAGTCCGTGAATTGAAGGTCTTGTTGCTGCCATGCATAGCGGATGAAGCCATCGGATAATTGTTGCGAATACCTGAGCAGTTGTTCCCCAGGTCACTTAATGGGGCCAGCGAGGCCCCTATAGCCCGCTCGCCTTATACGTGCGTGTACAAAAACAGGGTCGAGGTTCAACAACGATAGCGCTTACAGATGCGTTCAGTCGCGGGCGCCGATATTACCTTAAATACCGGGTTTATTAAGCGCTAAGTTCAAACAAGGGACTGGACAATAAGTTGTCCGAGTCGTCAGGAAATGATCCGATAAGAGCGAATTCATGGGCATTGGAAGATCTTCAACCCTCGACGCACGACAGGTCATTGCGGGTCATTTCACTGCCCGCCGGAGATGAACACCCAAGCGCTTGCCCGGCACGCTCGGCCCTGTGTACGAACGCGTGGGAGAGACTTCGCCGCTCAGAGAGGGCCGGGATGATCGCCGTTGCTGGCGAGCGAATCGGGCAAAGGGTGGGCCACAGCCCGGGGAACCGTCCAGTTCACTGAGACGTCTGGGCTGCTTTCAAGCTGACCGACCCCGCAACAGCAACCGAATTGATCGAGCAGTTCGCGCTGCTCGGTGTCGTCCAATGGCAGTCCACCTGTCGCTGGGTCGACCAGCTCGACCTGCCACGCCAGGAGCGACAGGCATTGACGCAGGGAGACCAATGCCTTGGGCTGCAAGCGCCCGGCGGCACTGGCGAAATACAACAGGTAGCGCAGTTGCCGGGCAAAACCGGCGATAGGTTGAACCGAAGCGGCGTCCGCCCTGCCCGCAATCCGTTGCAGGGTGCCCAACAGGCATTCGATGGCGTCTTTATCGTCGCCAATCAACTCCAGATGAGTGAGGCACTCTTCCGCGCGCGTCATCAGCTGTTGGGCGTCGTACAGAAAATCACTGTGCACCTCATGCCATTCATTGCCGTTCAGCATGTGAAATCTCCACTCTTCATGGAACGCGATCCGAGGACGCGCGGGGCGAGTGGCCCAAAGTTAAGGTTGAAGGCAATGGGAAGTCTGTAGGGCTTTTCTGAATATTGTGATGTGCGTGTCACCGAGCAGGCGTTGCCTTTCGGATTGCACCACGCAAAACCGCGGATCCCTGCGTCCGTTTCTATTGCTTCGACGAGGGGATCGGGATAGTCCACGAACGCGGCCACGTAGCTGACTCCATTCACTCAATGAGAATGGCGTCACAATAATGAGTATTGGAAACCGCGAATATCAGGTTCGCCCTGATGGAGATTAAGGGATACCCCTAGGGTGCAGCGTAGATGCGCCTCGCCGATCGAGGAAATAGCGCTACGGTTGGCGGGCGTTGAAACCAGAAGAATGCCAATGATTGCATCGTGATGTTACTATGATATCAAATTTTTGATAAGCAGACGTCCTTGATTAAGGTCTGCGCCAACCCTGCCGATAACTCAAGTGCGGACTCACTTGAAACCCCTGCTCCAGGAGCAACCGATGGCTGGCATTCTCGACACAGTAGACCAACGTACACAGCTGGTAGGTGAGAACCGCCTGGAAATTCTCATGTTCCGCCTGGCCGGTCGACAGTTGTTCGCAATCAACGTATTCAAGGTTCAGGAAGTCCTGCAACTGCCCAAGCTGACCCTGATGCCCCAACGTCATCCCTACGTGTGCGGCGTGGTCAACCTGCGCGGGCAGACGCTGCCCGTCATCGATCTGTCGCAGGCCATCGGCATGCGGCCGCTGGTGCCTGGCGCGTCCAGCACCATCATCGTCACTGAATACAACCGCTCTGTTCAGGCGTTCCTGGTCGGCGGCGTGGATCGCATCGTCAACATGAACTGGGAGGCGATTCTGCCGCCGCCCGGCAGCGCGGGACGTCAGCACTACCTGACCGCCATCAGCAAGGTCGACGACCAGTTGGTCGAAATCATCGACGTGGAAAAGGTCCTTGCGGAGATTGTGCCGTACAGTGCCAAGGTGTCCCGCGAAAAGCTGGACGATCCGATCCTCAGCAAAGCCCGCGGGCGCGAAGTCCTGCTGGTGGACGACTCCAAGGTCGCCCTGTCGCAGTTGCGCGACACCCTGGGCCAATTGGGCGTGAAATTGCACGTGGCCAGCGACGGTCTGAAAGCATTGAACATGCTCAAGGCGTGGGCTGACAGCGGCGAAGTCATGACGGATAAATTGCTGATGGTCTTCACCGACGCAGAAATGCCGGAAATGGACGGCTATCGCCTGACCACTGAAATTCGTCACGATCCCCGTCTGCGTGGCTTGTATGTGGTGCTGCACACCTCGCTGTCGGGCAGCTTCAACGAGTCGATGGTGAAGAAGGTCGGCTGCGACAACTTCCTCTCCAAGTTCCAGCCGGACAAGCTGGTGGATGTCGTGCGCGAGCGCCTGATGCTAGAGAACTGATCACCCGACCCACCAGGCCCCTCGCTGTATCGAGGGGCTTTTTTGTATCTGTACCGTTCGCGATGGCTACGGCTCGTATAGAGTGAGCTTTTTTCGCTCACTTCACCTCAAGGACGCGTCCATGCTGCACCTCAGCGCGCTGTACCGCTACCCCCTCAAGTCCTGCAAGGCCGAACCGCTGCAACAGGCCCGTTTCGATGAGTTGGGACTCAGTGGCGACCGACGCTGGATGCTGGTGGACGAAAGCAATGGCCGTTTCTTCACCCAGCGTGCCTTGCCCCATATGTCTCAGTTATCGGTCTCGTGGAGCGAGCAGGGTGGGGTGACACTGTCGGCCCCCGGCCATGCGCCGTTGCACGTCCCGTTGCCCGACGACGTCGAGGGCAACCTGCGGGGTGTGACGGTCTGGCGCGATACGTTGCGTGTGCCCGACGCGGGCGACGAGGCGGCGCGCTGGGTCAGTGACTTCATCGGCAAGCCTACCCGCATGGTGCACATGCCCAAGGAGCGCGCACGCTGGCTGCCCTCCGGATACGGCACCATCGACGACAAGGTCAGTTTCGCCGACGGTTTTCCACTGTTGTTGATCGGCCAGGCGTCGTTGGACGATCTGTCGGCCAAGATCGGGCGGCCTCAGGAAATGCTGCGGTTTCGTCCGAATCTGGTGATCGAAGGCGCTGAAGCCTTCGCCGAGGATGGCTGGAAGCGAATTCGCATCGGCAACCTGGAGTTTCGGGTGCTCAAGGGCTGTTCCCGCTGCATCCTGACCACCATCGACCCGGCCACTGGTGTGCGCAGCGAAGACCGGGAGCCATTGAGCACGCTCAAGACATACCGTGAGCGCGAGGGCGAAGTCTGGTTCGGGCAGAACCTGGTCAGCGATGGTGCCGGGGAGGTTGCCGTCGGGATGCAAGTCGAGGTGTTGGAATAGCGGCGGCGACTAGCGCACTCCGGTTGCCAGTGAACCGGATCACGGTTCCGCCAGTGTCGAAACGGCCTTCAACCGAGCGTTTCTGACGCATACCGGTGACGTCGAGGGGCGGTGATCCCTCGACGCTTCTCGATGATCCGGCGTTCGGGGTATCGCTGCCCCGGGTGGACCTGTCACAGATCGTCGAAGAACCGCTCGTGCCAGTCCACCAACGGCTGTGGAGCATTGAGCTTCTGGCCGTAGATCACCGCATAGGACAGCACGTTCTGCACGTACTGGCGCGTCTCGTCGAACGGGATGCTCTCCACCCATACATCGAATGCGAGGTGATTGGCTCCCCTGAGCCATTGACGCACGCGGCCTGGGCCGGCGTTATAGGCGGCCGATGCCAACACCCGGTTACCGTTGAACTGCGCGTGGACCTGGCTCAGGTAGGCGGCCCCCAACTGAATGTTCTTGTCCGGGTCCAGCACCTGGGCTGGGGACGCCAGCGGGATGCTGAACTTGCGCGCGGTTTCCTTGGCCGTCGCTGGCATCAACTGCATCAGGCCGCTGGCACCGACGCTGGAGCGCGCGTCATCCATGAAGGCGCTTTCCTGACGGGTGATGGCGAACACCCAACTGGAATGCAAGCCGCGAACCTGGGCTTCACGGACCAGCGTGTCGCGGTGGGCCATCGGGAAGCGAATGTCCAGATCGTCCCAGTACTGCGCCTGGCTGATGGTGCGAATGGCCGGGAAATACCAGCGCATGTCGTAGGCCAGCTTCGCCTGCGCGACCATTTCATCGCGGGTGAAGTGTCGGGTGACGTGATACCACTCGCGGCGCCCGTTCACCACTTCGCCCCGGTCGTAGAATTCCAGCGCTCTGCGAATGCCCGGCGTGTTGCGCACCTTATTGATTGTCGCCTGGGTCAATGGCAATGGCTTGTTGTTGAGCATGTAGGGCGTTTGCGTGCGATCGGCAGCGAGGAACCCATAGAAATCGCGTTCTTTGGACACTGCGCGGTACAGCGCAGGCAATTGCGGGTTGTTGGGCTGGGACAGCTCCAGCGCTCGGGCCTGCCAATAGCGCCAGCGGTTGGTGGTCGCCAGGTCCTGGGGCAAGCGCCGAGTCAGTTCATAGGCATCGCCCCAGCGCCCGAGGCGAAGCAGCAGGCGCAAGCGCCACTCGGTGACGGTGTCGTCACGCAGGTCCGGGTCATATTTGGTCATGACTTCCAGTGCGCGGCCATCGTAGCTGCGGGCCAGGGTCAGGCCGATTTCCTTGGCAATCTGCACCTGCTCCTCATGGGAAAAACGCAGCACGGGCGAGTAGCTGTCCAGCAGCTCCATGGCGCGCTGCGGGTCCTGCTTGGCCAGGCGTCTCAACCCGAGGCCGACCACGTCGGACATGGCCTCGTCGGCCGGCATGAACTGGCTCTGGTTGTTGACCAGCTCGGGCTTCTGCGCGACAGCGATCAGCAAGCGGCCCTGAGGGGCCAGGGTGGTCATGCTGTTCACCAGTTGGTTGGCCAGCGCGTAGTTACGGGCCTGGGCGGCGAGTTTGGCGCGCTGCCAGCGCTTCTGCTCGGTGAGTTGCCCCTCCACGGCCCATTGCGTGAAAAGTGCATCGCAGGCGGTGGGCAGCGTTTTGCCGGTCATCCAGAGCTTCTCGGCGTTGGCGTAGCCCTCCGAGCGCATGTTGTGGCTGAGCTGGTAGCTGCCATAGAGGCAGTCCAGTTCGGTGAAATTGAGTTTGGGGTCGTAGTACCGAACGAAAGGTTGCCAGTCGCCACGAGCGGCCAGCAGGCGGAGCCAGCGCAACTTCATGAAGTTGGCCTGCGGCAGGTCGCCATGCGCCGCGAGAAACTTCTCGACTTCGTCATTGCTCGCCGTGTTCAGGCGTGCCGTCAACTCATCGTAGGCCAGATAGGGTTCAAGCGGGTAGTCGGCCAGGGCCGATGCGTACATCCGGTACGGCCCGGCATCGCCCTTGGCCAGGGCGCGCTTGGCTTGATCGTAGTATTGACGTTGAGTGGTGATATCGACCGCTTGGACGGACTGGGCAGCGGTGGCCGACAGAAGCAGGCAGGACAAAAGGCTGAACAAACGACTGCGCATGAGACTTCCGTGCAGATGAACCGTGAAAAGTGTCGCTAGCTTAGCGGTTTGCCCGCGCCGGTTGAAGCACCCGGTCGTAGACAGTCACAGATGGATACAAACCGCCGCTGCGAACACCCTCTGCCTGGCCAGTGTGCAGCAACGCCACGTGTCATTCAGTCCCCTATGCGCGGATCATCTCAGGTAGAATGCGCGCCCGGTTTTTGGAGAAGCTCATGACCCTGCTCAAATTAAGCGATGTGTCCCTTGCGTTCGGCGCCATGCCGTTGTTGGACAAGGTGTCCTGGCAGATCGCCCGTGGCGAGCGGGTGTGCATCATCGGTCGCAACGGCACCGGCAAATCCAGCATGTTGAAACTGGTCAAGGGCGTGCAACTGCCTGACGACGGGAGCGTCTGGCGCGCGCCGGGTCTGAAGATCGGCGAATTGCCACAGGAGTTGCCGGTGGCCGACGGTCGTACCGTGTTCGACGTGGTGGCGGAGGGGCTCGATGGCGTCGGCGCGTTGCTCGCCGAGTACCATCACCTGAGCCAGAATATCGTGACCGCTGAAGACCTGGACAAGCTGATGCACGTCCAGTCGGACCTCGAAGCCCGTGACGGCTGGCGTCTTCAGCAACTGGTCGAGAGCACATTGAGCCGCCTGCAGCTCCCGGCCGACAAGACCCTGGCCGATCTCTCGGGTGGCTGGCGCCGGCGCGTGCTGCTGGCCCAGGCGCTGGTGGCCGAGCCGGACTTGCTGCTGCTCGACGAGCCGACCAACCACTTGGACATCGGTGCCATCGCATGGCTCGAAGAGGCCCTGAAGGACTTTCAGGGCGCCGTGCTGTTCATTACCCACGACCGGTCTTTCCTGCAGAACCTCGCCACCCGGATTCTCGAGCTCGATCGCGGCGGGCTGATCGACTGGAACGGCGACTACGCCAGCTTCCTCGTGCACAAGGAAGCGGCCCTTGCCGCCGAGGAGACCGCCAACGCGCTGTTCGACAAGCGCCTGGCGCAGGAGGAAGTGTGGATTCGCCAGGGCATCAAGGCGCGTCGGACCCGTAACGAAGGTCGTGTACGCGCCCTTAAAGCGTTGCGTGTCGAGCGCAGTCAGCGCCGTGAGCGCACCGGCAAGGCGAATATTCAGCTGGATACCGCGGAGAAGTCCGGCAAGCAAGTGATGGTCCTGGAAAATGTCAGCTTTGCCCATCCTGGCGGCCCGACGTTGATCAAGGATTTTTCCATGGTGCTGCAGCGCGAAGATCGCATCGGCCTGCTGGGCGCCAACGGGACCGGCAAGACCACGCTGCTCAAGCTGATGCTCGACAACCTGCAGCCGACGTCTGGCAAGGTGGAAGTGGGTACCAACCTGGAAGTCGCGTATTTCGACCAGTTGCGCCATCAGTTGGACCTGGAAAAGACGGTGATCGATAACATCTCCGAAGGTCGGGACTTCATCGAAATCGACGGCCAGAACCGTCACGTATTGAGCTATCTGGGCGATTTCCTGTTCAGTCCGCAACGTGCCCGAACCCCTGTCAAGGCGCTGTCCGGAGGAGAGCGGGCGCGTCTGTTGCTGGCCAAGTTGTTCAGCAAGCCTGCCAACCTGCTGGTGCTCGACGAACCGACCAACGACCTGGACGTTGAGACGCTCGAGCTCCTTGAAGAAGTGCTTTCCAACTTCAAGGGAACGGTGCTGATGGTCAGCCACGACCGGGCCTTCCTCGACAACGTGGTCACCAGCACGCTGGTGTTCGAGGGCGAAGGCAAGGTCCGCGAATACGTCGGGGGTTATCAGGACTGGCTACGCCAGGGCGGTTCGCCGCGTCTGCTGGGTGTGGCAGAAAGCAAATCCGGCAAGGCGGACCTTAACTCGGCGATCGTCCAGCCGACGGCTGAAGCGCCCGCGCCCGTGCGCGAAGACGGGGCCGCACCGAAGAAGAAGCTGAGCTACAAGCTGCAGCGTGAGCTGGAAGCGTTGCCGGGTGAAATCGACGCCAAGGAGCAGGAGATCGCGGCGATTCAGGCCGAGATCGCGCAACCAGGCTTCTACCAGCGTCCCGCAGCAGAAACCACTCAGGTGCTGAGTGCGTTGGAACAGGCGAATCAGGCACTCGATGCACTGGTCGAGCGCTGGGCCGAGCTTGACGAGTGACAGCAGGGCAGCGCTATAAAAAAGCCCGAACCTACAGAGGTTCGGGCTTTCGTCTGAAGCGGGTCACTCGGTTCGCTTGATCAGCCGAACCGCCAGCACGTCGCACGGGGCGCCATGCAGCACATCATTGGCGGTTGAGCCCAGCAGTAGCGACAGGCCATGACGGCCATGGCTGCCAACCACGATCAGGTCGACCTTGTGTTCTTTGGCCAATTGATGGATCTCTTGCCGCGGCTGGCCGTAGGTCAGATGGCTGTCTCCGGTTTTCACCTCCGGATATTTGAGTTTCAACGCCTCGAGTTTTTCCTTGGCCTGGTCGAATTGCTGTTGTTGCAGTTGGGACAGATCCATCGGCACATCGCCGCCGAACGCCATCGCCATGGGTTCGACGATGTGCACCAGCGACAGCTTGGCGTTGGAGTTCAAGGCCAATTTCGTGGCTTTCTTGATGACCGGATCGCACTCTTCAGTGAGGTCCACGGCTACCAGAATATGTTCATAGGACATGGGATGTTCCTTCTGAGGTCTGCGATGGTTTTGATTATGGCTCTTTTCACGCGCCTCATGGCACGCCGTGACGTTTCGCTCGTCGCTCCCCGCGACTGGGGCATAGACATATGACGGTGTGGATAGTGCTGTCAATCATTGCCGTCGTATTGAGCCCGTTGGTGTGGCTTCGCCCGTCCCGTTCGCAGAGCGGTCGAATGGCGATGCGCATGGCTGCGCGGCGCATCGGCCTGGCCATGCAACTGACCCCTCAGGAGTGGCCGCACTGGTTGCCGGCCGAGCCGCCCAGTCCTTGCGCGCAATACTATCGGCCTCGCGCGAAACCTGAGCCAGACCTTTGGGCGTATTGGCAGACAGCTCCGGGTCAGTGGGTCAATACATGGCGAGAGCCTTGCGACGATCCACGTGTGCTCCCGCACCTGCAGACGCTACCTGAGGACGTCTACAAGATAGAGGCTGGGCCCCAACTGGTCGCGGTGTATTGGGCCGAACGTGGCGATGAAGAAGTGTTGCAGCGCATTGCTGCGGCGTTGAAGGCGCTGGCCTAGGCATCAGCACCTGGCCCGTGAAGCTGAAATGCAGGCATTAAAAAGCCCGATAACAACATCGGGCTGGGGGTTGGCCAGGCAGGCCGTAATTCATGGCATTTTGCGGTGCAAGGCCGCGAGAAACGTTCCGATTCGATCCACTTCCTTTTCGAAAACGACCCGTCTTGATGCGCAGTGCGCTGAATGTAGACCTTATTGGTGCATTTGTCTGCCATGGATCCGATTATTTTTCGCTATCGGCAGGTCAATCGTCGGTTCATGCGTTTAACGGTGCGCGCCTGCATTGAACGTGATCAGCACGATGAATATCCCCACATCAGGTGTTTCTTTCACCTGCGATTTGCCAGTTTTGTCCGCTGTCAGGTGAATTGACAATTGCTGGAATATGGCAGAAGGTAGGCGCACCCAAATCAAACGGGCGTATGAATTGAGCGTTTGCCGTAGGAATGCTCTTACAGACGCTCGAATCGCGTCGACGGGGTGACTGGCGTTTGGTATCTGCAACCACGAAAGCCTCGTGTTTTGCGCCGGATTTCAGCGTCTGATGCGTATTGTTCAGCTTCCATATCGTGGAGATCAGTTGATGATTTACGAAGGTAAAGCCATCACGGTTAAGGCTCTTGAAAGCGGCATCGTCGAATTGAATTTCGACCTCAAGGGTGAGTCCGTCAACAAGTTCAATCGCCTCACCCTCAACGACCTTCGTCAAGCGGTGGCTGCCATCAAGGCCGACGCTTCGATCAAAGGCGTTATCGTCACCAGCGGCAAGGACGTCTTTATCGTCGGCGCCGACATCACCGAATTTGTCGACAACTTCAAACTGCCGGAGGCCGAACTGGTTGCCGGTAATCTCGAAGCCAACAAGATTTTCAGTGACTTCGAAGACCTCAACGTCCCAACCCTCGCGGCCATCAATGGCATCGCGCTGGGTGGCGGGCTGGAAATGTGCCTGGCAGCGGATTTCCGCGTCATGTCCACCGACGCCAAGATCGGTCTGCCGGAAGTCAAGCTGGGGATCTATCCCGGCTTCGGCGGAACCGTTCGGTTGCCACGCCTGATCGGCGTTGATAATGCGGTCGAATGGATCGCTTCGGGCAAGGACAACCGTGCCGAAGATGCACTGAAAGTGGGCGCGGTCGACGCCGTAGTGGCTCCGGAAAAACTGCGCGAGGCCGCGCTGGACTTGATCAAGCGGGCCATCTCCGGCGAGTTCGATTTCAAAGCCAAGCGCCAGCCAAAGCTGGACAAGCTCAAACTCAATGCTATCGAGCAGATGATGGCGTTCGAAACGGCCAAAGGCTTCGTGGCCGGCCAGGCGGGGCCGAACTACCCGGCACCGGTCGAAGCAATCAAAACCATCCAGAAAGCCGCCAATTTCGGTCGTGACAAGGCGCTTGAAGTCGAAGCCGCCGGTTTCGTGAAGATGGCCAAGACTTCGGCTGCAGAGAGCCTGATCGGTCTGTTCCTGAACGATCAGGAACTGAAAAAGAAAGCCAAGCGTTATGACGAGGTCGCCAAGGACGTCAAGCAAGCCGCGGTTCTGGGCGCCGGCATCATGGGCGGTGGCATCGCCTACCAGTCCGCTGTCAAAGGCACGCCGATCCTGATGAAGGACATCCGTGAAGAGGCCATCGGTCTGGGCCTGAACGAAGCATCGAAATTGCTGGGCAAGCGCGTCGAGAAAGGTCGTTTGACCCCTGCCAAGATGGCAGAAGCGCTGAGTGCGATTCGTCCGACCCTTTCCTACGGCGATTTCGGCCATGTGGATCTGGTGGTTGAGGCTGTCGTCGAGAACCCGAAAGTCAAGCAGGCAGTGCTGGCTGAAGTGGAAGGGCAGGTGGGCGAAGACGCCATTCTGGCGTCGAACACCTCGACCATTTCGATCAGCCTGTTGGCCAAGGCGCTCAAGCGTCCCGAGAATTTCGTCGGCATGCACTTCTTCAACCCGGTGCACATGATGCCGCTGGTCGAAGTGATTCGCGGCGAGAAATCCAGCGAAGTGGCCATCGCCACCACCGTGGCGTACGCCAAGAAAATGGGCAAAAACCCCATCGTGGTGAATGACTGCCCAGGCTTTCTGGTCAACCGCATCCTGTTCCCTTATTTCGGCGGGTTCGCCAAGCTGGTCAGCGCCGGTGTGGACTTCGTGCGCATCGACAAGGTCATGGAGAAATTCGGCTGGCCCATGGGCCCGGCGTACCTGATGGACGTGGTGGGTATCGACACCGGCCATCATGGTCGTGACGTGATGGCAGAAGGCTTCCCTGATCGTATGAAGGACGACCGCCGCTCTGCCGTCGACGCCTTGTACGACGCCAATCGACTGGGCCAGAAGAACGGCAAGGGCTTTTACGTCTACGAAACCGACAAGAAGGGCAAGCCGAAGAAAGTCGTCGACGCTTCGGTACAAGAGGTGCTCAAGCCGGTCATCTATGAACAGCGCGAAGTCAGCGACGAGGACATCATCAACTGGCTGATGATCCCGCTGTGTCTGGAGACCGTGCGCTGCCTGGAAGACGGGATCGTCGAGACGGCCGCCGAGGCTGACATGGGCCTGATTTACGGCATCGGCTTCCCTCCGTTCCGCGGCGGTGCGCTGCGTTACATCGATTCGATCGGTGTGGCTGAATTCGTTGCCCTGGCTGACCGATACGCTGATCTGGGCGCCCTGTACCACCCCACTGCGAAGCTGCGCGAAATGGCCCGTAACGGCCAACGCTTCTTCGGCTAAGTGCCCAACGAACAGGTGAGAATATGAGCTTGAATCCTAGAGACGTCGTGATCGTCGACTTCGGTCGCACACCGATGGGCCGCTCCAAGGGGGGCATGCACCGCAACACCCGCGCCGAAGACATGTCGGCGCACTTGATCAGCAAGTTGCTGGAACGCAACACCAAGGTCGATCCGGCGGAAGTCGAGGATGTGATCTGGGGCTGCGTGAACCAGACGTTGGAGCAGGGCTGGAACATCGCGCGCATGGCGTCGTTGATGACTCAGATCCCCCACACGTCGGCCGCTCAAACCGTCAGCCGCCTGTGCGGCTCGTCGATGAGTGCCTTGCACACCGCTGCTCAGGCGATCATGAGCAACAATGGCGACGTTTTCGTCATTGGGGGGGTGGAACACATGGGCCATGTCGGGATGATGCACGGTGTCGACCCGAACCCGCACCTGTCGCTCTACGCCGCCAAGGCTTCGGGCATGATGGGCCTGACCGCCGAAATGCTCGGCAAAATGCATGGCATCACCCGTGAGGCGCAGGATGCTTTTGGCGTTCGCTCCCACCGTCTGGCGCATCAGGCCACCGTTGAAGGCAATTTCAAGGACGAAATCATCCCAATGCAGGGGTATGACGAAAACGGCTTCCTGAAGATGTATGACTACGACGAGACCATTCGTCCCGAGACTTCGCTGGAAAGCCTGGCGACGCTCAAGCCGGCCTTCAACCCCAAGGGCGGTACCGTGACCGCGGGCACTTCGTCGCAGATTACCGACGGCGCCTCCTGCATGATCGTCATGTCGGGCCAGCGAGCGATGGACCTGGGCATTCAGCCGATGGCCGTCATTCGGTCCATGGCCGTTGCCGGTGTGGACCCCGCCATCATGGGCTACGGCCCGGTCCCGGCGACCCACAAAGCCCTCAAGCGTGCGGGCCTGAGCATCGAAGACATCGACTACTTCGAACTCAATGAAGCCTTTGCGGCGCAGGCACTGCCGGTGCTCAAAGATTTGAAAGTGCTCGACAAGATGGACCAGAAGGTTAACCTGCACGGCGGCGCTATCGCTCTGGGGCATCCGTTTGGCTGTTCGGGGGCGCGCATTTCCGGCACGCTGCTCAATGTCATGAAGCAGAAAGGCGGCACCCTCGGTGTGGCCACGATGTGTATTGGTCTGGGGCAGGGCATTTCCACCGTTTTCGAACGCGTTTGATCGGTGCGAATGCGCAAGCCGGGGCCTGGTGCCCCGGCTTTTGTTTTTGTCGGGAAACGTTTTTTAAAGTTTTTTTCCCGTTCGTCCGTGAGGTCAGCAGCATGCAACTACAACCAGGTCTCTACCGTCACTACAAGGGGCCCGAGTACCGAGTATTCGGGGTCGCGAAACATTCCGAGACCGAAGAGGAAGTGGTGTTCTATCAGGCGTTGTACGGCGAGTACGGGCTGTGGGTCCGTCCCTTGAGCATGTTTCTGGAGTCGGTCGAGGTTGACGGCGAGCAAGTGCCGCGCTTTGCTTTGGTCCAGGCCGAACCTGACCTTTTTTCCCGGTCTTGAGGCGAGACCTTGCAGTAGCCTCTGCTTGACCTCACCTTATAGCCACTATATATAGCGGGGCCTCGACGGCTCCAACGTCTTTTTTTCTAGCATTAGGAATTTTCCGATCCATGGGCAAATCGCTGGTCATTGTGGAATCCCCGGCTAAGGCCAAGACCATCAACAAGTACCTGGGCAGCCAGTACGTGGTGAAGTCGAGTATCGGCCATATCCGAGACCTGCCTACCAGCGGTTCGGCTGGCGCTGCGAAAGAGCCGGCTGCCAAAAAGGGCAAGACCGCTTCCGAGGCGCCGGCGTTGTCGCCCAAGGAAAAGGCCCGGCGCCAGTTAGTGGCGCGTATGGGGGTCGACCCCGAGCATGGCTGGAAAGCCAAGTACGAAATCCTTCCCGGCAAGGAGAAGGTGATCGACGAGCTGCGCCGCCTCGCCAAGGATGCCGACACCATCTATCTCGCGACGGACTTGGACCGCGAAGGGGAGGCCATTGCCTGGCACCTGCGGGAAGCCATCGGCGGTGACGACGAGCGCTACAAGCGCGTGGTGTTCAACGAGATCACCAAGAAAGCCATTCAAGACGCTTTCTCCAAACCTGGCGAGTTGGACATTGCCCGGGTCAACGCCCAGCAGGCCCGGCGCTTCCTCGACCGCGTCGTGGGCTATATGGTCTCGCCGCTGCTGTGGCAGAAGATCGCCCGCGGTCTGTCGGCAGGCCGGGTGCAGTCGGTGGCGGTGAAGCTGGTGGTCGAGCGCGAGCGTGAGATCCGTGCCTTCATTCCGGAAGAGTATTGGGAAGTTCACGCCGACCTGGGCACGGCCAAGGGCGCTAACGTGCGCTTCGAGGTCGCTCGGGAGAACGGCGAAGCCTTCAAGCCCCTGAACGAAGCGCAGGCCATGACGGCATTGGAGAAGCTCAAGGCTTCGTCCTATAGCGTGGCAAAGCGCGAAGACAAGCCCACCAGCAGCAAGCCGTCGGCGCCGTTCATCACCTCGACCCTGCAACAGGCGGCCAGTAACCGGCTGGGCTTCGGTGTGAAGAAGACCATGATGATGGCCCAGCGGCTGTATGAGGCGGGCTACATCACCTACATGCGTACCGATTCCACCAACCTGTCCGCCGATGCCGTGGCCATGGCGCGGACTTACATCGAGAGTGAATTCGGCAAGAAGTACCTGCCCGATTCGCCGAACGTCTACAGCAGCAAGGAAGGCGCGCAAGAGGCTCACGAAGCGATTCGGCCGTCCGACGTCAACACTCACCCGAGCAAACTGTCAGGGATGGAGCGTGACGCCGAGCGACTGTACGACCTGATCTGGCGTCAGTTCGTGGCTTGTCAGATGCCGCCTGCCCAGTACCTGTCGACCACTGTCAGCGTGACCGCGGGCGATTTCGAACTGCGCGCCAAGGGTCGCATCCTTAAGTTCGACGGTTACACCCGCGTACTGCCGCAAATGAGCAAACCGGGGGATGACGCCGTGTTGCCGGACATGGCTCAGGGCGAAACACTGAAACTGATCAAGCTCGATCCGAGTCAGCATTTCACCAAGCCGCCGGCGCGTTATTCGGAAGCGAGCCTGGTCAAGGAGATGGAAAAACGCGGCATCGGTCGCCCTTCGACCTATGCGGCGATCATTTCGACGATCCAAGACCGGGGCTACGTGGCCCTGCACAACCGGCGTTTCTACTCGGAAAAGATGGGCGACATCGTCACCGAACGTCTGTCCGAGAGCTTCTCCAACCTGATGGACTACGGCTTCACCGCCGGTATGGAGGAAAATCTCGACGACGTGGCGCAGGGCGAGCGCGATTGGAAGAACGTACTCGACGAGTTCTACGGTGACTTCAAGAAAAAGCTGGAAGTAGCCGAAGTCGCTGGCGGCGGCATGCGTGCCAATGAGCCGGTGATGACCGACATTCCGTGCAAGGTCTGTGGTCGTCCGATGCAGATTCGTACCGCTTCGACGGGGGTCTTCCTCGGCTGCTCGGGCTACAGCCTGCCGCCGAAAGAGCGCTGCAAGGCGACCATCAACCTCACGCCTGGCGATGAGATCGCTGAAGATGACGAAGGCGAATCCGAATCTCGCGTGCTGCGGGGCAAGCATCGTTGCCCGATTTGCAGCACGGCGATGGACGCCTACCTGCTGGATGAAAAGCGCAAGCTGCACATCTGCGGCAACAACCCCGACTGCCCGGGTTACGAGGTTGAAGAGGGGCATTACCGGATCAAGGGCTACGAAGGTCCGAGTGTCGAGTGCGACAAATGTGGCGGCGAAATGCAGCTCAAAACCGGTCGTTTCGGCAAGTTCTTTGGCTGCACCAATTGCAAGAACACCCGCAAGCTGCTGAAGAACGGCGAAGCGGCGCCGCCGAAGATGGACCCGGTGAAGATGCCCGAGCTCAAGTGCGAGAAGGTGGACGACACCTACATCCTGCGTGACGGTGCCTCGGGCCTGTTCCTGGCGGCCAGCCAGTTCCCGAAAAACCGTGAGACCCGTGCACCTTTGGTCTTGGAGATCGTGCCGCACAAGTCTGAGATCGACCCCAAGTATCATTTCCTGTGCGAGGCCCCGCAGAAGGATCCCGATGGCCGTCCGGCAGTGATCCGCTACAGCCGCAAGTCGAAGGAGCAATATGTCCAGACCGAAGTGGACGGCAAGCCAACCGGCTGGCGTGCGTTCTACGACGGCGGGGTATGGAAGGTCGAAGACAAGCGGTGATCGCTTGACGCCGCGTCCAAATCGTCTGGCGGCCCAAGGCGCTTTGCGTTAAAAGAATCCCTCGGTGGCCGTGTTATGCCTCGAGGGATTTTTTTGCCTGGCGTGCTCGTTCAATTCTTTGATGGGAGGCCACAAGTCATGGCTCACGAACTCTATACCCGCACCAACCAAAAGCTGTTCTTTGCTGGCCTTGCCTTGGATGCGATGGCCAAGGCCTCGGCCAGCACCGCGATGAACGCACAGGGTCTGCTCCAAGCTGAACGCGAGGCGGCGGTGTTTCATCTCTACGGCGCGCTGCTGGGGTTGTGTCACGAAATTGCGGGTTTCTACCGCTTGCCGCAGGCCACCACCGCGCGCGCCGAAGATTTGCTGACGCCCAAGGTCCTGGAAGCCATTGCCATTCCGGAAATGGCTGAGTTAGTGGAGTTGGCCGGGCAGCGCGAAACCTGGCTGGCGCAATTGCTCGGCGCTTATGGCGCGTTGTTCCAACCCCCGCGCGAACCGAAGAAGCCGAAGGCGGATGTCACGCAGCCGCTGATCATTGCGGTGGCTGTCGAGGAGGTTGACGCGGAGGAACTCACGCGCGAGGAGATGGAGTCCTGGCGCCAGCAGCTCAAGGGCTTGGCGATCAGGTTCCGCGAAGGTCTCAGCGAGTGTTGAGCGCTTGAACGGAAAAGACTGATCCGCCCTGTCGGTGCGCCGAGCGTCAGTGCATTTCTTTCCAGGCCTAGGGGTGGCGTCATCAGGCTGTTATACTGCCCGCCTTTCGTGGAGAACAGTCCTGATGCCAACCTCTTTTCTGGAAATTGTCGAACTGCCTGACGGCCGCATCGAGTTGCGCCGCGCTGAAGATGAAGGTTCCCTCGTGACCTTGAACTTCTCTGATGACGCCAAGGCATTTCTGCAAGGCCAACACGTCGAGGTCGCCAAGGCGATGCTCAGCGTCGGTGTTCAAATGGCCGGTCGTCTCGCTGAAGGCGAGCTGACCAAGGAGGAAGAGGGCCCTCGCGTTCTGCATTGAGTTTCCGGCGTACCCCGGCAGCCCGAGCTGCCTGTAGCATGCTTGGATTCGCGGAACGTCTTTCTTCTCAAGCCTCTGAACGGCCTGCGAGCAATCACCCCAGGCGGATGTTCAGGCTTTGCGCTTCGCCAGCGCGCGCAGCGTGGATCAACTGCTGCTTCGCACTGCTCGAGATAGGGTTGATCCAACTCACGACAGTATGGCTGCGACCCAAGCGCAGCGCTTCACAGGTCAGTTCCAAGGCCGTTTGAGTGCCGCGGGGGTGCATCAGGATAATGCGTTCCCGGTTCAGGCCCGCGTCCCTCAGCCAGGCTTGTGTCACACTGGCGGGTGGCGCAACAAGGGTCAACCAGCGGTCGTTTCGGCCTTCGCTCAGATCGCGCAGAATCGGCGCCAGCAGATTCAGGCAACTACCCGCAGCACCGCGCAACGACAACTCACTGAAAGCTTCAGGCTCGTTGTTCCATGGGGCTTCGACGACCGTGTCGAGCACCGGGATCTGAACCAGAGCCGTTTCCAGCAAGTGCGCGCCGGGCATCATGAACGCTTCGAACAGCGGCAATTGTGCGTGTTGTTGCGGTGTGTGCGGGAACTGCATAAACATGCTCCTTAGCGGCGAATGACGCCGACGCTCAGCCCTTCGATGACCAGATCCTGGTCTTTGAGATTGACTTCGATAGGGGCGAATTCAGGGTTCTCGGCGATCAGCCAGACCTTGCTGCCTTCACGCTTGAAACGTTTGACGGTCACCTCGTCGCCGATGCGTGCCACGACGATCTGCCCGTTGCGCGCCTCTCGAGTGGTGTGCACGGCCAACAGGTCGCCGTCGAGGATGCCGACATCCTTCATGCTCATCCCATGGACGCGCAGGAGGTAGTCTGCAGCCGGATGGAAAAACGCAGGGTTGATCGCCAGTGATTCTTCGACATGCTGCTGGGCGAGAATCGGCGCACCCGCAGCGACCCGTCCGATGATTGGCAGCCCGCTTTCCTCGGGCTTGGCCTCGAAACCGGGGATGCGAATACCGCGAGAAGCACCGGGCGTCATTTCAATCGCGCCCTTGCGAGCCAGCGCCTTGAGGTGTTCCTCAGCAGCGTTGGGGGATTTGAAACCGAGTTCCTGAGCGATTTCCGCACGGGTTGGCGGGTAGCCGTTCTCTTCTAGACAGCGTTTGATGAAGTCCAGGATTTCGGCTTGGCGTGATGTCAGTTTGATCATGTGAATCGCTCTGTCTTTTTATACAGTGACTGGGATTATATACAGTGATCGCAACTTGGCAATCCTCCTTTTGACGATGGGCGCGTACGACAGGAGGCCGCTGACATTGCAACCTCGCGCAAGAGTGGCTAAAAGCCGTGATTTATATGATTAAATGCCGTGACCGGTCGGACAGAAAGCGAACAGCCAGGGTTGACAGGTGGTCGGCTGAAACGTATGTTTCAAACAAGTGTTTGTCAGGCGGATAACCATGGCTCAGTCGGAAACAGTTGAACGGATCCTCGACGCTGCGGAGCAGCTGTTCGCGGAAAAGGGTTTTGCAGAAACGTCGTTACGGCTGATCACCAGCAAAGCGTCGGTCAACCTGGCGGCGGTGAATTATCATTTCGGGTCGAAGAAAGCCCTCATTCAAGCGGTCTTTTCCCGTTTCCTGGGACCGTTCTGCGCCAGTCTCGACAAAGAGCTCGAGCGCCGCCAGGCCAAGCCCGATCACAAGCCTTCGCTGGAAGAACTCCTCGAGATCCTCGTCGAGCAAGCGATGGTGGTGCAACCTCGCAGCGGCAACGATCTGTCCATTTTCATGCGTCTTCTGGGGCTGGCATTCAGTCAGAGCCAAGGCCATTTGCGTCGTTACCTGGAAGACATGTATGGCAAGGTGTTCCGTCGTTACATGCTGCTGGTGAATGAGGCGGCGCCGCGTATTCCTCCCATCGAACTGTTCTGGCGCGTGCACTTCATGCTGGGTGCCGCCGCGTTCAGCATGTCCGGCATCAAGGCACTGCGGGCAATTGCCGAAACCGATTTTGGCGTCAACACCTCGATCGAGCAGGTGATGCGTCTGATGGTGCCGTTTCTGGCCGCGGGTATGCGCGCAGAGACCGGCGTCACGGATGCGGCGATGATCAGCGCTCAGCTCAAGCCTCGCAGCAAGAGCAGCGTCCCGGCGGCCCCCGCCAAGGTCTGATGTAGCCTCAGGGTGCGGCGCATTTGCATCGCACCCGTCGATCCCGCACCATGCGCGCTCTGAGCAATGGTTGTTGAAGGATCTTCCTTATGAGTTCTGGCCTGCATGGCTCCCTGATGGTGGACATCGCCGGTACCTGGCTGACGTCCGAAGACCGTCAGTTTCTGCGTCAGCCCGAGGTGGGCGGCCTGATCATTTTTGCCCGAAACATCGAAAGCCCTCGGCAGGTCCGCGAGTTGAGCGCGGCCATCCGGGCGATTCGCCCTGATCTGCTGCTCGCCGTCGATCAGGAAGGCGGGCGGGTGCAGCGTTTGCGCCAAGGCTTTGTGCGGCTGCCCGCCATGCGTGCAATTGCTCATCGTCCTAACGCGCAAACCCTTGCCCGGCAGTGTGGCTGGCTGATGGCGACCGAGGTGCTGGCCGTTGGGCTGGACCTCAGTTTCGCCCCGGTGCTGGACCTCGATCACGAACGCAGTGCGGTGGTGGGCAGCCGTGCGTTCGAAGGCGACGCCGAACGCGCCGCCCAACTCGCCGAAGCCTTCATCCAGGGCATGAACGAGGCAGGGATGGCGGCCACTGGCAAGCACTTCCCTGGCCATGGGTGGGCCGAGGCGGATTCCCATGTCGCGGTTCCCCGTGATGAGCGCAGCCTGGACACCCTTCGCGCCAATGACCTGATACCGTTCGCGCGTTTGAGCAAGCGCCTGGCTGCGGTCATGCCGGCCCATGTCATTTATCCGCAGGTCGATACGCAGCCCGCGGGTTTCTCCCGCCGTTGGTTGCAGGACATCCTCCGCGGAGAGTTGGGCTTCGAGGGGGTCATCTTCAGCGATGATCTGTCGATGGCTGGCGCCCATGTGGTAGGTGATGCCGCGAGTCGGATCGACGCCGCCTTTACCGCAGGCTGTGACATGGGACTGGTCTGTAACGATCGTGCTGCGGCGGAGTTGGCACTGACCGCCGCGCAACGGATGAAGGTAACCCCTCATCCAAGGATCGCGCGCATGCGCGGCCAAGGGATCTCGACCACCGAGTATCGTCAACAGCCACGCTGGCTTGAAGCGCTCAGCGCCCTGCGTGCGGCGGATCTGATCGATTGACCGGCAGGCTGCTGCCGGCCTGTGAAGGGGTTTTCCTCAGCGAGGGCGCAAGGCCAGCCAACCCTGCTCGGTGATGCTCACCTGGTAGGTGTCGTAGCTGGCGAGGGTTGGATGTTCGGTGTCGAGCGCATGCCGGTGGGTGGCGGTGATGACCATTACGTGGGCGCCAGCCGCTTCGGCCGCTGCGATTCCCGCCGGTGCGTCTTCGAATACCAGGCAGTCTTCGGGGCGGGCACCCAGCTTGCGCGCCGCGAGCAGGAAACAGTCCGGCGCGGGTTTCCCCTGCTCGACGTCTTCGGCGGACACCATGATCCTGGGCAGTGGAAGGCCCGCTGCCTGGATTCGGCGTTCGGCCAGTAAACGAGGAGCGGAGGTCACCACCGCCCAGCGGTCGGCAGGCAGCGTTGCGAGAAATCGCGCCGCACCTTCGATGGAAATTACCCCTTCTACGTCATCCATTTCGGCTTGAGCCATCAGTGCCGCCTCATGCTCCGGGTCCACGCCGGGCAAGTTCAGGCGGCGGATGGTGTCGATGCAGCGTACGCCGTGGATGGTGGACAGCAGCGATTCGACATCCAGTCCCTTATGGATCGCCCACTGACTCCAGACGCGTTCTGCAGCGGCAATGGAGTTGGTCAGCGTACCGTCCATGTCGAACAGAAACGCGGCGAATGTGTGCTGCTTCAGCATCCCGATGCTCCCATGCCTGATGCGTAGTGACAGGATCGGGATGCTAGCACGCGGGCTCCGGATAGCGAGCAGCTTCAATACCGGCGCCAGTGGCCGGGTTCCCACAACCATGCATTACCCGCCCAGCGATAATGGCCTGGTACCCATTGGGCGCCGGGCGCGGGGATGGCCGGGATGACCTCGACGGGGGGAGGGGGGCGGCGCGGATGTGTCTGTTCAACGACGCAACCGGACAGCGAAAAGGTGACGGCCATGGCCAGTAAGATGGCTTTGCGAGTAGGGGACATGGTAGATCCTTGTGGCAGATAGCCCCGCCTGAATAACGGAGCCTTCCACCCTTGAACGTCTCAGATCAGGAAAATCCGTCGCAGGCAGTCACTGTTTTTGAGGTTCGACGTGTGGGGACTGGCGCCGGGTTGTCATGGCAAGTGCCAAAGCGTGGCGTTCGTCCGCGGGCAGGCTGGCGGCAAAGTCCGCCAGCGTCGAATCGACGCGGCTGCGCAGCGTGATGTCGGCAGTTCGAGCGCGGTCCAGGTCCTGATCCAGCGCGTTGCGATCCAGCGTGTCGCCCTGCAGGCGGCGCACCACATCCTGGTGAGCCTGGCGACTGGCAAGTATCAAGGACTGGTTCTGCGCATGGGTTTCTCGCAACATGCGTCGCAATTGGTGGCGACGGGCCTCAGGCAACTGTGCCAGGGCCTGACGCAGGCCGTGCTGGACGTTGACGACCTGAGGGCGCTTCTGGCTCGACCATTGGTAGACGCCGCCCGCGACGCCGCCGATCAGGAAAACGTTGGCCAGCAATGATGCGATCAACCAGCTTCTCAGGCGTCCGGAGGAGGGTGTCATTGCTCGGCCTCCCCGGCATCCAGGTTGAGTATCCATTCCGCGTCGCCGTGGTCGAGGACGCTGGGCAGCAGATCTGGCGCACCGGAGAGCGGCAGGCTGAGCGAGGCCACGAGCATGCCGGTGGCCACGCCAGCCAGGCCGACGCCAACGAACCCTAGGCGCGACCACCAGTCGCCGTATCGTCGCCATGCTGACGGGCGCCGTGCCGAGACAGCCGAAGCAAGCACGTGGCGCTCCAATCCTGCGTCTGGTACGGGAGGGCGATGGCGGTCGAGTCGTTGATCGAGCCATGCAGCTTCTTTCAAGGCGCACAGCGCCTGTGGATCGTTGCGTTCGATCAGCGCCCTGGCGCTCTCCCGGTCGGCCGCGGGCCAGCGGTCCAGGTTCGCGCCATGGGCATCGGCCAGATCAGCGAAGCGTTCAGGGGTCATGAGGTTCCTCTCCTTGGGGTGTGCTTGCCCGTGCCGGTAGCAAGCTCCGACTCGATGAGTTGTTTACGCAGATTACGGCGCGCCCGGGACAACAGGCTTTCCAGCGCCTCGACAGTGATGTCCATCGCAGCCGCCGCCTCGGTGTTCGACAATTGCTGGTAGTACTGCAACACAATTGCTTCCCGCTGGCGCTCCGGCAGCGCTGCGAGCGCCGCCGCCATTTGCTGATGTTGAGCTTCAGCCTGCCACTGGTCATCGAGCGCCGGGGCGGTATCGACCAGCTCGCTGAGCCGAGAATCATCGTCCAGGGGTTGTTCTTTGCGCCGGCGCAGGCGGTCGTAGCACAAATTCAGCGTCACCCGATGCAGCCAGGTGTCGAAGCGCGCCTGACCCGCGCGCCATTGGCCGGCCGCTTTCCATAGCCTGAGAAAGCTCTCCTGGGCCACATCGCGGGCTTCTTCGGCGTCGCCCAACAAGCGGCCAGCCAGTGCTAACAAGCGTGGAAGCTTGCGCGACACCATTTCTTTCACGGCTTCCGGCTCGTTGTTGCCAATGCGGGCCAACAGTTCAAGGTCCGGATCAGGTTCGTTCAATCGGGCGTCTCGATCGTAGAGTTAAACCGTTCTGTCCAGATGACTCTGGCCCAGAGGAGCGCTGGCGGGCTCGCCTGCAAGATTCTGTATCTACAGACCGCAGCGCTGCCATAGGTTCAGCGGACCCAATGACCTTCTATCCAGTACCAGTTTGGCCCACGGGCCTCCCAATGCCCTGGTTGCCACCGGGCATTTTGGCGGACGGGTTGCCAATGCCCGGGCAGCCATACGTATTGCCCCCGTTCCCAGCGCCAGTGGCCTTGGTCCCAGACATACCCGGGCCTTGCCATGGGAACCGGCTCCACGCGGACGGGGGGTGGTGCCTGAATGATGAATTCTTCCCGGGCGTAGCTCGGTGTGCTGGCCAATGCGGCGAGTGCGACCGGGATGAGCAGGGCATAGCGTAATTTCGCCAGGGATCGTGCTGCGCTCATTTCAACTCCTCCAGACCTGCACATGAAGTGGGTGCAGTTGACGGATTAAACGCAGCCAATGAAAAAATCCGTCGCGCTCCTTCGAAAGATTTTCGTGCAGAGATATCGGCTATGCAACGCAATGATCGGCCGTAGATGTCAAGCGTGATACGTAGGAAAAGTTGTCCACGAAAATCGTGAATATCTCTGTGGATAACCTGCTGTAAGCCCTCAGCGACAAGGGCTTACTTACAATGATCGTTTAATGATCAGTTCTTTCAATCGCTCTGATCGGAGGCGCCAATGGTCAGAAAATGCTTCAGTGGAACGCGGAACTGAACGAGGAATCGATCACGCGCTGGGTGTCCGAGCGAGGATGTTTCCAGTCGACTGTGCAGGGCGCGTCCTTCAGGACGCCTGATGCTTTGATCGAAGCGCGAACGTTGTCGTCATTCTGATCGCCGACGACCAGCGTGACGGGGAGTGCGGCGTGGGCGACCGGGCTCAACTAAGCCAGGGCGATCAGGTCCAGGCGGATATACAGAACAGAGTCATTGCGAAATCTCGATGTACGCCGGGCTGGTGCAGCGGCGCCGACGCGAGGGGTTGAAGCGACCAGGAGGGCCTGGCCGTGAGGATAGGACTGCAGGGATGTGCCAGTTTCCAGCCACTGAATCGAGTGGCGATTAGGGAGCCGAGCCGCCACGGTTTGTTCCGCTTTGGGCTAGATGTGAAGAACGGGGGCTATGGGGGGGCAGGCAGCGCGCGCTCTTTCATGCAGAGTGTGGAAACGGCGTTGCTCAGTCGACAGGGTGCGGGTAAAGGGCGGGACGAGGCACTGCCTCGCCCCGCATAGCCCAGCGATGCGCGCCGATCTACCCGCGCCGCGTTTCGCTCATCAGGATTCGGCCCACTCCACATCCGTCAGGCCCAACTGTTCGGCCTTGGGTTTAGTCACTTTAGGCACCTTGTCCGAGCGGTATTTCGGGATCTGTCCAAAGCCTGCATCCACGGACGCCCAATGCCAGGCCGAAGCGTTATCCATGGCTTCAGCGCTGATATAGAAGCTCTTGTACTTACCATGCAGCAGGTAGTCGATTCTGAAATGCTTATACTGTGCCACTCTCCCAAACCTCCCTTTCAGTCACTCACTGTTCCTTGAGTCGCATCCGGACAGAAAATTCACTCGAATTGATCCTTTCGCTCCAAACGGTGGGGAATCGTACAAAAAAGCGCTTGCGGCCGACAAATGCCATCCATATGGATTGTTTTGAAGATGAATGGTAGAGGTCGCGAGCCGTCACGACGGTGGAAGAGACGCTGCTCTTCACCGCCGCGCGTGAAACGTCGTTATTCGCTGGAGAATTTGAAGACGGTGGTCTGGGTGTACGCCTTGCCGGGATCAAGTCGGGTCGATGGGAATCCCGGCTGGTTCGGCGAGTCAGGGTAATGCTGGGTCTCGAGGGTGAAGGCGCCCCAATGCGGATAAATTTTGCCCGCTTTGCCTTTCACGGTTCCGTCCAGAAAGTTGCCGGTATAAAGCTGCACGCCCGGCTCGGTGGTGAACAACTGCAGCCGTCGGCCGGATTTCGGGTCAACCACATCGGCGGCCAGGCGGCTCACCTTGCCTTGCGTGTCCAGCACCCAGTTATGGTCGTATCCGCCTTGGGTCGGCTCGGCAAATTTCAGCTGCTGATTGTCTTCACGTATCCGCTTGCCGAACGCGACAGGTTTGAGAAAGTCCAGGGGCGTGCCGACCACCGAAGGCAATTCGCCGGTCGGAATCAGCTTTTCGTTGATCGGGGTGTAGTGGCTGGCATGCACCGTGGCGACCTGGTCAAGGATGTCGCCATTGCCAGCGCCCGCCAAGTTGAAATAACTGTGATTGGTCAGGTTGAGCACCGTCGGTTTATCGGTGGTGGCGTGGTACTGAATGCGCAGTTCGTTCTTCTCGTTCAGGCTGTAGGTCACTTCGGTCTTGAGGGTTCCTGGAAAGCCCATTTCACCGTCTGCCGACACGTAGGTCAGCCTGACGCCCACCCAACCTTTGTCCTTGATTGGCTCGGCTTTCCAGACCTGCTTGTCGAAGCCCTTTGTACCCCCGTGCAGCGCGTTGGTCTTGTCGTTTTGCGGCACCTGGTAGGTTTTGCCATCGAGCGTGAATTGGCCGTTGGCCAGGCGGTTACCGAATCGGCCGATGGTGGCGCCGAAGTACGCGGTGCCATTGATGTAACCCGCGACGTCATCGAAGCCCAGCACCACATCCTCGGTCTTGCCGTGTTTGTCCGGCACCAGCAGGGATTGCAGCGTACCGCCATAGGTGATCACGGAGGCTTGCATGCCATGGCTGTTGCGCAGGGTGAATTTCTGAATGGCGGTGCCATCAGGCATTTGCCCAAATGCAGCTTGTTCGCTCATCAAGCCTGCGGCGGCGTGAGCCTGCAGGGCGGTGGTCAGCACGGCCAGGCCGATGGCAGGGATCAAAGTCTTACTCATCGCTTGCTTCCTTTTTTGTTATGAACGCCACTTCTTAAGGTATTTGGTCTTACTAATTGCGATGTTTCTGTCTCGTTCTCTCGTCCATAAGCAAAAATAGCTCGATTTTAAATTTAATCGTAATACTATTTGTGAATCCTGAACGAGGTGGGATCCACTGCCCATGAGGTGTAGTCCAGCTTTGACCCCCTGTACAGCCGTTTGACTCTCATTCATATGATGATTAGCTTCGTTTCCGCGGACCACTCCGCAGAAAGGGGCTGAGGAATGAGCAACAGTTTTCATGCGTCAACGGTGGACCGCCTGGGCGCCTGGATTGCTCACGGGAATGTCGTGCCGGGGCAGTCGTTGAAGGTTGAGGCGGCGTTATGTGAAGAATTCGGCGTGAGCCGGACGGTGATCCGCGAAGCGATCAAAACGCTGGCCGCCAAGGGCATGCTGGAGGTAGGGCCCAAGGTCGGGACGCGGGTATTACCGGTCCGCGAATGGAACCTGTTCGATCCGCAAGTCGTCGGTTGGTTGGCAGCCAAGGGCTTGTCGAGAAGCTTTGTCATGGATTTGCTGGACCTGCGTCGGGCCATCGAGCCGATGGCCGTGCGCTGGGCGTGCGAGCGGGCGACCCCCGATCAGATCGCGGAGATTCACGGCGCTTATGCGCAATTGGCCGCAAGCGTCGCGGACAAGGGTGACTACAACCATGCCGACCAGCGTTTTCACGAAGCGGTGCTGGCGGCCAGTCACAACCAGTTCATCGAGCAGATGCTTCCGGCGCTGGGTGCATTGCTGGCCATCTCATTCGAGGTGTCGTCCGCCGTGCCAGGAGAGCTGGGCCGCACGCTGCCCTTGCACAAGGACCTGGCCGACGCCATCGCCACCCGGGATTCGGCCAGGGGCGTGTGGGCCTGCATGAGTTTGATCGAGAACGCCTGCGAGGTGATTTCCCGCTCGTTGGCGACGTGACACCGATCATCGTCGGTGCGGTGAACGCTTTACAACAACAAGAACAGGACATTCACGATGAAGTGGCAAGCGGTCAGTGACCAGCGATTCAAATTGGCCGAAGGGCCTTTCTGGGATGATCAGCAGCAGGCCCTCTACTGGGTAGACATTGCTGGCTTCCGCGCCTTGCGCCTGTATCAGGGCCAGGTACGCCACTGGCAATTCAATGAGCCGGTTTCGGCATTCATACCGACCTCCAAGGGCGACGCATTGGTGACGCTGGCCAGTGGCGTATATCGCCTGAATCTCGATTCGCCTGTCGAACGGCCGGCGCTCACCTTGCTGTGTGTCGCCGATCCGATGGCGGGTAACCGCGCCAACGAAGCGCGTTGCGACAGTCAGGGCCGCCTGTGGTTGGGCAGCATGCAGAACAATCTGGATGCCGAAGGCGGTGATGTGCCGCTGGAGCGACGCTCCGGTGGCCTGTTTCGCGTCGAGGCCGGCGGGCGCGTTACAGCGTTGCTCGCCGGGCAGGGGATCGTCAATACGCTGCTCTGGGCGGACGATGATCGCACGCTGCTGACCGCCGACAGCCTGGATGGCGTGATCTACCGTTACCCCATTCAAGCCGACGGCGCGTTGGGCGAGCGTGATGTCTGGGCCTCGGAGCACCCGCGAGGTGTGCCGGACGGCTCAGCGATGGATGCACAAGGGTATGTCTGGAACGCGCGCTGGGGAGGCCATTGCCTGATTCGTTTCGCGCCGGATGGGCGCGTGGACCAACTCGTGGAATTGCCGTTGAGCCACCCCACCAGTTGCGTGTTCGGTGGGCCGGACATGACCACGCTCTTCGTCACCAGTGCACGGCCCGCCAGCGAGGCGTTGCCGCTGGATGGCGCGGTGCTGCAGGTCGAGACCGGCATTCGCGGATTGCCCTCACACCGCTTCGCAGGCTGAGGCTGGAGGAGAACGAGGAGGTGTGACACTCGGTTACATAGGCGTCATTGATAATATGATATGACTGTTTTCAGTCGTTTGGCCCGTCGCGTTGCCTCGTGCGGGCTGTCACGACACTCACTGCTGGACGCTGTAGCTAGTCAATAAAAATAAGGAGTTAGCTATGTTGAGTCGCCACGGGATTCGTTCCCTGTGCTGTGCTGCTGTTGCCACCGCAATCGTCGGAATGAGCGGCGGCGCTATCGCCGCTGACACGGTCAAGATCGGTTTCCTCGTCAAGCAGGCTGAAGAGCCCTGGTTCCAGACCGAGTGGCAATTTGCCGAGAAAGCGGGCAAGGATCATGGCTTCGAAGTCATCAAGATCGCCGTGCCCGATGGCGAAAAAACCCTCACCGCGATCGACAACCTGGCCGCCAACGGCGCCAAGGGTTTTGTCATCTGCCCACCTGACGTGTCCCTCGGCCCAGCCATCGTGGCCAAGGCCAAAGCCAATGACCTGAAGGTCATGGCGGTCGATGACCGGTTCGTCGATGCCAAGGGCAAGTTCATGGAAGACGTTCCCTACCTGGGCATGGCGGCGTTCGAAGTCGGCCAGAAGCAGGGTGCGGCCATGGCCACCGAGGCGCAGAACCGCAAATGGGACTGGAAAGAAACCTACGCCATTATCAACACCTACAACGAACTGGACACTGGCAAGAAACGCACTGACGGCTCGGTCGACGCGCTGAAAAAGGCTGGCCTGCCGGAAGACCACATCCTCTTCACTCCCCAGAAAACACTCGACGTGCCCGGCAGCATGGACGCCACCAACGCTGCACTGCCGAAGCTGCCCAGTGGCGCGAAAAACCTCATCGTCGGCGGCATGAACGACAACACCGTGCTCGGTGGGGTACGGGCCACCGCAGGCGCGGGTTTCGCCCCGGATAACGTGATCGGCATCGGCATCAACGGCACTGACGCCATCGACGAACTCAAGAAACCGAAAAGCGGCTTCTTCGGTTCGATGCTGCCCAGCCCTGACAAAGAGGGCTACAACACTGCGCTGCAAATGTACGAGTGGGTCACCACCGGTAAAGAGCCGGCCAAATACACGGCCATGGACGACGTGACCCTGATCACCCGCGAGAACTTCAAGGACGTGCTGACCAAGATCGGTCTGTACAAGTAATCCGCAGCGTACAGTGCAAGGCCTCGCTTTACCTTGAGGGTAGGGCGAGGAGGAGGTGGTTCATGCACCAGGCTTCAGTAACCCAGGCGCAACAGTCGCGTGCAGGCGGCAGTCTGCGTTTCAACGGCATCGGCAAGACGTTTCCGGGCGTGAAGGCGCTGTCCGACATTCACTTCGAAGCTCGGCCAGGGAGCGTCCACGCGCTGATGGGCGAGAACGGGGCGGGCAAGTCCACGTTGCTCAAGATTCTCGGGGGCTCCTACCAGCCCAACAGTGGCGATCTGCAGATCGGTGATCAGCATCTGGCCTTCAAATCCACGGCAGACAGCATCGCTGCGGGCGTGGCGGTCATTCATCAGGAATTGCATCTGGTGCCCGACATGTCCGTGGCCGAAAACCTGCTCCTCGGGCACATGCCCAATCGTTTCGGGCTGGTCAATCGACGAGCGATGGTGCGTCGCGCGCGTGAGCTGCTCACGGGGCTGGCGGACGAGATCGACCCGGCAACGCGGCTGGGTGATTTGTCGTTGGGGCAGCGTCAACTGGTGGAAATTGCCAAGGCCATGTCGCGCAACGCGCATGTCATTGCCTTCGATGAACCCACCAGCAGCCTGTCGGCCCGGGAGATCGACCGCTTGATGGCGATCATCGTCAAGCTGCGCGATGAAGGCCGGGTGATTCTTTACGTGTCCCACCGCATGGAAGAGATTTTCCGGGTCTGCGACGCCGTCACAGTGTTCAAGGATGGGCGCTTTGTGCGCACCTTCGAGGACATGGCTGAACTGAATCATGACCGCCTGGTGACCTGCATGGTCGGGCGCGATATTCAGGACATTTACAACTACCGGCCCCGCCAGCATCAGGGGCCGAGCCTGCGGGTGACCGGGCTGCTGGGGCCGGGCCTGCAGGAACCGGTCAGTTTTGCGGTGGAGAAGGGTGAGGTGCTCGGCTTCTTTGGCCTGGTCGGCGCGGGCCGTACTGAACTGTTTCGGCTGCTGTCGGGGCTCGCCCGCAGCCAGGCAGGGACGCTCCAGCTCGATGGCAAGCCGCTCAACCTGAAATCACCGCGCGATGCCATCGATGCCGGGATTCTGTTATGCCCCGAGGACCGCAAGAAAGAAGGGATCGTGCCGCTGTCCAGCGTGGCGGAAAATATCAACATCGGCGCACGGCCCCGCCACGTCCATCTAGGCTGCCTGATTCAGGGCCGCTGGGAGCGTGAAAACGCTCGGCATCAGATTCGCTCGATGAACGTCAAAACACCTTCGCCGGAACAACAGATGCTGTTTCTTTCCGGCGGCAATCAGCAAAAGGCCATTCTGGGTCGTTGGCTGTCGATGCCGATGAAGGTCCTGTTGCTGGACGAGCCAACCCGCGGCATCGATATCGGCGCCAAATCCGAGATCTATCAGATCATCCATAACCTGGCGGCGGAGGGCATTGCTGTGATCGTCGTGTCCAGCGACCTGATGGAAGTGATGGGCATTTCCGACCGCATCCTGGTCATGAGTGAAGGCGCCATCACGGGCGAGGTGTCCCGCGAAGAAGCCAATGAACAACGCTTGTTGCAACTGGCGTTACCGCGCACGCGTGGTTGAAAACGAGTCACCCAAGTGAAAAACAAAAATGAGGTGCGTATGTCTACCGAAACCAGCAGCCTGACGGCACCCCGCCAGGGCATGAACCTGCGGCGGTTCTTCGACGATTGGGCCATGCTTCTGGCCGCACTGGGCATTTTCCTGCTCTGTGCCTTGCTCATCGACAACTTCATGTCGCCGTTGAACATGCGCGGTCTGGGGCTGGCGATTTCCACCGTGGGCATTGCGGCCTGCACCATGCTGTTCTGTCTCGCGTCCGGGCATTTCGACCTGTCGGTCGGCTCGGTGCTGGCCTGCTCCGGCGTGATCGCAGGGATCGTGATCCGCGACACCGACAGCGTGTTCTTTGGAGTCTCGGCGGCATTGGCCATGGGGCTCGTTGTCGGGCTGATCAACGGCATCGTCATCGCCAAACTGCGGATCAACGCCCTGATCACCACGTTGGCGACCATGCAGATTGTCCGCGGGCTGGCCTACATTTTTTCCAACGGCAAAGCGGTCGGCGTCGGTGAAGAAGGGTTCTTCGTGTTCGGCAACGGCCAGTTGTTCGGTGTACCCGTGCCGATCCTGATCACCATCGCCTGCTTCGTGTTTTTCGGCTGGCTGCTCAACTACACCACGTACGGGCGTAATTCCCTGGCCATCGGCGGTAACCAGGAAGCGGCGCTGTTGGCCGGTGTCCATGTCGATCGGACCAAGATCATCATCTTCGCCGTCCACGGCCTGATCGGCGCTTTGGCGGGCGTGGTACTGGCGTCACGCATGACCTCGGGACAACCCATGATCGGGCAGGGCTTCGAGCTCACGGTGATTTCTGCGTGCGTATTGGGCGGTGTGTCGCTCAGCGGCGGTATCGGGATGATCCGTCATGTCATCGCCGGTGTGCTGATTCTGGCGATCATCGAGAACGCCATGAACCTCAAGAACATCGACACGTTCTACCAGTACGTCATTCGCGGCACGATTCTCCTGTTGGCCGTGATCATCGACCGTCTGAAGCGTCGCTGATCGGCAGCCGCTCTTTGCCTGTGATACGGCCGACAGGGAACACTGTCGGCCGTAGCGGCCACCTCAGGGCCGTCCGTTGCCGCGGTGCGCGCTCGTGCAGCGTGGGCCTTTTCCTCCCATACCTTCACCTCATCGTTCACCCGCGAAGCTGGTGCCCCCGTCTGCACCTCGACGATTGATTATTCCATCATCTGAAATGCTGGATTGTTTTTTCTGGTGATTCTGCTGATTCATGATTGGGTCCAACATTCCTCCCATCAGCGCGACGAAGCCGATCTCGACAGAAGGCTCCCGCTGAACCTGAACCCATCAGCCAACGGAGCACCTGCCATGAACGCCATCAAACTCTATCACTTCCCTTTGTCCGGCCATTCCCATCGCGCCCAATTGATGCTGTCGCTGCTCGGCCTGGAGCCGCAGATTGAATTCGTCGATTTGGCCAAGGGGGCTAACAAAACCCCAGAATTCCTGGCCTTGAACGTATTCGGTCAAGTCCCGGTGATCGACGACAACGGCACGGTCGTGGCGGACTCGACGGCGATCCTGGTCTACCTCGCCAACAAGTACGACACCACGGGCCAATGGCTGCCACGGGACGCAGAAGGTGCCGCACAGGTGCAGCGTTGGCTGGCGGTGGCGGCAGGGCAAATCAATAACGGCCCGGCCCGCGCCCGATTGATCACCGTATTCGGCGCCGGTTTCGATCCGAAAGACACCATCGAGCGCGCCCATGCTGTGCTCCGGGTCATCGAGCACCATCTGGAAGGCCGCGAATTCCTCGCCACAGAGCACGCCACCATCGCTGACGTCGCTGGCTACAGCTACATCGCCCATGCACCGGAAGGCAATGTGTCGCTGGATGCCTACCCCAACGTGCGGGCCTGGCTGGCGCGTATCGAAAGCCTGAAAGGTTTCGTGCCCATGCCCAAGACCCGCGCAGGTCTGGTGGTCTGAGCCGAGCAGCAATGTCGAACGCGGTTCGGTAGGCGCTGAGCGGTTGGCGCCTATCGGACACCCCTCACTTCCCCAGCGGGAGTTTGCGCCATGAACGATACCCCTTTCGAAAAGAACGCCCCCTGGCACGCCGGTGAATTGCAGCTTCAGACCCACGCAGGAGTCGCCGAGCGCATGGACGTCGTGGGACGCAAGTTCGTTCGCGATTACATGCCGGACCAGCACCGCGAGTTCTATCAGCAGATTCCCTACCTGATGGTGGGCGCGGTGGATGCAGAAGGCTGGCCATGGGCGAGCATGATCGAGGCTCATGAAGGTTTCATCACCTCCCCCGACCCTCGTCGGCTTGACATCGCCTGGCTGCCGGGTGCCGATGACCCGGTGACCGGTGGCTTTCAGCCCGGAAGTGCGTTGGGGTTGCTGGGCATCGATTTGCAGACCCGTCGGCGCAACCGCCTCAACGGCCACATTCGCTCATTGGATCGGCATGGCTTTTCGCTGGCGGTTGAATATTCGTTCGGCAACTGCCCCCAGTACATTCAACTTCGGCCCTTGCAAGACGGTGAAGCATCGCCGTTGCCCGGCCGAGCGCCGGTGCAGGCGATGGATGCGCTGGACGAGGCCGCAACAGCGGCTATTCGTGGGGCCGATACCTTTTTCGTGGCCAGCTACGTCGACCTCGAAGGGGACCTGCCACACCGCTCGGTGGACGTGTCCCACCGGGGCGGACGCACTGGGTTCGTGCGGGTTGAAGACGACGTGCTCACCATACCGGACTTCGCGGGCAACCTGTTTTTCAACACTCTGGGGAATTTCCTGCTCAACCCCAGGGCTGGACTGCTGTTCATCGACTTTGCCACCGGTGAACTGTTGCACGTTGCAGGCGAGGTGACGCTGATCCTGGACGGACCTGAAGTGGCCGCCTTTCAGGGCGCTGAGCGGCTCTGGCAGGTCAAGGTGCGCAAAGTGCTCAGACGACCCGCCGCGCTACGCTCTCGCTGGAGCTTCGAGGGCTTCTCGCCCAATAGCTTGATGACCGGCGATTGGGAACAGGCGGCGGCGCGCCGGCAAGCCGACGCCCTGCGCGACCAGTGGAGAACCTTGAAAGTGGTGCGCGTCGAAGATGAAAGCGCGGACATTCGCTCGTTCTACTTCGAAGCCGCCGACGGGGCCGGTCTCCCGACGTTCAAGGCCGGGCAGCATGTGCCATTGCGGGTGCGCCTGCAGGGCCAAGACAAACCTGTGATTCGAACCTACAGCCTGTCCAGCGCCCCCTCCGACGATTTTTTCCGCATCAGCGTCAAACGTGACGGCCAGGTGTCCGGTCACTTGCACGATACGCTCAAGGTCGGCGACTGCATCGAGGCCCGCGCGCCGCAAGGGGCCTTCACCGTCGAGCCGCTGGAGCCCCGGCCGTTGGTCTTGCTGGGCGCCGGAATCGGGGTGACCCCCATGCTGTCGATGCTCCGCGAGGTGCTGTATCAGAACAGGCGCAAGCGCCGTAATCGCCCTGTCTGGTTCATTCAAAGTGCACGTCGTCTGGTGGACCTGGCTTTTCGTGAAGAATTGGACACACTCATTGCCAATGCCGGTCAAGAACTGACGGTTGTCCGCCTGCTGAGCCAGCCTGAGAGCGAGGCCCGCGCAGGTCGGGATTTTCACTTTGCAGGTCGCATTGACCTGAATCTGCTCAAGACGCTGCTGCCGTTCAATGACTTCGATTTTTATGTCTGCGGCCCGGCGAGCTTCACACAAGGGTTATATGACGAGCTGAGGGCGATGCACATCCGTGACGAGCGGATTCATGCCGAGACCTTCGGCCCCTCGACCCTCAAGCGCACCACCGAGCCACAGGCCGTCGGCCTCGATCAGCCACCTGCGGCTACCGCGCCGGTGCCGGTGGTGTTCGAGAAGTCTGCCAAGGAGGCCCGCTGGCAACCCGCCGGTGGGACATTGCTGGAACTGGCCGAAAGCCGTGGCCTTGAACCTGAATACAGCTGCCGCAGCGGTGCGTGTGGTACCTGCAAAACCCGGCTGATCAAAGGCCAAGTGCATTATCCCGTGCCGCCCGCTGAAATGCCCGCGGCCGATCAGGTGCTGATCTGCTGTGCCGTCCCGGCCTCCGGGCCGCTGGTGCTCGATCTCTGAAACATGGCTGACGCCGACGTGATGCGAAAGGTGATAAAGATGAATGAATGGCCCGCGTTCGAGAAAGAAGACGATCCGAACCTGATTCAAGTGACCGAGCAGGAAGTGTCGTGGCTGTTGCCACAGTCGCTCGCCTCGCTGGCAGGGGAGTTGGCCGCCGAGCATGAGGAGCAGGACAACCCGGCGACGGTACGGCTGATCAGTTGGGTGCGTTCGGTTTCAGCGTTCAGTCGCCCTCGGTGATTGCGCCTTTTTGCGTGGTGTAGTAAACGTCAGGGCGCGAACGGGCAGGCGACATCGGTGGGCGACATGAATGCGACGACCAGGCGAGCGATTGTGGGCTTCGCCGGGGGCCTGCTGGCCAGACGCGGGGAGACCCATCATGATCGCTACTGTTGATACGACACGCCGCCCAGTCATGAGCGACCCTGTGGGTGTCGATGTTCCCCCGGCCCCCGTCTCGACAAGGATGTAAAGATTGATCACGCGCAGAAGGTTTATCGGCGCATCGCTGCTGGCGATGCCCGCGCTGTACGGCATGCATGCTATGGCGTCTGACGCCAGCCCCATCTCAAACACAGATCTGGAACGACAGCTCGCCGCGCTGGAGCGTCGCCATGGCGGGCGTCTTGGCGTTGCCATGCTCGATACGGGGAATCAGCGCCTGATTGCCCACCGTGCCGATGAGCGTTTCGCGATGTGCAGCACGTTCAAGGCGTTGGCTGCTGCTTATGTCTTGGCGCGGGTTGACCGTGGGGAGGAGGACCTTTCGCGACGGGTCGTCTACGGCCCGGAACAGTTGGTGCCGTATTCGCCGGTGACGCAAAAGCACACGGGCGAGGGCGGGTTGAGTGTGGGATCGATCTGCGAAGCGGCGGTCACCCTGAGTGACAACACGGCGGCCAATTTGCTGCTGGACAGTTTTGGCGGCCCGCAGGGGTTGACCGACTGGTTGCGCAGGGCAGGGGACCCGGTTACGCGTCTGGATCGCCGCGAACCCACGCTCAACGAAAACCGGCCGGGCGATGTTCGAGACACTACGACGCCGTTGGCCATGCTGCGAACCTTGCAGACGCTGGTGCTTGGCGAAGCGTTATCAGGGGCTTCGCGGGACCAGTTGATCGCCTGGCTGGTGAGTAACACGACCGGCGATCAGAAACTGCGGGCCGGTCTACCAGCGGGCTGGCGGGTCGGCGACAAGACGGGCTCGGGGAGCAACAACGCCAGCAATGACATTGCCATCGTATGGCCACCCAATCGCCCGCCGCTGATCGTCACGGTGTATTACAGCGGCTCGACGGCCGACGCTGGCCAGGTCAATGCGCTGATGGCTGAGATCGGCAACTACGCGGCCGCCCTGTAACGATGTGAACCCTGCCAGCGCGTCTGGCTATCCGACCAGCAGCGCCGTCCAGTACATGCCGATGGCGAACACCACATGCCCCACCACATTCTGCAGCCGTGCCACGGTCGGGTTCGGTGCATTGCTGCAGGCCACCCCGACGCCCATGCCCGGTTGCAAGATGAACCAGCCCGCGCCTACGGTGACCAGCCCCACCAGCAACGCCGGAAAGAACGTCGGGGTGTGCGCCCACTGCACACCCCAGATGAACAGCAACGCGGCTGCGAAGAGTACGCCGATTGCGTAGTGCATGATCCAGCCGATCTTGAGTTCATTGGCCACCTCGGGCGAGTTGGCAATGCCGTTGCGATGCACGTACTGCCCGTTGCGCATACCCGCAAACCAGCGTCCGACCAGATGCCAGGGCGCGGTGGGCAAGCCCAGGGTAATTTTCAGCAAGTGTGCCCAGAGATCCAGCAAGGCCGTGCCGCCGATGCCGATCAATACCGAATAGAAAATGAACGCGAACATGGGTGATCCAGAGCCTTGTCAGTGGTTATTGGAATGCAGCGAGCGGCCAGTCCTAAGAAGGCCCGTAAGCGGGCCTGCCATGGGGATTGATCGATCATGGGGCATTGCAGGGTGTTTCCGAGCAGGCGGTGTTGCACACGCAACATACCAGACGCCATCGCTTTCGCCGATGGCCGAAAAGCGCAAACGCGGTGCCGCTGGGCAAAAGCCTAGATCTGCTCCAGCAACCATGCTCGGAAGGCCTGGAGCGAAGGCAACATTTCATTGCGCGGCGGGTAGGTCAGGTAATAGCTGCGCTGACTGGCAAACGGCAGGTCCACCCCGATCAACTCGTTGCTGGCCAGTTCGTCGGCCACCAGAATGCGCGGCACCAGGCCGATTCCGATGCCCGCTTTGACTGCCTGGATCAGGTGCGATGTCAATTCGAAACTCGGGCCCAGGCGCATCAGGCGGTGCGGCAGGCGATGGTGGCTGAACCAGTCCCCCCAGGCATTGGGGTTGTTGGCAACGTTGAGCAGCATTTGCCCGGCGATGTGCTCCGGCGTCCAGTCCCGCTGCTCATCGGCGGCCTGGGGGGAGACTACCACCACCAGCTCTTCGGCGTGCAGGCGATGGCTGATCTGGCCCGGTAGGCCCGTGGTGCCGACGACGATGGCCGCATCGATGCCGCTGGTCTCGAAGTCCACCCCATCGATGCGAGAATTGATATGCACCAGCATGCCGGGGTGTTGCTTGTAGAAGCCGTGCAGGCGCGGCAGCAGCCACTTCGAACCGAAGGTCGGCAGCGTCGCCAGCCGCAGGCTGCCGGCGCCCGATTGGTAGGCGATGGCCTGGAGGGTCGCACTGCGAATTCGCCCCAGGGCCTCGCTCATTTCCCGCTGGTACAGGCGCCCCACCTCGGTGAGCTGCACTTGCCGGCCTTCACGGCGGAACAGCGTCAGCCCCAGTTGTTGCTCCAACGCCTGGACCTGGCGGCTGACCGCACTCTGGGTCAACGACAGTTCCAGGGCGGCCCGGGTGTAGCTCTCATGACGGGCCGCCGCTTCGAACGCCAGCAGCAGGGACATGGACGGAGTAAGGTGGCGGTAATTCATTCGTAAAAGTCATCGATAGCGGCAGCAATATCCGTTTGTCCTGCGCTGCAACCTGCAGGATCATGGACACCATAACGATCCGAGGCTGACCGATTAATGCCCGGGCGACAAGTATTTTGCCGTTTTCCGTGATCAGACCGACAAGAGGCCATCCCCTGATGATCGCCCCATTGACTGCCGCCGCTCCCGCCGCCGGCTATCCCGATTTTCTCGACGCGTTGCGCGCCAGCGGTTTTCGCGGCCAGATCAGCGCCGACTACGCGACCCGTACGGTGCTGGCCACCGACAACTCCATTTATCAGCGCTTGCCACAGGCGGCGGTCTTTCCGCAGGACGCCGACGACGTAGCGCGCGTCGCTGCGCTGATGGCTGAGCCGCGCTTCCGCCAGATCACGCTCACCCCTCGCGGCGGCGGGACCGGCACCAACGGCCAGTCGCTGGCCGACGGCATCGTGGTCGACCTGTCCCGGCACATGAATTCCATTCTCGAAATCAACGTGGAAGAGCGTTGGGTGAGGGTTCAGGCGGGCGTGGTCAAGGACCAGCTCAACGCTGCGCTCAAGCCTCACGGGCTGTTCTTCGCGCCGGAGCTGTCGACCTCGAACCGCGCCACGATCGGCGGCATGATCAACACCGACGCCAGCGGGCAGGGCAGTTGCACCTATGGCAAGACTCGGGACCACGTCCTCGAACTGCACACGGTCCTGCTCGGCGGTGAGCGGCTGCACACGCAGCCCCTCTCCGACGAGGCGCTGGACGTGGCGTGCGCACAACAGGGCCGCAGCGGCGAGGTCTATCGCACGGCGCGGCAGATTCAGGAGACCCAGGCTCAGCTCATCGAAACCGTGTTTCCCAAGCTCAATCGCTGCCTGACCGGCTACGATCTGGCGCACCTGCGCGACCACCAGGGGCGTTTCAACCTCAACAGCGTGTTGTGCGGGGCTGAGGGTTCGCTGGGGTACGTGGTCGAAGCCAAGCTCAACGTGCTGCCGATCCCCACCTACTCGGTGCTGGTGAACGTGCGCTATTCCAGCTTCATGGACGCCTTGCGCGATGCGAACGCCTTGATGGCGCACTCGCCGCTGTCCATCGAAACCGTTGACTCGAAAGTGCTGATGCTGGCGATGAAAGACATCGTCTGGCACAGCGTGGCCGAGTATTTCCCAACCGATGACGAGCGCCCGACGCTGGGGATCAACCTGGTTGAGTTCAGCGGTGACGACAGCCAGATCGTCAGCGCGCGAGTCGCGGCATTCATCGAGCATCTGCAGCGCGACACGAGTGTCGAGCGGCTTGGCCATACGCTGGCCGAAGGGGCGGCGGCGGTCAACAAGGTCTACGCCATGCGCAAGCGCTCGGTCGGCTTGCTGGGCAACGTCGAGGGCGAAATCCGTCCCCAGCCGTTCGTCGAGGACACGGCCGTTCCGCCGGAGAAGCTCGCGGATTACATCGCCGAATTCCGCGCCTTGCTCGACGGTCATGGCCTGGCGTACGGGATGTTTGGCCACGTCGACGCCGGCGTGCTGCACGTGCGTCCTGCCCTGGACATGAAAGACCCGGCCCAGGCGGCGCTGGTCAAGCCGATTTCCGACGCCGTGGCAGAGCTGACCCAGCGCTATGGTGGCTTGTTGTGGGGGGAGCACGGCAAGGGCCTGCGCTCCGAATACGTGCCGGCCTTCTTCGGCGAACTCTACCCGGCGCTGCAGTTGCTCAAGGGGGCATTCGATCCGTACAACCAGCTCAACCCCGGAAAGATCTGCACCCCGCCGGATGCGCAGGACGGTCTGCTCAAGGTCGACGAAGTCGCTCTGCGGGGGGATCTGGACCGCCAGATCGACGAGCGTGTCTGGCAAAGCTTCGGCAGCGCGGTGCACTGCAACGGCAACGGCGCCTGCTACAACTTCGATCCACACGATGCGATGTGCCCGTCATGGAAAGCCACCCGAGAACGTCGGCATTCGCCGAAAGGCCGCGCCTCGCTGATCCGCGAGTGGCTACGCCTGCAAGGCGCGGCGAACATCGACGTGCTGGAAGCGGCCCGTGGCAAGGCAGGCTGGCTTCGAGGCCTGCCTGCGCGTCTGGGCAACAACCTCAAGCGCGCCCGTGGCCAGGCAGACTTTTCACATGAGGTGTATGACGCCATGGCTGGCTGCCTGGCCTGCAAGTCGTGCGCAGGGCAGTGTCCGATCAAGGTCAACGTGCCGGATTTCCGTTCGCGTTTTCTGGAGCTCTATCACGGCCGTTATCAGCGCCCCCTGCGTGATTACCTGATCGGCTCGTTGGAATTCACGCTGCCCTACATGGCCAAGATACCCGGCCTGTATAACGCGGTGATGGGGTCCAAGTGGGTCACGGGGGTACTGGAGCGGCAGGTGGGCATGGTCGACAGCCCTTTGCTCCATCGCTACAACCTGCAGAGCACCTTGACCCGCTGCGAGGTTGCCGTCGCCAGCGTTCCGGCGTTGCGGGAGCTGAGCGATGCTGAACGCCAGCGCAGCGTGGTGCTGGTGCAGGACGCCTTCACCCGCTATTTCGAAACGCCACTGCTGGCGTCGCTCATTCAACTGGTGCATGCCCTGGGTTATCGCGTCTACCTCGCGCCGTTCAGTGCCAACGGCAAGCCACTGCACGTTCAGGGCTTCCTCGGGGCGTTCGCCAAGGCGGCTGTCCGTAACGCCACTCAACTCAAGGCGCTGGCCGATTGCGGCGTCCCGCTGGTCGGCCTGGACCCGGCAATGACGCTGGTGTACCGCCAGGAATACCTCAAAGTCGATGGGCTGGAAGGCACGCCCAAGGTGTTGTTGCCCCAGGAATGGCTGGTTGATGTATTGCCGCAGTCGGCGGACTCTGGCGCGCCCGAGTCCTTTCGCCTGCTGGCCCACTGCACCGAGAAGACCAATGTCCCGGCCAGCACCTCGCAATGGGAAAAGGTCTTCGCCCGGATCGGGTTGACGCTGGTGACCGAGGCCACTGGCTGCTGTGGCATGTCAGGTACCTATGGCCACGAGGCGCGCAATCTCGAAACCTCGACGACCATTTTCGAGCAGTCCTGGGCGGTCAAGCTGGACAAGGCCGGAGAGGCGTTGGCCACTGGGTATTCTTGCCGCAGCCAGGTCAAGCGTCAGACCGACCGGCAGTTGCGCCACCCGCTGGAGGTGGTGCTGGAGCGGTTGTTGGCCCACCGTTGACGTCAGCGCTGCAAGCGTCCGGGCGCCGCCAGACCGCTGGCGGCGCTCAGGCGCGGCCGAGGCTCGGCGTTGCCGCCGAAGGATGGGTCAGTTTTCTTCAATACCCAATCAGTCCCACCCCCTATCGTGGCCCTTCATTCTTTGAACGGAGCGGGGCGGTAATGAACCTGATGATTTCCATGGCGGCGTTCGCGCTGGCGGCATCCATTTCGCCAGGGCCGGTCAACGTGGTAGCGCTCAGTTCCGGGGCGCAGTTCGGCCTTGGCGCGAGCCTGCGGCATGTGATGGGGGCGACGGTGGGGTTTGTGGCGTTGCTGGTCTTCACCGGGCTGGGCCTGCATGAAGTGCTGCATCGGTACCCGATGTTGACGGACGTGATTCGCTGGGCAGGCATGGCGTTTCTGCTTTACCTGGCCTGGAAACTGGCGGTGGACGATGGTCGTCTGAATGTCGACAGGCCCGTGCAGCCGCCCTCGTTCTGGCACGGCGCGGCGATGCAGTGGCTCAACCCCAAGGCGTGGCTGGCGGCAGTGGCCGGAATGGGCGCGTTCGTGGCAGACGGCGAAGCGCGGCTGATCGGTCTGTTTGCCCTGATCTATTTCGTGATCTGTTACCTGTCCGTCGCCTGCTGGGCCGGCGCAGGCGCGTTTCTGGGGCCATGGCTGCGCAGTCCTTCCCGCATCAGAACCTTCAATCGCAGCATGGCCGCGTTGCTGGCCGGATGCGCAATGTCGCTGCTGTATGTCTGATCAGCGCCGGTATTGCCCAGGCGTTGTGGCAAGGTGCTTTTTGAACGCTCGCTGAAAATGTGCCTGATCCGAGAAGCCGCTCTGGTGAGCGATGTCGGCAATCGCCTCACCTTCACGCAATCGCGCCTGGGCGTGCTGTATCCGCCGATTGATCACGTAGGCGTGCGGCGTCATGTGGTAGTGCTGCTCGAACGCCCGGATCAGGTAGGCCTCGGACAGGTTGGCGGCCTGACAGATGTCTTGCAGCCGAATCGCCTGCAGAAAGTGCTCGTTGATGTAGCGGGCGGCCCGTTCGACCCGTTCGTTGGCCTTCTTCAACGGTGCGTCCGACCCGCCCAGTCGCTGCTGCAGGAGGGTGAAAAAGCCGACGGCCTGCTTTTGTTTGGCCAGCGCATCCAGCGCGGGGTCGAGCAGGGCCCGATGCAGGCGAAGCAGCCCGTCAAATAACGCGGGGTCCTGGCTGGAGATGGCCGGAACCGGCTGAAAACCTTCGACGCCGCATGTCTCCTGCACCCGGCCGAGCCAGTGCGGGTCGACGTAAAACATCACGTATGACCACGGTTGATCGTCAATGGGGTTACAGGCATGGACGTCGCCGGGATTCATCAGCACGACGGTGCCGGTGTCGATCGTCTGTCGGGATTTCTCGTGCAGATACGTGCTGCGCCCGGCGGTGATCGCTCCGATGGAGAAGATGTCATGAGAGTGCCGTGCATAACAGACTTTGCGGCCATCGGCGATGGAGCGCGCTTCGATGAACGGCAATTGCGCATCCCGCCAGAACACCGGTGTCGCGGGGTGGCTGGCGGAGTGCGAAAGGGGCATGTCAGGTCATCCTGCGGGCTGTCTGCAGCTGTGGAAAATGTCCAGCGCGGGCTGGTACTCGGCGGTGTCGACGCCGAGCAAGCCTAGCACCGAATGGAACAGGTAGTCATGGCTCAGGCCCGCCTGGTCCTGCTTGGCCGCCAGGCAACCGCGGTCGATGCCGGCATCTTTCAGCGTCGCGTTGCCGAACCACATGACCATGGGCACATGGGTTTGCGCGCTGGGCGCGATGGCGTAAGGCGCGGCGTGCAGGTAAATGCCGTTTTCACCAAGGGATTCGCCATGGTCCGAGACGTAGATCATCGAGGTGTCGACTTTGTCCTGATTGCGCTTGAGCAACTCGATGGTCTGGGCCAGGAAGTGATCGGTGTAGAGGATCGTGTTGTCGTAGACGTTCTTCAACTCATCGGACGTGCAACTGCCCAACTGATTGGTACGGCACACCGGGGTGAAGCGCTCCATGGAGGCGGGGTAGCGGTCGAAGTACTCCGGGCCGTGGCTGCCGTCAGCGTGCAGCACGATGATTGCGTTGTCCTGCAGGGTGTCGATGTAGTCCTGCAACCCGAACAGCAGGGATTCGTCGAGGCAGGTCTGGCCGTCGCAGAACGGGCTCGGCTGGTTTTTCGGAATGTCGCTATGGGGCACGCGCAGGCAGGTGCCCTTGCAGTCGCTGTTGTTGTCCAGCCAGACCACCTTGAAACCGGCGCGTTGAAGCATGTCCAGCAAGCCCTCGTAGGTCTTGCCTTTCTTGTCGCTGTAATCGGTGCGCGGGAACTTGGAAAACATGCACGGCACCGACACAGCCGTGGACGTTCCGCAGGAGGCCACCTGGGTGAAATTCAGGATGTCCTGCTTTTTCAGTTCCGGATTGGTTTCCCGGGCGTACCCGTTGAGCGAGAAATGGTCGGCCCGCGCGGTCTCGCCGACCACGAAGATCATCAGGCTCTTCTTCGGCCGCGCCTGCGCCTGCGGGCTGAGCACCGAGTCGGCGCCTACGGTCTGGATCTTGACCGTTTCCTTGATGGCGACGGTCTGCTTGGTCAGTTTTCCAATCGCGTAAAGGTAATTGGTCGGGTTGATGAAGTGGGTCAGTTTGTCTTCATCGCGAAAGATCGGCGCGTAGGTCGAGTAGAACGGCCCGACGGACGCCGCGATCACCAGCACACACCCTACGCAGACCAGCACCTTGTTGACCAGCCCGGGCAGCACGGGGCGATAGGTGACCGGTGCCAGCCAGATCAGCGCCACCGGAACGACCCCCAGTAGGCCCAGATAGAGGAACAGCCTGCCGCTGAGCAGGTCCTTCACTTCACCGGGGTTGGTTTCCAGGACGTTCTGCATCATGCCGGTGTCGATGCTGACACCGTAGCTGTTCATGAAGTACGCCGCTGCCGCCGAGCAGAGTGCGACGAGGCTCAGCACCGGTTTGAGCGTCGGGCGAAACGAGAACGGTGTGAGCAGCAGCGTGAAGGCGCCCCACAGCAGAAGCCCGAACGATACCCGGAACGCCGCTTCCCTGACGCCCTGCAATTGGCTGAGCCCAATAAGCGCATGCCAGGTCGCCAGGTTGTAGAACGCCACCAGGCAGAGGGAAAACAGCATGACCAGGCGGGTGGAGGTGATGGGGCGCAGCTTTGAACGTACTTCCATATAAAGCACTACTCGAAACGAGCCCGAACGTGGCGTGCCAGTTGGCGTATCCCTGCTACCTGCGCGCCCGCCGAGGCTGTCGAAGGTCGACAGGGTTGATTGAAAAGCGGGATGGCGCGGAGTTTTTCAAAACGATTGTGAAGACTTCGTGAATACAGTGTGGACAGGGTGTTGCCCCATGCGAGGTTTTTCGCGGAGAGTGCGTTGCGCGTCGTGGCGCTTTTGCTAGCCTGCGAGCAAAAGCGCTGTTGCGCGCCTTTCTGTCTTGTTACTGAACCCTGGGGAACGTGTGGATGAAACTCGTCGGTATGCTGGATTCACCCTATGTGCGGCGCGTCGCGATCAGCCTGAAACGGATGGGCATCGCGTTCGAGCATGAGTCGGTCTCGGTGTTTCGTGGCATGGAGCGCTTTCGGGAAATCAACCCGGTGATCAAGGCGCCGACCTTCGTGACCGATGAGGGGCACGTGCTGATGGAGTCGAGCCTGATTCTCGACTATGTGGAGTGCTTGCAAGGGCCCGGAAAAGGCCTGATGCCCTCAAGCCTGCCTGAGCGCACGCGCACGCTACGTCTGACAGGCCTGGCACTGGTGGCGTATGAAAAGGCGGTGCAGATCTACTACGAGCGCAATTTGCGCCCGGCCCAGATTCAGCACGCGCCGTGGGTGGAGCGGGTCAGTGAGCAACTGAAAACGGCGTGCGCGACGCTTGAACGGGAGTTGGCCGACCACCCCTTGAGTGCGGGAGCGGACATCGGGCAGGACGGGATCAGCATTGCGGTCGGCTGGTCGTTCATCAAACTGGTGGTGCCGGATCAGGCCAGCGCCCTGGATTACCCGCTGTTGGCCGACTTCGCCGCGCAGGCTGAACGGCTGGACATCTTCACGAGCCTGCCGATGGTCTGACGGGCTGGCTGCCCGACTCGCTGGTTGGATCAGGAACTGCGCGGCCGGGAAGGGCTGGCGTTGATCACTGCGCCAGCACCTTCGCCACCGTCCCGTCATCCTTCAAGCGGCTGAAGGCGGTGCTGACGCGTTTGAAAACGTCGTCCGGTGTCTTGGCGCTCATGGCCACGTACAGCCCCTTGGACAGATCGTCCAGGGTGTAGACGCTTTCCAGCTCTTCGAAATCGATCTGCAAATCCTGGCACTGCTTGCGCGCCTCGCGCTCCGGCATGGGCACCAGCATGACTTGCCCGCTGAGCAGCTTGCGAAGGTTGTCTAGGTTGTTCGACGACACCACCATCTTGCTGAAGCCCTTGCGTTCCAAGTATTCCTGGCGAGCATCGTCCCGGATCACACCCACGGTGTAGCCGGCGGCGTCTTGCAGGTCGTTGACCACGATGTCGTGCCGGGACCGCAATTTGTAGAAAAGCGGCGTCACTTCGTCCAGCTCCCCCACCCACTTGAACAGCGTTTCACGTTCAGCGCTGCGGATGATCGGGTAAATCAGCACGTTGGGTTCCAGGCGCGCGATGTCGTAGGCACGCGCCCAGGGATACAGGCTCATGTGGTAATCGGTGACGCCCGCCTTGGCCAGGGTTTTTTCCACCAGTTCACTGGCGGCACCCACAACCTTGCCGTTCTCCAACGAGCTATAGGACGAGTCTTCAGTGACGACCTGAATCGTCTCGGCCTGGGCTGAAAGAGCGAACAGCAGGGTCATGCACAGGCACAGGCCGTTCAGGCTCCGTCGGATCGTAATGTGAGGGCAGCTCATGTCATTCGGTCTTCCTGTTCAGATCACGCACCGGTTCCGGCCTTGGCTCTTTGCGCGATACAGGGCCTTGTCGGCCGTCTGCAGCAACTGGTCGAATCGTTCCATGTTGGCTGGCTCCAGCTCAGCGATCCCGATGCTCATCGTGATGAATGGCGAGACAGGTGAGGCGCTGTGTGGCAGCTCCCGATTGGCCAGCAACTCCTGCAGCCGTTCGGCGCAGGCCAGCGCCTGCTGCTTGTTCTGGCCCGGCAGCAACACGGCGAACTCCTCGCCACCCAACCGCGCGACCAGTTCGCCAGAGCGCGAGAACAGCGCGCTCATCGTCAGTGCCACATCCCGCAGGCACTGGTCACCGTTCGCATGGCCGTAGGTGTCGTTGTAGGCTTTGAAGTAATCGATGTCGCACATCAGCACCGAAAAGGGCTGCTTGTGACGCAGCGCGCGGTTGAACTCCAATTCCTTGAGCTCATCGAAGTGCCGACGGTTCGCCAGGCCGGTCAGCGGGTCGAAACGGGTCAATGCTTCCAGCCGGGTGTTCGCGGCCTTCAACTGCGCCGTACGCTGCTCCACCAATTCGGCGAGTTGATCACGGCTGGCGGCGAGGGCCAGTTCGTCACGGGTCTGGCGTTCGATGTGGTCGGCCAGTTTGTCTTGCAGGTCGTTGACGCCCGCCTCCAGGAGGTCCAGCTCGTCGCTGGCCTTGCCGCGCCGTCCCAGTACCAGATGCTGTTTGAGGTTCTGCGGCGTGAGTTGCTCCAGATGCCGGGCGATACGTCGTACGTGCAGGGTCACCGAGCGATTGAACATGCCCATGATCAGGCCGGCCAGGGCCAGTGACTGAATGATCTGGGTCAGCATGATGATGCCCACCTCTTTCCAGAGGCGTTGCCAGAGCAGGCTTTCATCGCCCTCGATGGTCAACTCGCCCACCACCTCGTTGGCGCCGGGGTAGGGCGTCACCGTCAACTGGCGGTGCAAGGCCGGAGCGAGTGCCGAACTGTTGTGCCCAGGGTGTTGACGGGTCAGGACTTGCGGGGCGCGCCCCGGACGCAGGATGGTCAGTTCGACCCGGCCCACCGGTGCCGCGAGGGCGACGCTGTCGATCTGCGTCTGCAGCGCCTCGTTGTCCATCTCCCACACCGCTTTGGACAGGGTGCCCTGGAACACCTGATCGATCAGGCCCAGTTCTGCATTCATGTTCGACAGGTTGGCGTTCCAGGCGAACCAGGTGCGAACCGACACCGTGGCGAAGGTGAACAGTACACAGAAGGCCAGCGTGGCCAACACCAGCCGACGTGCCAGCGAACCGGTGCGCCGCGCCACGCGCGTCTCTTCGGAGGTTTTCGACTCGGACTCTGCGAGCATGCTCAATTCCATTTCCGTGCAATGGCATCGTAGGTTCCGTTTTCACGGATGGCCTTCAGGCCTTGTTGAAACAGCTGCACGGTAGCATCGGATGTGCCAACGCTGAAAGCCATACTGAAGCCGCCGGCTGCTTCGAGCTCCGGGATGCGCAAGGAGGGGACGAGCGTCTCCTTGGGATCGTCACCCGCCTGCCGCGCAAGGTAATCGGCATTCAATTCATCGGAAATCCACAAATCGACATGACCGGTACGCAATTTCTGATAGTTCAACTCGTAGCGATTGCTCGACTGCAATTGACGGCCGATGAGGAACCGGTTGCCCATCAGGTATTGCTCGCCGACGTCTTCGTTGACGGTTGCGGTCTGCCAATCGCGGGCGTCGTCCAGGTCCATCAGGGTAATCGGGTGGCTGGATGACGAATACAGGTACCAGCGCGAAGCGGCGATGGTGCCAACCCATTTGAACAACGGTTCGCGCTCGGCGGTGCGGGTGATGGAGTAAATGAGCACGTCTGGATCGTGCAACGCGAGGTCATATGCGCGGGCCCAAGGCATCGATTGAATATCGGCCTGTACGTTGACCTCTTTCAGAACGGCCTGAACCACCTCGGTGCTCATGCCGGTCATTTTGCCGTCTTGGGTCATGTTGTAAGGCGGCAGTTCTTCGGTGACGATCCGGATGGGTCCGGCGTACGCCGTAAAAACACTCAGACACGACACCACCGCGCCGTACAGGACGCTGCGAGCCTGTTTTCCGAATGTGCGGGGTGTCATAGACAGCGACCTCATGGGGGCTGCATTGCCGGTGGTCGTCTGTTCCTCCCTGGAGATGGACGAGCACGACCGATGTGCTTCATTTGCCCTGATATCGGCTGAAAAAACCGCGACTTGAGGGGGTTGTCTGCCATTTATCATTTCACGGGAGGGTGGGGTTTTGGCTCTCGATATCCAGGTACATCCCTCCAGCATCATCAGCAGTCGAGTGGCGCTGTTTGTTTGGATGGAGGCGAGGTGATCCATTGGCAGCGTTGAACGGTCCCGATACGGAGGGCTGATT